>NZ_JBFAZJ010000022.1:0-154689 GCF_040681715.1 Streptomyces sp. NPDC051582
GAGGCCGGCAGGGCCTGGACCAGGCCGTAGGCGCCCGAGGAGGCGTTCGTGGCGGTGTGGTTCCAGCCGCTCTCGCGGGAAACGATGTTGTTGAAGGCCGCGAACTGCGCCGGGTCCTTGATCATCTGCTGGGCGATCGCCTTGGCGCTCGTGGGAGCCGCCTGGGCGGGAACCGTGGCGAGCATCGAACCGGCGACGCCCAGGGCGACGATCGAGCCGGCGAGGGTCTTCTTGGAAGCGGCGATACGGCGGATGACGGACTTCGACACGGAGGAAACCTTCCGACGGGGACAAGGGCGGTCGCCGCATACCCGGGGGCATGCGTGAGCCACTCACGCGGTGGAGAGGGGTTCGTCGGGCGGGGGGCGAAGGCCCCGCCGCCGTGGCGACATCACCAGTTAGCCAGGCCGGCGGGGCGCTGGCAACGGCCCCCGGTACTAGCCGTCCTCGCAGCGGAGGGCCATCGGGCCCCGGCTGCTTACGTCGGTGTTGGTGCAGGTCGGTGCGGGTTTTGTGGGCGCGGCCTGGGGGTGGTGGGGCCTACTACCGCGGGCCGTATGTGACGTGGGTCCTGTGGGGCGGGTCACCGGGCGGCGGCCTGAATGTCACGTTCTGTCGTGATCCGCTACACGAAATGGTGTGTGCGCCGGGCCACTTTCAACGCGAACCGAAGGAAACGGGTGCCTCGAACGCCGCTTTCCGCACCGCCCGCCGCAACGCCTTCAGCAGCGTGCCGCCGATCGTGAGGGTCAGTACGACGGTCAGCACGGCCCGGCCCAGGTCCCAGCCCAGCGAGGTCGCCGCGCAGTACGCGGCGAAGCGCGCCAGGTTGGCGGGGACCGGATCGCCGGGGTGGAACGAGATGCCCTGGCCCATGCCCTGCAAGAGCACCCAGCCCTGGAGGTTCATGATCGTGCCGTACGCGAACGAGCCGGCGAACCCGTACGCCGCCAGCATCAGCAGCTCCGCCCGGCCCCGGAGCCGCTGGGCGCCGGGCAGCAGGCCGGCGCCCAGCGAGAACCAGCCCATCGCCAGCATCTGGAACGGCATCCACGGGCCGACCCCGCCCGTGAGCAGCGCGGACGCGAACATCGTGACCGAGCCGAGGACGAAGCCGAAGCCCGGGCCGAGGACGCGGCCGCTGAGCACCATCAGGAAGAACATCGGCTCCAGGCCGGCCGTGCCGGCGCCCAGGGGGCGCAGGGCCGCCCCGACCGCGGCGAGCACGCCGAGCATCGCCACGGCCTTGGCGTCCATGCCCTGGTCGGCGATGGTCGCGACGACGACGGCGACGAGGAGGGGGAGCAGCCCCGCGAAGAGCCAGGGGGCGTCCTGGGAGTGGGCGAGGCCGGACTGGCGGTCGGCGAGGAGGGGCCAGCCGAAGGCCGCGATGCCGATGAGGGTGACGAGGAGCAGCGCGGCGGCGGCACGAGGACCGATGCGCAGGGGGCGGGCGCTCATCCGGCGTCCTCGGCCCGGGGGTCGGGGGTGGGAGCCGGTGCCGGTGCCGACGCCGGTTCGGGCTCGGGCCTCTGTTCGGGTGCCGGTTCGGTCAGGGCCTTGGCGACCTGGGTCACCGTGAGCCAGTGGGCCGGGGCCAGGATCTTGGCCACCTGCGGTGCGAAGGCGGGGGACGAGACGACGACCTCGGCGGTCGGGCCGTCCGCGACGATCTCGCCGCCCGCCAGGATCACGACCCGGTGGGCCAGCTCGGCGGCGAGCTCCACGTCGTGGGTGGCGAGGACGATGGCGTGCCCGTCGGCGGCGAGGCGGCGCAGGACCTCGATCAGGCGGGCCTTGGCCGCGTAGTCCAGACCGCGGGTCGGTTCGTCGAGGAGGAGCAGGGCGGGCCGGCCGGTGAGTACGAGCGCCAGGGCCAGGGCCAGGCGCTGGCCCTCGGAGAGGTCCCGGGGATGGGTGTCGTCGGGGACGCCGGGGAGCAGGGAGGAGACGAGTGCCCGGCAGGTGCCGGGGGCCGCGCCGGCGTCGGAGTCGGCGGCAGCGCACTCGGCGGCCACGGTGTCGGCGTAGAGGAGGTCGCGCGGTTCCTGCGGCACGAGGCCCACGCGGCGGACCATCTCCTGCGGGGCGGTGCGGTGGGGGGTGCGGCCGCGGACGGTGACGGTGCCGGTGGTGGGGGCCAGCGTGCCGACGAGGGTGGCGAGGAAGGTGGATTTGCCGGCGCCGTTGCGGCCCATGAGGGCGATGGTCTCGCCGGGGGCGACGCGGAGGTCGATGCCGTGGAGGACCTCGGCGCGGCCGCGGCGCAGGGAGAGGCCGGTGACCTGGGCCACGTGCTCCGCCGGGGTGGTCGGGGGTGCGGTCCGGCCGTCGGCGCCGGCCGCGCCGCGCGCCGGGCCGGTGGTGGGCCCGCTCCGGCGGAGCAGGCGGGCCAGGAGGCCGGGGCGGGCTGCGGGGCCGCTGTGCGGGGCTTCGTCCCCACCCCGCCCTTTCCCGGAACCGAGGGCTCCGCCCCCGGCCCCCGGTGCCGGTGCCAGTGCCGGTACCAGTGCCGGTTCCGATGTCGATGCCGGTGCCGTCGGCAGGCGGGTCAGGAAGGAAGCGGCATGGCGGCGGGCATCGCGGATCGAGAGGGGGAGGGGGGACCAGCCCGCCAGCCGGCCCAGGGCCACCACCGGGGGGTGGACCGGGGAGACCGCCATGATCGAGGAGGGGCTGCCGAGGACCGGCGGCGCGCCCGGGGACGGGAGGAGGAGGACCTGGTCGGCGTACTGGACCACCCGCTCCAGGCGGTGTTCCGCCAGCAGGACCGTCGTGCCCAGGTCGTGCACCAGGCGCTGGAGCACCGCGAGCACCTCTTCGGCAGCCGCCGGGTCCAGCGCCGAGGTGGGCTCGTCCAGGACCAGGACCTTCGGGTGCGGGGTCAGGACCGAGCCGATCGCGACCCGCTGCTGCTGGCCGCCGGAGAGGGTGGCGAGGGGCCGGTCGCGCAGTTCGTTCAGGCCGAGCAGGTCGAGCGTCTCCTCGACCCGGCGGCGCATGACGGCCGGAGCCAGGCCCAGCGACTCCATCCCGTACGCGAGCTCGTCCTCGACCACGTCCGTCACGAAGTGCGCGAGCGGGTCCTGGCCGACCGTGCCCACGAGGTCGGCGAGCTCGCGCGGCTTGTGGGTGCGGGTGTCGCGGCCCGCGACCGTGACGCGGCCGCGCAGCGTGCCCCCGGTGAAGTGCGGGACCAGGCCGGACACGGCGCCGAGGAGGGTGGACTTGCCGACGCCGGACGGGCCGACCAGGAGCGTGAGCTCGCCCTCCGGGATCACCAGATCCACATCACGGAGGGTGGGGCGTGCGGCGCCGTCGTACGTGACCGACACCTGCTCGAAGCGGATCACTGCGATGCCTCCTTCGGAGGTACGGGGGCCGCGAACGCCGGGACCAGGCCGATCAGGATCGCCGCCGCCGGCCACAGCGGGAGCGTCGGCGCGACCAGCGGGACGACGCCGGGCTGGAGGGCGGCCGGATCGAGCGTCCCGGCGCGGATCAGGACGGCGGCGACCGCCGCACCCGAACCGGCGACCACCCACGCGCGCCACCCCCACCGGTCGGGCCGGTAACGGGTCCGGATGCTGCGCCGCCCGCCCAGGCGCAGGCCCGCGAGCGCCAGGCCGAGGCCGATCACGAGGACCGGCAGCCCGTACGCGGCACCCTCGGCGGCGAGCAGCCCGTACGTGCCGGCGCACATGCCGAGCAGGCCGCCGAGCGTGAGGACGTTGGTGGTGTGCCGGACGGCGGGCGGGACCTGCGCGCTGCGCCCGTAGCCGCGCGCGTCCATCGAGGCGGCGACGGCGACGGAACGCTCCAGCGCCCCCTCAAGGACGGGCAGGCCGATCTGGAGGACGGCCTTGACGCCGCCGGTGGGGCGTCCGCGCAGCCGGCGGGCGGTCCGCAGCCGGGCCACGTCGGCGACCATGTTCGGCGCGAAGGTCATCGCGACGACCACGGCGACCCCCGCCTCGTACAGGGCGGCCGGGAGGGACTTCAGCAGCCGCGCCGGATTGGCGAGGGCGTTGGCGGCGCCGACGCAGACGAGGAGGGTGGCCAGCTTGGCGCCGTCGTAGAAGGCGAAGACGAGCTGCTCGGCGGTGACGCGTCCGCCGATGCGGATCCCCTGGGCCGCCCAGTCGGGCAGCGGCGCTTCGGGGAGGGTGAAGAGGAGGTGCGCACCGGGGATCGGGGAGCCGAGGAGCACGGAGAAGAGGAGCCGGAGCCCGATGACGAACAGGCCCAGCTTGAGGAAGGCACTGTAGGAGCGGGCCCAGGGGGCGGCGGTGCGGCGGGCCGCGACGACGTAGCCGGCCACGCCGGTGATCAGGCCGAGGAGCAGCGGATTGGTGGTGCGCGAGGCGGCGGTGGCGAGCCCGAGGGCCCACAGCCACCACGCCCCCGCGTGCAGGGCGTTGCCGCGCCGGGCCCGCGGGGCCGAGATCTTTTCGTACGAAGCGCGGAACCCGGGACCACCCGCCCCGGCCCGCCCGGGCCCGGCCGGGGTCAGGTCGCCGGGTGCGGGACGGCGGGTCCGGGCCGTACCCGCACCTGCCGTGCGGGTGGCCCGGAGTGCCGGGCCGTCCGGGGTGGTCGGCGGTGTCATCGGCGGCGGCGGGACTGCCAGACCGCGGCCGCGGCCAGGGCGGCCACCGCCACCAGGCCGACCAGCAGGGAGGTCGACGGGCCGCCGTCCTCGGCCTCCGGCTCCGCCGACGGCTTCGGATTCGCGCTCGTTTCCGTGCTCGGGTCCGTGCTCCGCTTCGCGCTCGGATCCGCGCTCGGCTCTTGCGCCGTGTCCGCGATCGGTTCGCCGCAGCCCTGCTTCGGGTAGCCCGACACCGCGCACAGCAGCGCCGCGCTGTTGTAGCGCAGCGGCTTGGCGGCCTGGGCCAGGGCCTCGGCCGCCGTGGCGTCCGGGGCGACCTGGGCGCAGGCCGTGCGCGGGGCGTCCTGCGGCGGGGCGTCGCCGGCCGGGGCGTCCGCCGGGACGCCGAAGTCGACGACCAGCGCGATCCGCTTGCGGCCCTCCACCGCCGGAGTGCCCGCGCAGACCGCCGCGAAATCGGCCGCCGCACGCGGCTTCGCCGCCTCGGCCGCCGCGTCCTTGCTCACCGAGAAGCGGAAGCCCAGGACCGAGCCGTCGGCCGGACGGGCCGTCGAGGGGCCCTGCGTGGCGTACTGCCACTGGCCGCCGGTTCCCTCCCAGAACGACCAGTAGCGGTAGCCCGCCGCCAGCGCCGGGGCGGACGCCAGGAGGGTGAGCAGGACGCCGAACGCGAGGACCAGCGGGGTCAGGCCGCGGCGGCGCATCAGAGCTGGTTCTTCTTCCGGCGGCCGCTCAGCAGGACGCCGATGCCCATGCCGGCGGCCAGGCCCGCGCCCACGATCCACCAGACGTTCGAGACCGGCTTCTCCGACTTCTCCGACCGCTTCGACTCGTCAGCCTTGGCTTCCGCCGCCTTCGACGCCGGGCCCGTCGCGTTCAGGGCCGACACCAGGTCCGTGCCGCCGAACGCCTTCGGGTCCGTGCCGGTCGCGTGCGCGGCCAGGACCAGCGTGCCGAGGGCCGCCGGGCTGTCCTTGGCCCACTCCGCCGAGTTCGTCTTCAGCCACTCCAGCGCGCCCGCCGCCGACTGCTCGTGCCCGGCCGCGGCCAGGGCGATCACCGCGTCGGCGGTGTTGCCGATGTCCGCGGTCGGCTGGTCCGCGCCCGGGGTGACGGCCATGAGGTGGCCGTCCTTCTTCAGCGTCTCGGCCAGGTTGCCGGCCGCACCCTGGGCCGCGGCCGCCGGGTCGGCTGCGTCCGTCGCCGGGCAGGTCAGTGCGGCCGCGGGGGTGTCCGCGGCGGCGGGGGACACGACCGCGCCCTGCCCGAGGCCGGCCAGGACCGCGGCGGCCGTGGCGTCGGCGTTGGCCGGCAGCTTGCCGTCCGGCCCCGGCTGGTACCCGAAGGCGCCGCGGTCGGCGGCCGGCTCGGCGGCGCAGCCCAGCTGGAAGGCCAGCAGGCCCTCGTACGCGGACTTGCCCGCCTTCGACTTCACGTCGGCCGGCTTCTCGCCCGCCACCGCCAGCGCACTGATCACGATGGAGGTGGAGTTGCCCTCGCTCGGGGTGCCGGGGACGAAGGCCCAGCCGCCGTCCTCGTTCTGGACGGACTTCAGCCAGTCCACGCCCTTCTTCACCGCCGCGTCCTGCCCGCCCAGCGCCTTCAGCGCCTGCACGGCCATCGCGGTGGCGTTGGTGTCGAACATCGTCTTGTCGTCGCAGGCAGCGGCGGAGTCCGCGCGGAAGGAGGCGAAGCCGCCGCCCGCGCACTGCTGGCCGACCAGCCAGTCGACGGCCTCCTTGGCCGGCTTCACGCCGACCGTGTGCTGGGCCAGCAGCGCGAAGGACTGCCGCCACACGCCGTCGTACGTCGGGTCCTTCTTGCCGAACAGCCCGGACGGGATCACCGGGGCCGGCGGGGCGGACGGGGAGGGCGCTGCGAGGGCTGCGGGGGCGGCGCCCACGCAGAGCACGGCGGAGGCGGCGAGCGCGGCTGCGCTGCGGCGGACGTTCATGGGGGGCGGGTGCCTCTCGTACCGGGGAGCAGGAGGCAGGCCCGTACAGGGCACCGGGCTCCGGCTCCGTTTACCTCGACGGTGCCGGCCGCCGGGGCTCCGGCGGCGCGAGCCGCGCACCTCGCGTACGGGGCAGTCCGGCTCCCCGCCCGGCAAGGGCCTGGGCGGGTCACGGTTGCGGGTCAGCGCCGGAATCGCACCGGCTTCCCCCCGTACGGAAGGGTGGACGACGGGTCAACTGTACCGGCCCGTAACAGCCCGGAAGGGTGGCGTCCCGGCGTAGCACCCCTTACCCCGGTGCCCGCCGCCGTCACAGTGCGCGGTACGTGAGCGGGTCGCTGCCCGGGACCGCCTCCGCCCGCCCCTGCTTCACCAGCCGCCGCAGATGGGCTTCCGCTTCCGAGACGGCGATGTTGCGGGAGCCGTACGGGATCTGCTCCCAGGGCCGGTTCCACTCCATGCGCTCCGCCAGCCCCCACGGGGTCAGCGGCTCGGCGAGCAGCTCCCACAGGCCGGTCAGCCGCTCCTCGTGGTGGTCCAGCAGCTCGCGCACCCGGGCCGGGGCGTCGGTGAAGGCGTGCTGGTGGGCCGGGAGCACCTCGGCCGGGTGGAGGCGCCCGATGCGTTCGAGGGAGTCGAGGTAGTCGCCGAGGGGGTCGGTGACCCGGGTGTCCTCCGGGGCCTCGTAGAGGCCGATGTGCGGGGAGATCCCGGGCAGCAGGTGGTCCCCGGAGAAGAGGCGGCCGTTGCCGGGGAGGTTCGCCGGGTGCCGTTCCTCCAGGTGCAGGCAGACGTGGCCGGGGGTGTGCCCGGGGGTCCAGATGGCGCGCAGCCTGCGCCCGGCGAGGGGGAGCAGCTCGCCGGGGACGATCTCCCGGTCGGGGACGGCGGCCCGCAGCCCGGGCAGCGTGCGCAGGCGGCCGCTCTCGCGGGCGGCCCGCAGCGGGGCGATGTGCTCCTCGGGGGCTCCGGCGACGGCCAGCTTCTCGCTCATGTAGTCGAACCAGGTGCCGGGCTCGGCGGAGCGGGTCCGTACGACGATCTCGGTGTCGGCGGCGTGCATGGCGATCCAGGCCCCGGAGGCCTCCCGGACCCGGCCGGACAGGCCGTGGTGGTCGGGGTGGTGGTGGGTGATGACCACGCCGTGGACGTCGGCGACGGCGATGCCGAGGGCGCCGAGGCCGGCGGTGAGGGTGTCCCAGGATTCCGGGTCGTCCCAGCCGGTGTCGATGAGGACGGGGCCGCGGTCGGTGTCGAGGACGTGGACGAGGGTGTGGCCGAGCGGGTTGTCGGGGATCGGGACCTTGATGCCGAGGACGCCGCCGCCGTGGTCGGTGACGTGCGGGGCGGCGTGCGGGGCGGCGGGCGGGGTGGCGGCGGGGGCGGCGGGCCCGGCCCCGGGCGCGGTCGGCGGTACTGCCCGCGGTGCGGCCTGCGGCGGTGTGCCGGGTGACGGCGTGTCCTGCGACGGCGTGTCCTGTGACGGCGTGTCCTGCGGCATGAGGGCTCCCTGTCTGCGCTGCGCCCGGCCGCGTCTGCGCCGCCCGGCTCACTCTCACGAGAACGTGTTTCAGTAGTCGCCCAAGTCGACCATCTGCGGCCGGTTCTGACTAGTCGCAACCCCCGTCTGGATCTTCCCGCCCGTTCCGTCCTGGCCGTGGACTCCTGGAACTAGAACTGGTATCAGTTCGGGAACGCCAAGCCGCAGGAGGCATCAGCCATGACCGAGCTCGTGGAACACGGACACCTGTTCATCGGCGGTGAGTGGACGGATCCGCTGGGCACCGACACGATCGAGATCGTCTCCCCCCACACCGAGCAGGTCATCGGCAGCGTCCCGCACGCCTCCCGCGCGGACGTGGACCGCGCCGTCGCGGTCGCGCGCAAGGCCTTCGACGAGGGGCCCTGGCCCCGGATGTCCCTGGACGAGCGGATCGCCGTCGTCACCCGGATCAAGGACGCGATCGCCGTCCGGCACGAGGAAATCGCCCGCTCGATCAGCTCGCAGAACGGATCCCCGTACTCCTGGAGCGTCCTCGCGCAGGCGCTCGGCCCGATGATGGTCTACGACGCCGCGATCCAGGTCGCGCGCGCCTATCCGTACGAGGAGCACCGCCAGGGCGCGCTCGGGCCGATCCTGGTGCGCCGGGAGCCGGTGGGCGTGGTCGCGGCCGTCATCCCCTGGAACGTGCCGCAGTTCGTGGCCGCCGCGAAGCTGGCGCCCGCGCTGCTCACGGGGTCGACGGTGATCCTCAAGCCGTCCCCCGAGTCGCCGCTCGACTCGTACATCCTCGCCGACATCACCCGCGAGGCAGGGCTGCCGGAGGGCGTGCTGTCGATCCTGCCCGCGGACCGGGAGGTCAGCGAGTACCTGGTCGGCCACCCCGGCGTGGACAAGGTGGCCTTCACCGGCTCGGTGGCGGCAGGCCGGCGCGTGATGGAGGTCGCCGCCCGCAACCTGACGCGGGTCACGCTCGAACTCGGCGGCAAGTCCGCCGCCGTGATCCTGCCGGACGCCGATCTCGACTCCACCATCGCCGGGATCGTCCCGGCGGCCTGGATGAACAACGGGCAGGCGTGCGTGGCCCAGACCCGCGTGCTCGCGCCGCGCAGCCGGTACGAGGAGGTCGCCGAGGCCCTCGCGGCCGCGGCCGGCGCGCTGGTGGTCGGCGACCCGCTGGACCCGGCGACGCAGCTCGGACCGCTGGTGGCCAGGCGCCAGCAGCAGCGGTCGCTGGACTACATCCGGATCGGGCAGGAGGAGGGCGCGAAGGTCCTGGCGGGCGGCGGCCGCCCGGCCGGGCTGGAGCAGGGCTGGTACGTGGAGCCGACGCTCTTCGGAGACGTCGACAACTCGATGCGGATCGCCCGCGAGGAGATCTTCGGACCGGTCGTGTGCCTGATCCCGTACGGGGACGAGGCGGAGGCGGTACGGGTCGCCAACGACTCGGAGTTCGGCCTGAGCGGCAGCGTCTGGACGGGGGACGTGGAGCACGGCGTCGACTTCGCCCGGCAGGTGCGCACGGGCACCTTCAACGTGAACACCTTCAGCCTGGACATGCTGGGGCCGTTCGGCGGCTACAAGAACAGCGGTGTGGGCCGGGAGTTCGGGCCCGAGGGGCTGAGCGAGTACCTGGAGCACAAGATGATCCACCTGCCGGCGGGCTACGCGGCGGGTGCCTGATGGGCGACCGCTGGGTGGTGGAGGTGGACCGGGGGGTCTGCATCGGCTCGGGGATGTGCGTGAACCACGCGCCGGAGGGCTTCGCCCTGGACTCGGCGCGCCAGTCGCATCCCCGGGACCCGGAGACGGACGCGAACGAGCCGGTCCTGACGGCGGCGGAGGGCTGCCCGGTGGAGGCGATCCTGATCACGCTGGCGGGAACCGGCGAGGCGGTGTTCCCCCCGGAGGAGTAGGGGCACGGCGGGGGCCCGGCCCGGGTCCCCGCCGGTCCGCCCGGTGCCTTCAGGCCGAATCCGGGGATCCCGCGCCCGCCCCCGTCAGTGTGATCAGGCGGCAGACCGTTTCGATGTCGATCTTGACCTGGGCGATCGAGGCGCGGCCCGAGAGCCAGGTGATCAGCGCCGAGTGCCAGGTGTGCTCGATGACCCGGACCGCCGAGAGCTGCTCCGCCGTCGGCGGGGCGTCCAGACCCATCGCGTCCAGGATGATCGCCGTGGTCAGCCGGGACACCGTGTCCACCTCGGGGCTCACGCTGCGGTCCGCGAACGTCAGGGCGCGGACCATCGCGTCCGCGAGGTGCGGTTCCCGCTGGAGGGCGCGGAACGCGCGCATCAGCGTCTCCGCGACCCGGGCCGCCGGATCGTCACCCGCCGGGGGGCGTTTGCGGAGCGTCGTGTGCATGTGCTGGAGCTGGTCCTGCATCGTGGCCACCAGCAGGTGCACCTTCGACGGGAAGTACCGGTACAGAGTGCCCAGAGCGACCCCGGCCGCCTCGGCGACCTCCCGCATCTGGACGGCGTCGAAGCCGCCCCGGCTGGCCAGCTGCGCGCTGGCGTGCAGGATCCGGCGGCGGCGCGCCTCCTGGCGCTCCGTCAGGGGAGGGGACGCCGTCGTGGCGACGGCTTTCGCGTCCGCTGTCATCTGTCCCGTTCCATGGCGTTCCGTGTCGTTGCGGTGCTGTCTTCCGGGCTGTGCGCGTCCTGTTCGGCCGGTGGCCGACCGGTGATCGGCAGCCAGCATCGCAGGCGTCCGGGCCGTGGCGCGAATCACCTGCTCCGCCTCTTACGGTGTGGTTTCCGGCCGGTAGATTCAATGGTCTTCGACGGATCAAGTCTGAAACTTGTTCTACATTATGCGAGCGGTTACGCTCCGGCGAAAGTGCAGGGAGAAGGGGGCCGAGAGTGACCGCTGAGGCCATGGTGGAGAGCCCTTTCGCGGGTTCCGCCACCGACGGCGACCGCCCGTTGCGCATCGCACTCCTCACCTATAAGGGGAACCCGTTCTGCGGCGGCCAGGGCGTCTACGTGCGGCACCTCTCGCGGGAGCTCGTGAAGCTCGGCCACAGCGTCGAAGTCATCGGCGCGCAGCCGTACCCGGTCCTCGACACCGGTGCCACGCTCACCGAGCTGCCGAGCCTCGACCTCTACCGGTCCCCCGACCCGTTCCGTACGCCGAAGCGCGACGAGTACCGGGACTGGATCGACGCCGTCGAGGTCGCCACCATGTGGACCGGCGGATTCCCCGAGCCGCTGACCTTCTCGCTGCGGGCCCGGCGCCACCTCGCCGCCCGCGCGGGCGAGTTCGACGTCATCCACGACAACCAGACGCTCGGCTACGGCCTCCTCGCCGACCTCGGAGCGCCGCTCGTCACCACCATCCACCACCCCATCACCGTCGACCGCGCGCTCGACCTGGCCGCCGCCAAGAGCCGCCGCAAGCGGGCCTCCGTGCGGCGCTGGTACGGCTTCACGCGCATGCAGGGGCGCGTCGCCCGCCGGCTGCCCTCCGTGCTGACCGTCTCCGGCTCCTCCCGGCAGGAGATCGCCGAGCACCTGGGCGTGCGCGACGAGCGCATCCACGTCGTCCACATCGGCGCCGACACGGACCTGTGGTCGCCCGACGCGTCCGTCGCCGAGGTACCGGGGCGGATCGTCACCACCTCCAGCGCCGACGTCCCGCTCAAGGGCCTCGTCCACCTCGTCGAGGCGCTCGCGAAGCTGCGCACCGAGCAGCCCGAGGCGCACCTCGTCGTCGTCGGCAAGCGTGCCGAGCAGGGCCCGGTCGCCCGCGCGATCGAAACGTACGGACTCCAGGACGCGGTCCGCTTCGTCAAGGGCATCACCGACGCCGAGCTCGTCGACCTGGTGCGCAGCGCGCAGATCTCCTGCGTGCCCTCGCTGTACGAGGGCTTCTCGCTGCCCGCCGCCGAGGCGATGGCCACCGGTACCCCGCTGGTCGCCACCACCGGCGGTGCGATCCCCGAGGTCACGGGCCCGGACGGCGAGACCTGCCTCGCGGTGCCGCCCGGTGACGCGGGCGCGCTGGCCTCCGCGCTGGGCCGGCTGCTGGGCGACGCGCAGCTGCGGACCCGCCTCGGCGCCGCCGGGCGCGAGCGGGTGCTGGCCCGGTTCACGTGGGCCAGAGCCGCCGAGGGGACCGCCGCGCACTACCGCGCCGCCATCGAGCAGGCGGCCCGCAGCCGCCGCGCGCGGTGACCTTCCGCCCTTTCCACACCACCACCCCCGTACACCCCCGCGACCGCGAAGGCAGGACCCCGTGCTGACCGTCGATTTCTCCCGGTTCCCGCTCGCCGCAGGCGACCGCGTGCTCGATCTGGGCTGCGGCGCCGGCCGGCACGCCTTCGAGTGCTACCGGCGCGGCGCCCAGGTGGTCGCAGTCGACCGCAACGGCGAGGAGATCCGCGAGGTCGCCAAGTGGTTCGCCGCCATGAAGGAGGCCGGTGAGGCCCCGGCTGGCGCCACCGCCACCGCCATGGAGGGCGACGCGCTGGCCCTGCCGTTCCCCGACGAGTCCTTCGACGTCGTCATCATCTCCGAGGTGATGGAGCACATCCCCGACGACAAGGGCGTGCTCGCCGAGATGGTCCGCGTCCTCAAGCCCGGCGGCCGCATCGCCATCACCGTCCCGCGCTACGGCCCGGAGAAGATCTGCTGGGCGCTGAGCGACGCGTACCACGAGGTCGAGGGCGGCCACATCCGCATCTACAAGGCCGACGAGCTGCTCGGGAAGATGGAGGCCGCCGGCCTCAAGCCGTACGGCACCCACCACGCCCACGGGCTGCACTCCCCGTACTGGTGGCTCAAGTGCGCGTTCGGCGTCGACAACGACAAGGCGCTGCCGGTGAAGGCGTACCACAAGCTGCTGGTCTGGGACATCATGAAGAAGCCGCTGGCCACGCGCCTCGCGGAGCAGGCGCTCAACCCGGTCATCGGCAAGAGCTTCGTGGCCTACGCGACGAAGCCGCACCTTCCCGTCGGCGCGGCGAAGTGAGCTCGCCCGGGCGCACCGAACGTCTCGCCCTGGACGGGGTGCTGACCGCCGAGGAGGCCGCCGCGACGGTGGCCGGGATCCTCGCCGCGCAGCGCTCCGACGGGGCCATCCCCTGGTTCCGGGGCCACCACCTGGACCCGTGGGACCACACCGAGGCCGCGATGGCCCTCGACGTCGCCGGCGAACACGAGGCCGCGGAGCGGGCGTACGACTGGCTGGCCCGGCACCAGAACGCCGACGGCTCCTGGTACGCGGCGTACGCCGACCGGCCCGACGGGGTGGACACCGCCGAGCCGCAGGACGCGAGCCTGGAATCCAACTTCGTCGCGTACATAGCCGTCGGGGTCTGGCACCACTACCTGGCCACCGGCGACGACCCGTTCCTGGACCGCATGTGGCCGGTGGTCTGCGCGGCGACCGGGTTCGTCCTCGCGCTCCAGCAGCCGGGCGGGGAGATCGGCTGGAAGCGGGAGGCCGACGGCGCCGCCGTCACGGACGCGCTGCTCACCGGCTCCTCCTCGATCCACCAGGCGCTGCGCTGCGCGCTGGCGATCGCCGAGCACCGCGAGGAGCCGCAGCCCGACTGGGAGCTGGCGGCGGGGGCCCTCGGGCACGCGATCCGGCTCCACCCGGAGCGGTTCCTGGACAAGTCCCGTTACTCGATGGACTGGTACTACCCGGTGCTGGGCGGCGCGCTCGCAGGCGCCGAGGCGAAGGCGCGGATCGAGGAGCGCTGGGACGAGTTCGTGGTGCCCGGGCTCGGAGTGCGCTGTGTCCTGCCGAACCCGTGGGTGACGGGCGGGGAGTCCTGCGAACTCGCGCTGGCCCTGTGGGCGATGGGCGAGTCGGACCGGGCGCTGGAGATCCTGCGCTCGATCACGCACCTGCGCGCGGACAACGGCATGTACTGGACGGGCTACGTCTTCGAGGACAAGGCCGTGTGGCCGGTCGAACAGACGACCTGGACGGCCGGGTCGCTGCTGCTCGCCGTGGCGGCGCTGGGCGGGGACGAGGCCACCGGCGCGGTGTTCGGGGGGCTGGAGCTGCCGTCCGGACTGGAGCCCGACTGCTGCCGCCAGTGCCGCTAGCCGGCGCTGCGGGCAGGGAGGGGGCAGGCCGCCGCGGACGGGGGCCTGCCCGTACCCGAACGCGCGGTCAGCGGCGGTAGAGCCGGCCCGCGATGAGGTGGCCGATGACGAGGTAGGCCACGGCCGCCACGCCGTAGCCGACCACGACCTGGACCCACTCCCGGTCGAAGGTGAACAGGTCGTAGGACCATCCGGCCAGCCAGGTGGCGGCGTCGTGGATGAACTCCACCAGGCCGTTGCCCCGGTTGGCGTCGAGGAAGTAGAGAAGGACCCACAAGCCGATCGTGAAGGCCATCACGTCCGCCACCGCGGCGACGACCCGGCCGGCTTGAACGCCTCCTCGGGCGTGTACTCCGGTGTGTGTGCGCATGCAGCGCGTCTTGCCCCGTCCGGGTGAACCAAACCCGAACGGGTCATCCAAGTGGCGCAGCACCGGGGCCCGGGTGACGCTGCGGGAGACACCTCACTCCCCGGAGGTCCACCGTGTCGAAACCCAGCGAGTCCATATCCACCAGCACCCGGTTCCGCCGCGCCGTCACGGCCCTGCTCGTGTCCGGCGCGCTGCTCGCGGGCGCCACCGCCTGCGGCAGCGGCTCCGCCAGTGGATCCGGCGGCGGTGAGCCCGCGCGCGCGGGCATCGCGCTGTCCGTGGCCGCGCAGCAGGAGGCGACCGACGAGGCGCTGGCGGTGCAGGCGCTGACCGCGCAGGCGGCCGCCTGGCAGGAGACGGCCGACGAGGCGGCGGCCGCAGCCTCGCCCACGCCCAGCACCCCTGTGGAAAAGCAGAAGTTCGCGAAGACGCGCTTCGTCGCCAACGCGGGGCTCGCGGCCGGTGCCACCTACCAGTGGATCATCAAGCCGTACCGCGAGGGCAAGTTCAAGAAGGGCGCCAAGGGCCGTACCTTCGCCCTCGTGAAGGCGGGCCTGGCGGGCGCCTTCGCGTACAACCGGCTGAAGGCCGCGGCGGACAACGCCAAGGGCGACCCGCTGCTGTCGAAGGCGGTGGCCCCGCTGACGGCGAGCATCGAGTCCCTCAAGGGGCTGGGCTCCAAGCTGCGCAAGGGCAACGCGAGCGACGCCGACGTGACCTCCCTCCAGAACGTCATCAACGGAGTCAAGGGCGCGGGTGCGGGCGCCGGTGCCACGGTGACCGACAAGGTCCCGAGCCTGTCCCAGCTGAGCGGCGGATAGCCGCCGCCCCCTCGTACGCCGCGGGACGGCCGGGCAGCGTCGCCCGGCCGTCCCGCGGCCTGTTTCAATGGACGGATGATCGATTTTCTCCGGCGCAAGCGGCGCGAGCGGCTCGACGCCCCGACTCCGGACGGGATCCCCTGCATGGCCCGGCACCCGGCCGGCGCCGGCCGCTGGCGGATGGGCCGGGTGCGCACCGGCCCCGGCGGGGCGCGCTGGGTGCCCCGGCGCGGTGAGCCCGTACCGCTGCCCGGCGGGCGCGCGACCGGCGTACGGGTGCCCTCCGTGAAGGAGGGCATCTCCATCAACCCGGGCTCGCGCATCGTGGCCTGTACGTACGGGACCGGCACGGCGGGCGAAACCATCGAGATCGCCGTCATGCCGCTGGACCTGAGGGAACTGCTGGAAGCCGTCCCCCAGGCCGGGTCGGACACGGACACGCCCTGACACGCCCTGACACGCCGGGAGCCCCGGTCACCGCGCGCACGACGCGGTGACCGGGGCTCCCGGTGTGCTGCGGGCGGGGTCAGCCCTGGGTGAAGTAGCCGAACAGGTCGGTGATCGCGTGGGTGCTGCCGCCCCAGCTGTTGGCGACGGTGACGCGGCCGCCGTCGCCCACCGGGGTGGTGACGTGGTTGGGGACGGTGTCACCGGGACGGGTGTTGAGGCTGCTGGCGTCCGGGCGGGCGGTGCCGAACCCGTGGACGGTGAGGAAGCCGGGGCCGGTGGAGTCGGTCGCGGTGACGTTAAGCGCCGCGCCGATCGCGTTCACCGGGATCCCGGAGACGGTGGTCGTCGCGCCGGGGGCCAGCTTCCCGGTGCTGCGGGTGTCGGCGAGGCGCTGGGGGACGACGGGGGTGAACAGGCCCTTGCCGTCCTTCGCGTAGTAGCCGACGGCGTCCAGGACCAGGTGGGTGGAGCCGGTGTTGGTGTAGAGGGTGATGGTGCCGTTCGGGCCGACGGGGACGATGGCCTGGTTGGACTTGTCCTTGCCCCGTTCCAGGTTGAGGTTCGAGGTGGCCGGGCGCGTGTCCGCCTCCGCGTAGGCGATGACGTGGGCGTTCTCCGTCGCGCCGGTGCCGGTGAGGTTGAGGGTGACGGCCGTGGCGTCGGCGGGGATGCCGTTCACGCCGGCGACCTTCACCGTACGGGTCTGGCCGCCGCCCAGGGCGCCGCCCGCGGTACGGGTGTCGAGGACGCGGGCCGGGGCGAGCGGGGTGAACCGCTGCCCGGCGTTCGGCTGGTAGTGGCCGACGTAGTCCACGATGATCGCGGCCTTGCCGGAGTTGAGCTGCGCGGAGACCTTGCCGTCGGCGCCGACGGGCACGGTGACGGTGTTGGAGGAGGTGCCGCCCGCCTTGACGTTGACGTTCGAGGTGACCGGGCGGGACTGGCCCGAGGGCCAGACGCCGAGGTGGGTGTCCTCGGTGGCGCCGGTGACGGTCACGTTCAGGACCACGGCGGAGGCGCCGGCCGTGTGGTGCGGGCCGGAGCTGTAGTAGTGGACGGGAACGTCGATCGGGGTGGCGCTGCCGCCCTCGACGGGGGAGCCGGTCGTCCGGGTGTCCAGGATGCGGGTCGGGCGGACGGCGGTGTAGCCGGCCGGGGTGTAGGCGACCTGCACGGTCCGCTCGGCGCTGGAGGTGGCCCCCTTGACGTCCGTGAGGGTCACGGTGACCTTGTACGCGCCGGGCTGCTTGTAGGCGTGCTGGGCCGGGCCGAACGGGATGCCGGTCTCCTTCGCCCCGTCGCCGTAGTCCACGTCCATCCGTGCGATCGGCCACGGGGCGGTGTCGCTCTGCGGGTCGACCTGGACGGACAGCGGCTTCACGAGCCGGTTCGGGTCGCTCGCGCTCGGCAGGTACGGCTGCGCGGTGAAGGCCGTGGCCAGCGGGGTGGCCGCGGTCACCTTGATCTGCTGCTGGTGCTCGGTCTTCATGTCGGCGGCGTTGACCGCCACCACCTTGACGGTGCATGCGCACGGCGTCTGGTAGACGTGTTCGGCGGCGGGTGTCGTGCTGACGACCGGAGCCGTCCCGTCACCGAAGTCGAAGCGGTAGGTGAGGGCGCTGAGCCGCCAAGAATGGTCCGCGGTGGCCTTCGCCTGGACGGTGGTTCCGACCGGAGCCCAGTTCTGGGCGACCTCCAGTCGGACGGTGCGCAGCTCGTCCTGGGTCTCGCGCGCGCCGCGGTCGATGAAGCCGCCGTCCTTGCCCGTGTTGGGCACGCGCGGGTCGTCCGTCACCGGGTACCCGTTGTAGTCGGTGGGCAGGGCGCCCGGAGCCGTCGGGTCGCCGGAGTCGATGGTGGGGGAGTCGTCCGTCGGGCCGACGCCGAAGGGGGTCGGAGCCAGGAGGTCGTGCGCGCCCTGGCCGGTCGCGGCCGCGAGCGCCGACGGGGTGGCGTAACCGGTCTCGGCCCACGTGTAGGCGGTCAGCCGGTCCGCCGGGAAGCCGGCCAGCATGTTGTAGTCGACGCGGGTGCCGGCCGCCGCGCCCTGCCCGACCAGGATGCCGCTGCGGGGAGCGGCGGGGTCGGTGCACTCGCGGGTGGTGGCGGTGAGGATCAGGTTGTTGAACGCCCCGGAGCCGGTGGAGGCGCCGCGGAAGGAGACGGCCGCTTCACAGTTGAGGCGGAGCGTGTTGTTGGTGACGACGGTGCCGGGCGCGTCGGTCGCGTCGACGGAGGCGGCGATGCGGCCGTCGATCTCGTTGCGGCTCAGCACGGTCCCCCGGGAGCCGCCCTCGATCCGGACGGGGGCGACGAGCCGGCTCCTGGTCACGCGGACGTCGGCGCTGCCCTGGTCGACGACGAGAGCGGCGGAGGCGGCCACGGCGCTGTTGATCCGGTCCAGCTCGACGTCGGTGGAACCGCTCACCTGGACCCCGCCGGCGCGCATCGCGCGCACCACCACGTGGGAGGCCCCGGACACCTTCAGGGCCTTGCCGGGGGTCAGCTGTACGAGGCTGGCGGCCGTCGGCCCGTCGGCGACGAAGGTGATGGGCTTGCCCGGCTCGCCGGAGCGGTCGATGGTGACGGCTTCGGCGTACGGGGTGGCCGCCTTGATGCGGACGGTCTGACCCGGCTGCACCACCTTGGCGGCCGCCGAGATGGTGCAGAACGGGAGGTCTTTCGAACCGGGGCCGTCATCGGAGCAGTCGATCACGTTGCGGTTGTTGTCCACGTACAGAGTGGACGGGGTGTCCGCCGCGAAGGCGGTCGGTACCCCGAGAAGGGTGACCAGGCCCGCGGTCAGCAGGACGGTCGCACGAGTGGGACGCACCAGGGAGTTCTTTCCGGCAGAAGACGAATGGCGACGATCATCATCTACTTTCGGACAGTGGCTGTCACATGTGATTAGTTGCCGAGCTCGTGTGCTCAGTCGTTGAGCTCCGCGAGCACGCGCAGGGTGTGGGGGTCCGGCGCCGTCAGGAGGAGGTCGGTGACCGGGCCCTTGCGCCACAGGTCGAGGCGTTCGGCGATCCGCTCGCGCGGGCCGACCAGCGAGATCTCGTCGGCGAACGCGTCCGGGACGGCGAGCACCGCCTCTTCCCTTCGCCCCGCCAGGAACAGTTCCTGGATGCGTCGGGCCTCCTCCTCGTAGCCCATCCGCGCCATCAGGTCCGCGTGGAAGTTGCGGGCCGCGTGGCCCATCCCGCCGATGTAGAAGCCGAGCATCGCCTTGACCGGGAGCAGGCCCTCGGCGACGTCGTCGCAGACCTTCGCCCGGGCCATCGGGGCGATCATGAACCCTTCGGGGAGCTCGGCCAGCGAGGCCTGGTAGACGTCGGTGCGGGTCGGCGACCAGTAGAGGGGGAGCCAGCCGTCCGCGATGCGCGTGGTCTGGGCGATGTTCTTCGGACCCTCCGCGCCCAGCAGGAGCGGCAGGTCCGCGCGCAGCGGGTGGGTGATGGGTTTCAGCGGTTTGCCGATGCCGGTGCCGTCCTCCCCGCGGTACGGGTGCTGGTGGAAGCGGCCGTCGAGCGCGACGGGCCCCTCGCGGCGCAGCACCTGGCGGATGACGTCGACGTACTCGCGGGTGGCGGTCAGCGGGCTCGCGGGGAAGGGGCGCCCGTACCAGCCCTCGACCACCTGGGGGCCGGACAGGCCCAGGCCCAGCATCATCCGGCCGCCGGAGAGGTGGTCCAGGGTGAGGGCGTGCATGGCGGTGGCGGTGGGGGTGCGGGCGGCCATCTGGGCGATGGCGGTGCCGAGGCGGATCCGCGAGGTGTGCGCGGCGATCCAGGTGAGCGGGGTGAAGGCGTCCGAGCCCCAGGCCTCGGCGGTCCACACCGAGTCGTAGCCGAGGTTCTCGGCCTCGGCGGCGAGGTCGAGGTGGGTCCGGTCGGGGCCGCGGCCCCAGTAGCCGAGTGCGAGTCCGAGGCGCATGGTCGTCCCCTCCAGCCGTATCTGACGATGCGTCAGGCGACTGTAGGGCAACGGCCCCCCACCCGGAAGGGCGGGGGCCGTCGGCCGTACGGACGGGTCGGGCTCAGCCGCGCTGGATGCCCGAGGTGTCGTTGAGGACGCCGCGGCGGCCGTCCTGGGTCTGGGCGATCAGCGTGGCCGGGCCGCGCTGGTCCACGGCCAGGTACCAGGTGCCCGGCGCGAGCTCGGCGATCGGGGTGGGGGAGCCGTCCTCCGGGAAGAGGGGGCGGGCCACCGGGACCGCGAACCAGAACGGGGTGAAGTCCGCCGCCGGGGCGGCCGCCGCGTCCTGGGGACCCGGGCCCGGCGCCGGGTTCGGGTTCGGGTTCGGGGTGCCGCCGTACGGAGGGACCGGCTGGGGGGTGGACCCGTACGGCTGCTGGCCCTGCGGGGCGCCGGCGCCCGGGTAGCCGTACCCGGTGCCGGGCTGGGGCTGGGCCCCGTACGGCGCGGGGGCGACGGGCTTCGGCTCGGGCACCAGGCCGCCGGCCAGCGCGGGGATCTTCGCGCCGGCGACGGCCACGCCGGCCAGCGCGAGGGTGGCGAGGAAGGCGATGATGCAGCCCGCGCCGAGGTCCGCCCGGCTCGGGCTGGTGATCAGGGACCAGAGGGCGGACCAGGCGGCCGCGACCGCGAGTACCGTCCCCCACGCGGCCAGCGGGAGGCCCGCCGGCTTGAAGGTCTCGGGCTGGAAGCGGGCCGCGATGAGGAGGCCGGCCGCGATGAAGCCGAGCAGGAAGATCGTGGGCAGCACCAGGCCGTACACGTCGGTGTCCCACGCGCTCGGCATGTCGAGGCCGGTGGCGGAATAGAAGTCGAGGAACGAGGCGATGAACAGCAGCGCCGCTGCTCCGATCACCACGCCGTCGCCTCGAGTGAGGGAGCGGATGTTCACGTGTTAGGTGTCCTTCTCGGTCTCGGTCGTCTCGTGGTGCCGCGGTCGCGCACGTGCAGGAGCGGGGCGGGCGGGACCATGGTACGGAGGTTCCCGGCAACCGAGAGGATCGGGGCGGCAGGCTGTCCCGGGGGGATTACCCGCCCAAGAAGCCGACGATGCCGTCCGCGATGCCCTGGGCAGCCTTCTGCCGCCACTCCGGACTCGTCAGCAGCGCCGCGTCCTTGGCGTCACGCATGTTGCCGCATTCGATGAACACCTTGGGCCGGGTCGAGAGATTGAGTCCGCCCAGATCGTCGCGGACGACCAAGCCGGTGCCGCTGCCGAGGTAGTTGGCGGGGGCGGAGCCGGTGGTCCGGGCGAAGTTCGAGCCGATCCGCTCGCCGAGGTCCCGCGAGGGGCCGACGATCTTGGCGGTGTCCGCGGCACCGCTCTTGACCGTTGCCGGAAGGATGATGTGGTAGCCGCGGTTGCCCGAGGACACCCCGTCCGCGTGGACCGAGACCACGGCGTCGGCGGCGGCCTCGTTGCCGATGCGGGCGCGCTCGTTGATGCAGGGGCCCCAGGGGCGGGCGGTGCCGGCCTCGTGGGTGAGGACCACCTTGAGGCCCTTGGCCTCCAGTACGGTGCGCAGCCTGCGCGACACGTCGAGGGTGAACTCGGCCTCCATGTAGCCGGAGTTCGTGGTGGTGCCGGTGGTATCGCATTCCTTGCGGTTGGTCCCGATATCGACCTTCTGGTCGATCTCGGAGGTGTGCTTGAAGTTGCCGGTGTTGTGGCCGGGGTCGATGACCACCGTCTTGCCGGCGAGCGGGCCCTTGGCCTGTGGGGCGGCCGCGGAGGGGGAGGAGGCCGGGGTGGGCGAGGAGGCGGCGGCCGGCATCACGATCCGGGGCGGGCGGGCGTCGTCCGCCCCCGCTCCGGTGGTCAGCTGGACCAGGACCCACCCCGCCATGAGGGTCGGGGCGAGTACGGCGGCCCCGACGGCCAGACCGGAGCGGCGCGTGAACCACCGCCGGTCCGGGCTGACCGAGGAGGCGGACTCGGGGGAGGGGGGACTGTCGTCGTAGCGCACGTTCGCGATGCTAGACCGGCGGCCCGATGTCGGCGCGGACCGTGGGCCATCCGGGGGCGTGGTGCGCTTATCCGGTTATACGTGCGCCGTCGGGCGTGTGCCCGCGCGTCAGATGCCCGGGGCCGTGCGGCGCAGGATACGGAGGGAGTCGGTCACCGAGACCTCCTCGAAGGCGCCGGAGGCCAGGGCGCGCAGGTAGATCCGGTACGGGGCCTGCCCGCCGTCGGCCGGGTCGGGGAACACGTCGTGGATGGCGAGCGTGCCGCCCTCGGCCACGTGCGGGGCCCAGCCCTCGTAGTCGCCGGCGGCGTGCTCGTCGGTGTGGCCGCCGTCGATGAAGACGAAGCCGAGCTTGCCGCCCCAGGCCGCCGCCACCTGCGGGGAGCGGCCCACGATCGCGATGACGTGGTCTTCCAGGCCCGCCTTGTGGAGGGTGCGGCGGAAGGTCGGCAGGGTGTCCATCAGCCCGACCTCCGGGTCCACGACGCTCGGGTCGTGGTACTCCCAGCCCGGCTGCTGCTCCTCGCTGCCCCGGTGGTGGTCGACGGTGATCGCGGCCACCCCGGCCTCGCGGGCGGCGTCGGCCAGCAGGATGGTGGAGCGCCCGCAGTACGTGCCGACCTCCAGGAGCGGCAGCCCCAGCGCCGCCGCGGTGGCGGCCGCCTCGTACAGGGCGAGCCCCTCGCGTACGGGCATGAACCCCTTGGCGGCCTCGAAGGCGGCCAGGATCTCCGGCTTGGGGGTGGCGGGCGCCATGGGGTTCCTCCGGCTGTGCTGTGGTCTGGCTTCGGGTGGCTGGGCGCCCATGGTGCCTTACCGGCCGGTAGCGCACCATGGCGGGGCCGTACGGGTCGGCGCGGCCGTACGGACCGGCCGGGCCGTGCCCCGCCCGAGTGGCGGGTGGGGGCTCCCTCCTCAGGGGGACCGGCCGCGGCGCGTCCCCCTTCCGCGTCGCAGTCCGCCTATCCGATATGCGTACTTTGGCGGTCATGTTCCGACTCGGAGTCTTCGCCGCCGCGGCGGCCGCCCTCGCGACCGCGGTCGCCCTGCCCGCCGCCGAGGCCCGTGCCCAGCAGTTCGTGCCGTGCACCGCCGCCGCCCTGAAGAGCGCCATCACCACGGCCAACAACGTCGCCGGGCCCGCGCACCTCTTCCTCTCGCCCGGCTGCACGTACACGCTGACGGCCCCCGACAACCCGGGCAACGGTCTCCCGCAGGTGAACAGCGACATCACCCTCGTGGGCAGTGGCAGCACGATCCGCCGCCAGTCGGCGACCGGGTTCCGGATCTTCGAGGTCACCGCCCCCGCCGGCAGGCTCACCCTGAACAACCTGACGATCCGGGGCGGCCGGTCGGAGAGCGGCGGCACGGGCGGCGGCGGGATCGCCAACCAGGGCGAGCTCACCCTCGACTCCGTCACGGTGACCGGGAACGTCTCGGCGATCTCCGGAGCCGGCGGCGGCATCGTCAGCTCCGGCAAGCTCAACCTCCGCAACAGCACCGTGAGCCACAACGTCTCCACGAACAACGGCGGCGGCGTCTACAGCTCCGGCACCGCGAACATCGCGAACACCACCATCGCCGGCAACACCGCCAAGGACACCGGCGGCGGGCTGGACGCGCGCGGCAGCCTGACCCTCGCCGGCAGCCGGGTGACCGACAACGCGGCCCGGCTCGACGGCGGCGGCATCGCCGCCTTCATGCTGACGGGGACCGTCACGGACACCCTCGTCCAGGGCAACGACACGGCCTCGGACAACGACGGCGGCGGCGGGATCCTCAACCGGCAGTCGACCCTGACCCTGGAGCGGACCACGGTCACCGCCAACCGGGTCATCGAGACCGGAGCCACGGGCGGCGGCATCTCCAACATCTCCGGCGCCTCCCTCGTCCTGCGGAACAGCGCGGTGACGAACAACTACGCCGGCGGGGCCCCGGGCGGGATCTTCAACCACGCGAGCACCGTCTCGCTGACCGCCACCACCGTGGCGGACAACTACCCGACCAACTGCGCCCCCGGTGTGTTCGCCGGCTGCGCCGACTGACGCCTCCTACACGGCGGCCGCGGCCGGGACGGGGCGTGCCCGCAGGAGCATCCGCGCCGAGTGGTCCACGAGGTGCCGCATGACCGGCAGGTGGCGCTCGTCGCCGCCGAGTACGGAAAGCAGGCGGTGGGCCTCGCCGCGGAAGGCGTCGAGGTCCGCGGCGTACCGGTCGAGCACGTCCGGCGCGAGGAGGACGCGGCCGAGCTCCGCGCGGGCCTGCGCGCAGCGGCGGGCCGCGGTGCTCCGGCCCAGAATGTCCTCCCGGGCCTCCGGTGTGGTGGTGTCGTCGAGGGCGCAGGTGAGCAGATAGGTGACCGTCCCGTTGTGGAGGTCTTCATTGCGCCCGGTCAGGATGTCTTCCTGATCGTTGAACAACTGCCACAGAATGCCGAATATGTAACCGAACTCCCGCCACAGTTCTACTCTTTCGTCACTCGCGCCCGCGAGTAATGCCGCCATCGCCGTGATCATCGAGTAGGGCCCGCCGGATTTCCCGCGATAGGTCTCGATCACCGAGTTTCTGGTGGCGTGCGCGGCGTCGGCTTCGAGATCGATCAGCTGCCCCTCGGCGCCCACGGCCCAGCCGGTGGCGATCTCGGCCGTGAGCGCGACCTGGAGCGCGGCCGGCACCGGGAGCGAGCGGACGATCCGGATCGGCAGCACCGTGCCGCTGAGCACCGAGGCGAGCATGGCCTCGTCCTGGCTGAAGCTGTCGGACGAGGTCGTTCCGTGTCCGTCGGTGAGATCGTCGAGGTAGCAGGCGGAGGTCCACCAGAGCAGGTGCACGGCGGCCAGCGGGGCGGCCGGTCCGGGATCCCCCGTCTCGATGGCGTGCACCATCATCGGGAGCACGGAGAGGGGATGCCGCATTTTTTGATGCCTGAGGAGTCTGCTCACGGCGTTACCGGCGGCACCCGCCCCGGAGGCTGGAGTGAGGGTCGAGACGGCTGCCTCCAATTCCGCCTGGATGTCCTGGGCTACGTGCCGGTGGAGATCCACATACGTGATGCAATTCACGGTCATTTCCTTCCTGAAATGAATTGGGCTCCGCGTCAACGCCCCAGATTCGGTCATTTGGCGCGGAGGGATCTAGAGCGATTTCAGGACATGACCGGTTCGGGTCCCGTGGCACTCGAACCACACCGTCTTGCCGGTGGCCGTCGGCTCCACGCCCCAGCGGTCGGTCACGGCCTCGACCAGCAGCAGCCCCCGCCCGCCGTCGGAGAGCTCCCCGCCGCGCGCCGGGCGGACCGGCCCCGGGCAGCCGTCCGACACCTCGACCCGCAGCCCGTCCGGCCCGCACAGGATGAGCACCGAACAGCCCCGCCCGGGCACGTGCCGCACCACGTTGGAGACCAGCTCGGTCAGCGCCAGCTCGGCTGAGTGGGACAGCCCGGTCAGGCCCCAACTGGCCAGGTAGATCCGCAGGACGCGCCGCATGTGCCGGGCCGAATGCTCACTGACGGTGAAGGCCATGCGGTAGCTCTCGCCGAGTTCGGCCGCTGAAGGCTCAGTTACGTGATTCACGGCACCAGGCTGCGGTGGCGTGGTTACGCTCGGCTACAGACCGAAACGAACGCCGCAGGGCGTGTACTTGGGGGTGACCGCCTCATGGTCAACATCCGCGACCTCGACCCCAGCGCCTCCCCGCTGGACTACTACGGCTCGGAGCTCCGTCGGCTGCGGGAGGAAGCCAAGCTGAAACAGGGGGACCTCGGGAACATCGTGTACTGCACGGCCTCACTGATCGGCCAGATCGAAACGGCGAGGAAGGTCCCGACGCGGGAGTTCTCGGAGCGGGTGGACGCGGCGCTGGGGACGGACGGGGCGTTCTCGCGGCTGGTGGGGCTGGTGTTGCGGAGTCAGCTGCCGACGTGGTTCCAGCCGTATGCGGAGATGGAGGCGAAGGCGGAGTACATCTCGACCTTCCAGTCGCAGGTGGTCTACGGCCTGTTGCAGACGGAAGAGTATGCGCGGGCCCTACTGAGGGGCGGCTATCCGGATGGTGAGGATGAGCAACTGGCGGCCCGGATGGAACGGCAACGCATTCTGGCGCGTGCGCAGCCCCCAGTGCTGTGTGTGGTGCTGGATGAGGCGCTCC
Organism: Streptomyces sp. NPDC051582; assembly: GCF_040681715.1. NCBI lineage: Bacteria > Bacillati > Actinomycetota > Actinomycetes > Kitasatosporales > Streptomycetaceae > Streptomyces > Streptomyces sp. NPDC051582. Next base: position 25,865 of record NZ_JBFAZJ010000022.1, read on the forward strand.
TCCACCGGCAGGTCGGCAGCCGAGAGATCATGCGGAACCAACTGACTCACCTGTTGGGCTTCGGGTACCAGCCATGGGTCCAGGTCCAGATCCTGCCCTTCTCGGCGGGCGAGCACACGGGGATGATGGGGTCGTTCACCCTTCTCCGCTTCGATGACGATCCTGATCTCTTCTATGCGGAGAGGTATGACTCGGGCCATATGACGGCCAATCCGCAAGTGATCAGGGAGCGTTCGGTCGGATACGCTCGCTTGCAGGCCACGGCCTTGTCCCCTAAGGACTCGGCGGCGCTGATTGCTCGCGTAATGGAGGAACGTTATGGGGACCAGCCTGCAGCTGGCGGACGTGCAGTGGCGTAAGTCGTCCTACAGCGGCACCAACGGCGGCGAGTGCGTCGAGTGCGCCCCCCTCGGCGCCGTTGCCTGGCGCAGGGCTTCGTACAGCGGTGGCACAGGCGGCGACTGCGTCGAGGTCGCCGCCCAGCCCTGCCGGATCGCCGTCCGGGACTCCAAGAACCCCGACGGCCCCGTCTTCACCGTCGGCCCCGCCGCCTTCTCCGCCTTCGTGCGCGGTCTCTGACCCCTCCCCCCTTGCCTTCGTCCTGCATCCAAATCCCCCTACCCTGTCCTGAGTTCGAACGGCCGGACGGCCATCCGGGCTTGCCGTAGGGGACCAACGGGGGACGGGGCGATATGAGCAGTGCGTTGGACGACGACGACAACGTCGACGGGGGGATCAAGCCGCTCGCGGCCCAGGATCCGGCCCGGATCGGGCCGTACCTGCTGCTCGGGCGGCTCGGGGCCGGGGGCATGGGGCGGGTGTTCCTGGCCCGGTCCGAGAGCGGGCGCACCGTCGCGGTGAAGGTGGTGCACGAGGAGCACGTGTCGGACTCGCAGTTCCGGGCCCGGTTCCGGCGCGAGATCGACGCCGCCCGCCGGGTCGGTGAGCGGTACACCGCGCCCGTCCTCGAAGCGGATCCCGATGCCGACCGGCCCTGGGTGGCCACGGGGTACGTGCCCGGGCTCTCGCTGGAGCAGATCGTGCGGCGCCACGGTCCGCTGCCCGTGGACTCCGTGCACGCCCTCGCCGAGGGGCTGCTGCGCGCCCTCCAGGACATCCACACGGCCGGGATCGTGCACCGCGACCTCAAGCCGTCGAACGTGATGCTGACCGTCGAGGGCGTCCGCGTCATCGACTTCGGCATCTCGCGCGCCCTGGAGACCTCCGTCGAGTCGCTCATCACCAGCACCGGCATGGCCGTCGGTTCGCCCGGGTTCATGTCGCCCGAGCAGGTGCGCGGGCAGCGCGTCGGGGCGAAGAGTGACGTGTTCACGCTCGGCTGCGTCCTGATGTACGCGGCCACGGGCGAGCTGCCGTTCGGGCAGGGCGCCGGCAACCAGCACGCCGTGATGTTCCAGATCGTCGAGGGCGAGCCCGCGCTGGAGAAGGTCGAGGACGAGGCGATGCGCGCGTTCATCGGCCGCTGCCTGACCAAGGGCGTCGACGAGCGGCCCGGTGTGGACGAGCTGCTGGCGGATCCCAAGCGGGTCCGTCCGGCGAAGCGGGCCGGGGCCTGGCTGCCGCCCAAGGTGGTGGCGCGCCTCGCCCAGCAGGCGGCGCGGCTGCTCGACGCGGAGGCGCTGCCGCAGCGGGAGAGTGCGCCGGAGGGGGACTCCGGGGCCGTCGACCGGGCGACGCTCGATCTGCGGAAGGGGACCGGGGCGTCCGGCGAACCGGGGGCCGGGCCGCTCGTGGGTCCGGTGGTCGGCGGGACGACTTCCGGAGGCGGGCGGCGCGAGCGGCGGTGGCGGATCGGGGTGCCGGTGGTCCTCGTGTTCGCGGTCGGCGGCGGGACGGTGGCGCTGATCGAGCCGTTCGGCAACGGTGCCGGTGATGACGCGAAGGCGGCGCCCCCGGCCGCGAGCGGGCCCGTGACCCCCGGCGCCGGGACCCCGTCCGGGGCGGCAGGCGCTTCCGCGTCCCCGGGGGCGCCGGGTTCCCCGAGCCCGTCGGTCCCGGGCGAGCAGCCCGGCCAGGTCGGCGGGGCCGTACCGGGTGGCGCGGCCGCGGGCGGAGCGGCCCCGGGCGGCGCGGGCTCCCCCGGGGGAGGGCAGGGCGGGGGCGGCAATCCCGGCGGGGCCGGGGGTACGGGGACGGACCCGGCCAAGGGGTCGGGTGCTGCGGCCGGGGGAGGGGCAGCCGCCGGGGGAGCCCAGGGCGGCGGCTCGGGCTCGACTCCCGGCGGATCGGGTACGCCGGGCGGCGGGGGTTCCAGCGGGGGTGACGCGGTCCCCTCGTACTTCGTCGGCTCCTGGAACTACGCGGCCCAGTTCAACATCGACCAGCCGGTCACGGTGACCATCGCGCGGTCCGGGGCGGTCCGGCTGATCAGCGATTCCAACATGGGCCATTGCGAGAACATCGCCAAGGTGGTCTCGGTGGCCTCCGGAGGCAGCCGGATCAACATCGGTTCGGCGGCCGTGGACAAGAGCAAGTCGAACAGCCAGTTCTGCGGGGTGCTCGACGCGTCGTTCTTCACGAAGAGCGAGCCGAGCGGAGTCCAGCACAACGTGGGGCCCGCGCACGGCGACGGCTACTACTACCAGCGGTCCTGATCACGCGCCGCCGGTAGCCGGGCGAAGGAACACATTCACCTGACCTTCCGTCAGATTGGAACGTGTTCTAGTCTGCCGCGCATGGGCATCGGAATCACGCAAGTGCAGCGGGAGTTGGCCGGGGCCGTGCGCGGCTGGGTGGCGCGCGCCGTGCCGCCCGAGGAGGTGCGCAAGCTGCTCGACACCCCGCCGCAGACCGGGGTGCGGCCCGCCTACTGGGACGCGATGGCCGCGCAGGGGCTGCTGGAGCCGCACTTGGAGGGCGGCACCCTGCTCGACCTGGCCGTGGTCGTCGAGGAGGCCGCCCGGGCCGCGCTGCCCGGGGCGTTCCTGCCGAGCGCGCTGGCCTCCGTACTGCTGGACCGGGCCGGGGCCGAGCCCCTCGCGGGACGGGTCGGCGCCGTCGCCCTCGGCCCCGGCAGCCTGACCGCCGTCGCCGTCGAGGGCGGCGGGCACCTCCTCGACGGGCTCGCGCCCCCGGTGCTCGGCGCCGGCGAGGCCGACCTGGTCCTCCTCGCCGCCGAAGCCGCGCACGGCACCTGCTGGTTCGCCGTGGACGCGGCCGCGCTGGACATCCGTACGCACGAGAGCGCCGACCCGACCCGGCCCACCGCCGAGGTGCGCGCCCGCGGGGTCACCGTCACCGCCGACCGGGCCCTCGACCTCGACGCGGCCCTCGTCCGGGACCTGGCCTGCGCGCTGTTCGCCGCCGATGCCTGCGGCACCGCCGACCGGGCGCTGCACACCGCCGCCGAGTACGCCAAGGTCCGCGAGCAGTTCGGCCGCCCCATCGGGCGGTTCCAGGGCGTCAAGCACCTGTGCGCCGACATGCTCGTACGCCTCGAACAGGCCCGGGCCCTGGCCTGGGACGCCGCCCGGGCGGCCGACGGACCGGCCGGCGAACCGGCCCACGAACCGGCCGACGTGCGCTCGCTCGTCGCCGCGCTCGCCGCCGGGACCGCCCTCGACGCCGCCTACTCCTGCGCCAAGGACTGCATCCAGATCCTCGGCGGGATCGGCTTCACCTGGGAGCACGACGCCCACATCCACCTGCGGCGCGCGATCGTCGCCCGCCAGCTGCTCGGCGCCGGGGACGGGCACCGCGTACGGGCGGTGCGGCTCGCGGCCGGCGGCGCGCGGCGGGAGCTGCGCCTCGAACTCCCCGCACAGGCCGAGAAGTACCGGGAGCGGGCGAAGGCCGTCATCGAGGACGCGCGCGGCCTCGATCCGGCCGCCGCCCGCCGGATCCTGGCGCCCACGGGCTACGCGGCCCCCTACCTGCCACCCCCGTACGGGATCGGCGCCGGACCGATCGAACAGCTCGTCGTCCAGCAGGAGCTGGCGGCGGCCGGGGTCTTGGTCGCCGACCTCGGGATCGCCACCTGGGTCGTGCCCTCGCTGCTCGCCTTCGGGACCGAGGCGCAGCGGGAGGCGTACGTCCTGCCCACGCTGCGCGGGGACGTCACCTGGTGCCAGCTCTTCTCCGAACCGGGGGCGGGCTCGGACCTGGCCTCGCTGCGGACCAGGGCGGAGCGGACGGCGGACGGGTCCTGGAAGGTCAACGGACAGAAGGTGTGGACGAGTTCCGCGCACAGCGCCGACTTCGGGATCCTGCTGGCCCGGACCGACCCGGCGGCCCCCAAGCACAAGGGGCTCGGCTACTTCGTGGTCGACATGCGGCGCACCCCCGGCATCGACGTGCGCCCGCTCAAGGAGATCACCGGCGAGGCCCTGTTCAACGAGGTCTGGTTCGACGACGCCGAACTACCCGCGGACGCCCTCGTCGGGGCGGCCGACGGCGGATGGAAGGTCGCCCGCAACACCCTCGGCAACGAGCGGGTCCACATGGCCGACCAGATGACCTTCGACACGGGGCTGGAGGCGCTGATCGCCCGCTCGGCCGAGCTCGACGGGGCATACCGGGCGCGGATCGGGGCGCTCGCCGCCGAGGCGCACGCCCTGGCCTGCATCGGGCTGCGCACCACGCTCCAGCAGGTGTCGGGGCTGGAGCCGGGCGCCGGTGCCTCCGTACGCAAGCTCGTCCAGACCCCGCACCAGCAGCGGACCGCCGAGCTCGCACTCGAACTGCTGGGCCCTGCGGGCTCGGTGCGGGAGGGGGCGGGGGAGCGGGCGGTGCACGGGATGCTCATGTCCCGCTGCCTGACCATCGCCGGGGGCACCACGCAGGTCCAGCTCAACGTCGTCGCCGAGCGGATCCTCGGCCTTCCCAGGGACTGAAGGGCAGCAGTGATGAAGTCGTACATCGTGGGCGTCGGCATGACCAAGTTCGAGAAGCCGCAGTCGCGGGACTGGCAGTACTGGGACATGGCCAAGGAGGCCGGGACGGCGGCGCTGGCGGACGCGGGGATCGCGTACGACCAGGTGGAACAGGTCCCGGTGGGGTACTGCTTCCAGGCCTCCACGGCCGGCCAGCGGGCCGCGTACGAGCTGGGGCTGAGCGGGGTCCCGGTCTACAACGTGAACAACAACTGCGCGACGGGCTCGACCGCGCTGATGATGGCGCGGCAGTTCGTCGAGGGCGGGATCAGCGACTGCGTACTGGCGCTGGGCTTCGAGAAGATGAAGAGGGGCGCGCTGGGCGGCGGAGCCGACGGGGGAGACTTCAAGACCTCGCCGGTGGCCCGGCACTACGGGATCATGGCCGCCGGGCACGGCTTCGAGATGTCCCCGCCCACCGCGCAGATCTTCGGGAACGCGGCCCGCGAGCACATGGAGCGGTACGGGACCACGGCGGCGCAGCTGGCGATGGTGGGGGCGAAGAACCACCGGCACTCCGCGAACAACCCGAACGCGCAGTTCCAGGACGTGTACACGGTGGACGAGATCCTGGCCGCGAAGCCGATCCACACGCCGCTGACGAAGCTCCAGTGCTCGCCGACCTCGGACGGGGCGGCGGCCGCGGTCGTGGTCTCGGAGCGGTTCGTGGTGCGGCACGGGCTGCACGACAAGGCGGTGGAGATCGTCGCGCAGGCGATGACGACGGACACGGAGGCCTCGTTCGCCTCCGGCTCCTGCATCGACGTGGTCGGCAAGCCGATGACGGAGGCGGCGGGGCGGCAGGTCTTCGAGTCCTCCGGGCTGGGGATCGAGGACGTGGACGTGATCGAGCTGCACGACTGCTTCTCGATCAACGAGCTGCTGACGTACGAGGCGCTGGGCATGTGCGCGGAGGGCGCCGCCGGGAAGCTGGTGGAGTCGGGCGCGACCACGTACGGCGGGCGGTGGGTGGTGAACCCCTCCGGGGGGCTGATCTCCAAGGGCCACCCGCTGGGCGCGACGGGCCTGGCGCAGGCGGCGGAACTGGTCTGGCAGCTGCGCGGCGCAGCGGGCCCGCGCCAGGTCGCCGACGCCCGCGTCGGCCTGGCCCACAACATAGGCCTGGGCGGCGCGGCGGTGGTGACGCTGCTGCGCCGGGGCTGACGCGCTCGGCCGCGTGCGGGCCGGCGGTGGGCGGGCACCCACCGCCGGCCCGCCCGGGTCAGAGCTTCTCGATGTCCTTGTGCACGATGTCGCCGAGGTGGTCGCCGGCCAGACGCACCTTGAGGGGGTGGCCGGCCGGTGCCTTGATGATCTCGTTGTGCGACTCGAACAGGCCGGTGCCGTTGCAGGAGGGCTCGCTGGTCAGGTTGGACCAGCCGTTCACGTTGTGCGGGTCGTTCCACGACACCCAGGCGCAGTCGCGCTCGCCGCTGACGATCTCCACCGAGATGATCCTGACCGAGTTCACCGCGCCGTCGACGCGCTCGTAGGTCACCCTCGCGGTGTTGTGGTGGAGGGTGGCGGTGCCGGCCTCCAGGTCGAGCGTGAGGACCGGGCCGGCCGGGGCGTCGGCAGCGGCCGGAGCCGCTCCTCCGGCGAGCGCGGCGGCCACCAGTGCGAGGGTGGCGGGCAGGACGGACACGCGCATGTTTCCTCCACGAAGCCGGGATGCGGGAGCCTCATCCTGGCGCGGCGCGCGCCGGGGGCGCTGCGGCGGAATCCGTCAATCGGTGGCCGGGAACGGAGGTCCCACCCGGCCCGTCACGGCTCGAACGTCGGGTCCGTGACGGCTTCTCCCGCCACGGCGCGGCGGACGGCGTCGGCCAGCGCTCCGGGAGGGCCGTCCCGCACCACCACCCCCGCAGCCCCCGCCGCGAGCGCTCCCTCGACGAGGCCGGGCCTGGCCGACCCGGCCAGCAGCAGCACCCGGCACTCCGGGGCCTCGCGGCACACCGCCGTCACCTCCGCGAACACGTCCGGCCGGTCGGCGTCCACCAGCGCCACTGCCGGACAGGCCGTCAGCGCCGCCGCTCCCACATCCGCGCCGGGTGCGACCCGGGCGACCACGTCGAGGTCCGGCTCCAGCCCGAGCAGGACCGCCAGCGCTCCGGCCGAGGTCCCCGGCCCCTCGGCCAGCAGGACCCGCAGAGACCTCGCCGTACGGTAATTCCGGGGCATCTCGTCCACCCGGCCAGCCTAGGGCGGCCGCGCCTCGCCCACTCGGCAACACGCCTCGGCCAAGCTCATTCTGACGTGGAGTCAGGAGTCTTCCCAACTGCTGGGGCGTGCGTTATACATTCCTCACCGCTCGATCCTAGAACGCGTTCTAGAACCGAACCGGTCCCGCAAACGACCTCGGTGCGGCCGACGGTGCGGACGGCCGCACCGAGGTCTTCCACGCAATGGGAACCGAAGAACCGAACAAGGAGCAGCATCCTCAATGCCGATCGATGCCGCCAGGGCCCTCGCCGCAGAACCCCGCCGGGGGACCATCGCCTGGGACCACAAGGACATCCAGCTCTACCACCTCGGCCTCGGGGCCGGCCGCCCCGCCACCGACCCCGACGAACTGCGCTACACCCTGGAGTCCAAACTCCACGTACTGCCCAGCTTCGCGACCGTCGCCGGCGCCGGCATGGCCATGATGGGCGGCCTCGCCGCCCCCGGCATCGAGGTCAACCTGGCCAACGTCCTGCACGGCGGCCAGACCATCGAGCTGCACCGGCCCATCCCGGTCAAGGGCAGCGCCACCTCCTCCGCCAAGGTCGCCGCCCTCTACGACAAGGGCAAGGCCGCCGTCATCGTGCTGCGCACGGAGGTCGCCGACGCCGACGGGCCGCTGTGGACCAGCGACGCGCAGATCTTCGTCCGCGGCGAGGGCGGCTTCGGCGGCGACCGCGGCCCCTCCGTCGGCTCCGAGCTGCCCGAGCGGGCGCCCGACCGGGTCGAGGAGCGGCACATCCGCGAGGAGCAGGCGCTCCTGTACCGGCTGTCCGGCGACTGGAACCCCCTGCACGCCGACCCCGAGTTCGCCAAGATGGCCGGCTTCGACCGGCCGATCCTGCACGGCCTGTGCTCGTACGGGATGACCCTCAAGGCCGTCGTCGACACGGCGCTCGGCGGGGACGTCTCGCGGGTGCGCGCCTACCGCACGCGCTTCGCCGGGATCGTCTTCCCGGGCGAGACCCTGCGGATCCGGATGTGGGAGGAGCCCGGACGGGTCCGGGTCGCGGTGAGCGCCATCGAACGGGACGACGCGCCGGTCCTCGCCGACACCGTCGTCGAACACGCGTAACGCCCGACCTTCGCGACACACAAGGAGCCGCACCGTGCGCGCAGCACTGCAGAGCGAGATAGGCCAGGACAAGCTCGAAGTCGTCGACGACATGGAGACCGCGGGTTTCGGTCCCGGCAAGGTCAGGATCCGCATCAGGGCCACCGGCCTGTGCCACTCGGACCTCTCCGCGATGAGCGGCGTGCTGCCGCAGCCCGCCCCCTTCATACCCGGCCACGAGGGCTCGGGCGAGATCGTCGACGTCGGCGACGGGGTCACCACGCACGCCATCGGCGACCGGGTCCTCGTCTGCTGGCTGCCGCCGTGCGGACACTGCCCCGCCTGCAAGCGCGGCCAGGGCCACCTGTGCCTGGAGTCCTTCGCGAACGTGGCCACGCCCAACTTCCGCCGCACCGGCGGCGGGGACGTCTTCGGCTTCGCCGGCACCGGCACCTTCTCCGAGGAGATGGTGGTGCCCGCCGCGTGCGCCGTGCCGATCCCCGACGACCTGCCGTACGACATCGCCGCGCTGATCGGCTGCGGGGTGACCACCGGACTCGGAGCCGCCATCAACACCGCCAAGGTGGAGGCCGGGTCCTCGGTGGCCGTCATCGGCTGCGGCGGGGTGGGCATCTCCGTCATCCAGGGCGCCAAGGTGCAGGGCGCGGCGCAGATCATCGCCGTGGACCCGGTGGCCTCCCGGCGCGAGGCGGCGCTGCGCTTCGGCGCCACCGAGGCGGTCGCGCCGGAGGCCTTCGCCGACGCCAGGAACCGGATCACGGCCGGCGAGGGCTTCGACTACGTCTTCGAGGTCGTCGGCAAGTCCGCCACCACGCAGACCGCGTACGAGATGACCCGGCGCGGCGGCTCCGTCGTCGTGGTCGGCGCGGGCGCGCTCGACGACAACTACTCGGTCAACATGTTCTCGCTGTTCTTCGACGAGAAGAAGATCCTGCCGTCGATGTACGGGGGCGGGGACGTGCTCCGTTCGTACGAGCGCACCATCGCGCTGTGGCGGGCGGGCCGGGTGGACCTGGCGGGCCTGATCACGCACCGGGTGCACCTCGCCGAGATCAACGACGCCCTCGACCAGATGCGCACGGGCGTGGCCCTGCGCACGTGCATCGAACTCTGAGAGGAATCCGGTAGATGTCACTCCCACTTGAGGGGCTGTCCGCCATCGTCACCGGCGCCGGCCGCGGGCTCGGACGGGCCGAGGCGGTCGAACTCGCGCGGCTCGGCGCGAGCGTGGTCGTCAACGACTTCGGGCAGCCGGGCCGGGACGGTTCCGGGGAGGCCTCGGCCGCCCCGGCGGAGGAAGTGGCCGCGGAGATCCGCGCCGCGGGCGGGCGGGCGGTGGCGCACCTCGGTGACGTGGCCGACTTCGAGCAGGCGCGGGAGCTGGTCGAGCTGGCGGTGTCCAGCTTCGGGAAGCTGGACGTCCTGGTCAACAACGCGGGCATCCTGCGCGACCGGATGGTCTTCTCCATGTCGGAGGAGGAGTGGGACTCGGTGATCCGGGTGCACCTCAAGGGTCACTTCAACACCACCCACTTCGCCTCCGTGCACTGGCGCGAGCGCTCGAAGGCGGCGGGCGGCCCGGTCTACGGCCGGATCGTCAACACCTCCTCCGAGGCCTTCCTCGGCGGCTCGGCCGGCCAGCCGAACTACGCGGCGGCCAAGGGCGGCATCGTGGGCCTGACCACCTCGACCGCCCTGGCGCTGGGCAAGTACGGGGTGACGGCCAACGCCATCTGCCCGCGCGCCCGGACCCGGATGACGGAGGACGTCTTCGCGGGCTTCCAGCTCCCGGAGGACGGCAAGCTGGACCCGCTGGCCCCCGAGCACGTCGCCCCGCTCGTCGGCTACCTGGCCTCGCCGGCGTCGGCGAAGGCCAACGGGCAGCTGTTCGTCGTGCACGGCGGGATCGTGGTCGTGATGGAACGCCCGAAGGTGGCCGCGAAGTTCGACACGGCGAAGGAGGCCTTCTCCTACGAGGAGCTGGACGGACTGCTCACCCCGCACTACGACTCCCGCCCGGCGGGAGAGACGTTCGCCGCGGCGGAGGTCCTGGGCCTCAAGCACGGCTAGGGGGACGTCCTGACGCCCTCCTGGGCGCCGGGGGTGACGGGACGCTTGTAGTACCGCCAAGGGAACCAGCCGGCGCCGACCGGGATCCAGCCTTCCGATTCCATCCGCCGGTGCCGCGCGAGGGAGGGGAGCGGCACCCGGCAGTGCTCCCACGGGTGGCCGGACGCCTCCACCTCGTGGAAGAAGGGGCCGTAGCCGACCACGTGCCAGCCGTCGCGGCCGGCCTCGTCCAGGGCGGCCATCTCGTTGAACGCGGTCAACCCGGCGAGGGTGCGGCGCTTCGGGGCGTCCGGTCCCTCGGCGGGCTGCGGTGCCGAGCCCGCGCCCTTGCTCGCGAAGCGCTGCTGGGCGGCCTGGCGGCTCACCCCCAGGACGCGGCCCACCGTGTCCCAGCTGTGGCCGGCGGCCCGGGCGCCCTGGACGGCCTCGCGCAGCAGCCGGCTCGCCTCCTCGGCGCCGACGCGCGAGGCGTCCACCAGGCGCAGGTATCCGTGCGGGTCGTGTTCGAGCGAGTCGGCGAGCCCCTCGGGGGCGCCGAGGACGGCCGCGGCGATCCCTTCCCGGATCCGGTCCATCTCCGCGGGGTGGAGCAGGGGTCCGTCGTTCATCGGCGCAGCCCCGCCGGCGGTTCGAGGGCGCCCAGGACTTCCTCGTCGCGGCGCATCCGCTCGGTTTCGAGGGCCGCCGTCCGGGCGGCCAGGCCTGCCGTGCAGGCGATGAGCACGAGGCTCACGGCGATCACGGCGACGGTGGCGAAGGTGCCGAGGCGGTCGCCGAACACCACCGTCATGGCGAGCAGGCTCATGGCGAGGGGCAGTGCGGCGGCCACGGGCGGGGCGGCGGGAAGCGCGCCCCGCTGCCGGACCTTCAGGTTCAAGATCGACATGCGTCAAGAAAACATTGACGCGGCCGAGTTGTCAAGAATTCATTGACGCGCTGGGATCAGGCGCCCAGCAGGGAGCCCAGCGGCCCGTGCAGATCGGCGGGCCGCCGGTAGTGCACGCCCGTCATCCCGAGCGCGACGGCGGCCTCGACGTTCTCCAGCCGGTCGTCCACGAACAGGCAGCGACCGGGAGCGGCACCCGCACGCTCCGCGGCGATCTCGTAGATCCGCCGGTCGGGCTCGGCCACGCCCACCCGGGCACTGCTGACCACGTGGTCCGCCAGGTCGTCGAGGCCCAGGGCCGCCAAGTCCTCCTCCAGGTCCAGGGTCGCGTTCGTGACCAGGACCAGGGGCGTCCCCGCCGCCCGCACCCGGCGCAGCAGCGACACCACCTCCTCGTCGACGGAGGCCGGGGACCCGGCGAACGCGGTGGCCAGTTCGTGCGCCCGGGGGCGCGGCAGGCGCCCGCCGGCGCAGAGCCCGTCCGCGATGGACTCCACCCACCGGCTCCGGGTGATCCGGCCGAGCACCAGGAGCCGCCGGGTCCCGCTACAGCGGAGCCTGTTGCAGGGGTACGGGTCGCGGTGCGGCCGGCGCCGGCGGCGGGTCCAGGCGGACCGGGGGCGGCGGGGCCACCGGCAGGGTCAACCCCGCGACCCCGCAAGGGGTTTCGGGGGTGGCGTACGGGAGGTGCAGGCGGCCCTGCGGGCTCCACAGCCCGGTACCGAGCCAGCCGTCGGGCGCCGCGAGCCGGAACACGTGCCGGTCGGCGGGACGCCACAGGCCGATCCCGCCCTCCTCCAGCCGGAGCGCGACCCCGCAGGTCTCCGGCATCAGGGCCTGGCCCGGCTGCACCGCGAACGGGGTCCCCGCCTCCCCGCGCAGGCACTCTGGGAAGCGCACCGGCAGCGAGCTGCCCAGCACCCCCCAGCCCAGGCGCGCTTCGCCCGGAGCGTCCGAGCGGATCAAAAGCAGCCCGCTGTCGGGGTCGGCCAGCAGCAGGCGGTCGTCGCTGCCCTCCGCGATCTGGAGCAGCGGGGAGACCTCGCCGCCGCGGCCCAGGTCCACCGCGACGGCCTTGGTGGTGCCGTCCAGCTCGCGGTCCAGCGCCAGCATCCGGCCGGTCCGGTCCAGCCAGACGCCGCCGGAGCACCGCCCCGGGATCCGGGCGACCGGCCCGAAGGGCCCCCCGGCCACCCGCCAGACCGTGGTCCCGGTGGCCGAGGCGGCCAGGGCGAAGGCCCCGTACCCGTCCGGGGACGGGGGCAGCAGACAGATCCGCATCCCGTCGTCCCCGGGCGCCACCGAGCCCAGCGGGAGCTCCCCGGTCCGGGGCCCGTCCGCGGCCCCGCCCGTCGGGTACAGCAGCGCGAAGGCGTGCCGCCGCTCGACCCGGCGGTGGATCAGCACCCGCCCGTCGGCCAGCGCCAGCACCTCGCTGTCGGCCTCCTCGGGCTGCGCCAGCGGCAGCGGCACCGCGTACGGCTCGGGCCCGGCCAGCGTCCAGCGCTCGGGGTACCGGGCCTCCCCGTCCCCGGCGAGCCGGGCCGCGTACGACCCGTCCGCGGCGATGGTGAACGGGGCCGTCGTCGTGATCTCGATGGCACAGACAGTCATCCGTGCGTCACCTCCGGGGAGGAAGCTAGTTTTCGCACTTCGGCCCGAACAACACGACCTTCCCGGCTTCACACGTACGGGTGGCCGCCCGGCGGTTCGCGCCTGCCGGCGGAGGCGATTGTGCTGTGCGATAGCGGGGCGTTTAGGGTGAGCCGGGTTGGTTAGGTTTACCTAATCTGCTCGCGCCCCCCACTCCAGGAGATCCGACATGTCCCTCCGACGCCGCGGGACCGCCGCCGTCGCCCTCGCCGCAGCCGCCGCGCTCGCCCTCACCGCCTGCGGCGGCCAGGGCGCGAAGGCCGACGAGGACGGGAAGGGCGCCGGTTCGGCCGGGGGAGGGAAGAAGGAGGTCGCGCAGGGCGGCAAGGAGTTCTCCGAGGCCGCGCGCAAGACCGCCGCCTTCGGGACCACCGCCCCGGCCGGCCTGTTCCCGCGCACGATCACCCACGCCATGGGCAGCACGGAGATCAAGGCCGCGCCCAAGCGCGTCGTGGTCCTCGACGTCGGTGAACTGGACAACGTTGTCTCACTCGGTCTCCAGCCCGTCGGCTACGCCCCCACCGAGGGCGACGACGGCATCCCGGGCTACCTGAAGAAGGACGCCGGCGAGCCCGAGTCCGTCGGCACCATCAACAACCTCAACCTCGAAGCGATCAACGCCCTCAAGCCCGACCTGATCCTCGGCAGCCAGCTGCGCTCCGCGGACAAGTACGAAGCGCTCTCGAAGATCGCCCCGACCGTGTTCTCCATCCGCCCGGGCTTCCCGTGGAAGGAGAACTACCTCCTGAACGCGGCCGCGCTCGACAAGAGCGCCGAGGCGAAGACCAAGCTGGACGCCTACCAGGCCAAGGCGAAGAAGCTCGGCGAGGACCTGGGCGAGAAGAAGCCGACCGTCACGATGCTCCGCTACATGCCGGGCAAGACCCGTCTCTACGCGGGCGCCTCCTTCATCGGCACCATCCTCAAGGACACCGGCGTCCCGCGCCCGCAGAACCAGCGGGCCGAGGACCTCGCCGTCGAGATCAGCCCGGAGCGGATGGACGAGGCAGCCGCCGACTGGATCTTCACCGGCGTCTACGGCACCAAGGACAAGACCAAGCGGGACTCCGCCGAGGCCAACCCGCTGTGGAAGAACCTGGAGGCCGTCCGGCAGGGCCGCGCCGAGGACGTCCCCGACGAGACCTGGTACCTGGGCCTCGGGGTGACCGCCGCCGACAAGGTCCTGGACGACCTGCGCACCTTCCTCGTCAAGTAGCCGCACGCGCACGGGGCGGGCGTACGGGGTCCCGGCCGCCCGGACCCCGTACGCCCGCCACCCCGCGGGGACGGACCCGCTCCCGCGCGGACGGTAGCCTTGGCCTGTGCCCCGTCTCTCCGAAGTCATCGCCGCGCTGGACGTCCTCTGGCCCCCCTCGCGGGCCGAGCAGTGGGACGCCGTCGGAACCGTCTGCGGCGATCCCGACGCCGAGGTCTCCCGCGTCCTGTTCGCCGTGGACCCCGTGCAGGACATCGTCGACGAGGCCGTGAAGCTGGGAGCCGACCTCGTCGTCACCCACCACCCCCTCTACCTGCGCGGCACCACCACCGTCGAGGCCGGCACCTTCAAGGGCCGCGTCGTGCACACGCTGATCAAGAACGACATCGCGCTGCACGTCGCCCACACCAACGCCGACACCGCCGACCCCGGCGTCTCCGACGCCCTCGCCGGCGCCCTCGACCTGCGCATCACCGGCCCGCTGGTCCCCGATCCCACCGACCCCGCGGGCCGCAGGGGCCTGGGCCGGATCTGCGAGCTGGACCACCCCGAGACGCTGCGCGCGTTCGCCGAACGCGCCGCCGCCCGACTGCCGCGGACCGCCCAGGGCATCCGCGTCGCCGGCGACCCCGAGGCGCTCGTCCGTACCGTCGCCGTCAGCGGCGGCTCCGGCGACAGCCTCTTCGACCAGGTACGGGCCGCCGGCGTGGACGTGTTCCTCACCGCAGACCTGCGCCACCACCCGGTGTCCGAGGCCCGCGAGCGGGGCCCGCTCGCCCTCGTCGACGCCGCGCACTGGGCCACCGAGTGGCCCTGGTGCGAGCAGGCGGCCGCGCAGCTCGACGCGATCTCCGAGCGCCACGGCTGGGGTCTGCGCACCCACGTCTCGCGCACGGTCACCGACCCTTGGACGGTGCACGCGCCGTCCGACCTTCCTTCATCTCCCTCTTCTATCTCAGGAGCCCCCAACTGAACGCCGAGCCCGCCGACCAGATCCGACTCCTCGACGTCCAGGCCCTGGACGTCCGGCTGTCTCAGCTCGCCCACAAGCGCAAGTCCCTGCCGGAGCACACCGAGGTCGAGTCCCTGGCCAAGGACCTGACGCAGCAGCGCGACCTGCTCGTGGCGGCCCAGACGCAGGCGAGCGACGCCGCCCGCGAGCAGACCAAGGCGGAGCAGGACGTCGACCAGGTGCGCCAGCGCGCGGCCCGCGACCAGCAGCGGCTCGACTCCGGCGTGGGCATCTCCGCCCGCGACCTGGCGAACCTGCAGAGCGAGGTCGTCTCCCTCGCCAAGCGCCAGGCCGACCTGGAGGACGTGGTCCTGGAGGTCATGGAGCGCCTTGAGGGCGCGCAGGAGCGGGTCACCGGGCTCACCGAGCGGGTCTCCGCCCTCGAAGCCAAGCTGACGGACGCCACGGCCCGCCGCGACGCGGCCACCGGCGAACTCGACGCCGAGGCCGCGAAGGTCACCAAGGACCGCGAGGTCATCGTCGCGTCGATGCCGGCCGACCTGATGGCCCTGTACGAGAAGATCCGCGTCAAGCAGGGCGGCGTCGGCGCCGCCCGTCTGTACCAGCGCCGCTGCGAGGGCTGCCGCCTGGAGCTCGACATGGCCGAGGTCAACGAGATCAAGGCCGCGGCCCGCGACCAGGTCGTGCGCCACGAGAACTGCGGCCGCATCCTGGTCCGTACGGCCGACTCGGGCATCTGATGCACACGCCTCTCCGGTTCGTCGTGGAGGCGGACGGCGGTTCCCGGGGCAACCCGGGGCCCGCCGGCTACGGCGCGGTCGTCCTCGACCCGGCGACGGGCGAGACGCTGGCCGAGCGCGCCGAGTTCATCGGCGTCGCGACGAACAACGTGGCCGAGTACAAGGGCCTGATCGCCGGTCTCAAGGCGGCCCGCGAGCTGTCCCCGGACGCCGCGGTGCAGGTCCGCATGGACTCCAAGCTGGTCGTCGAGCAGATGTCGGGCCGCTGGAAGATCAAGCACCCGGACATGAAGCCGCTGGCGGCGGAGGCGGCGAAGATCCTGCCGCGCGCGCAGGTCACGTACGAGTGGATCCCGCGCGAGCGCAACAAGCACGCGGACCGGCTCGCCAACGAGGCGATGGACGCGGGCAAGCGCGGCCGGCAGTGGGAGCCGTCGGCCTCCTCGGCGGCCCTGGACGCCTCCGCGGCCCGCGCCCTGGCCACCCCGCCCGTGGCGGGCCCTCCCGGTGACGCCGCGAAGGGCGCCGCGGCCGTACGGGCCGCCCTCGCCACCGCCTCCGGTACGTCGGCCACCGCGCCGGCGCGCGAGGAGGCAGGGGCCGCCACCCTGTTCGCGGAGCAGGACGCCACCGCATCGGGCCGCATCCCCGCCCCGGCACCGGGCCCGGCCCAAGCCCCGTCCGCGACGCCGGGCTGGGGCCCCGACATGGGGACCCCGGCGACCTTCGTGCTGCTGCGCCACGGGGAGACGGCCCTCACCCCGCAGAAGCGCTTCTCCGGCAGCGGCGGCACCGACCCGGAGCTGTCCGAGGCCGGCCGCCGCCAGGCATCGGCGGTGGCCGAGGCCCTGGCCGCGCGCGGCACGGTCCAGACGATCGTCAGCTCCCCGCTGCGCCGCTGCCGGGAGACCGCGCAGGCCGTGGCGGACCGCCTCGGCCTCACGGTCACCGTCGAGGAGGGGCTGCGCGAGGTGGACTTCGGTGCCTGGGAGGGCCTGACGTTCGCCGAGGTGCGCGAGCGCTTCCCGGACGACCTCCAGGCCTGGCTGGACTCCTCGAAGGCCGCGCCGACGGGCGGCGGCGAGAGCTTCACGGCCGCCACCCGCCGGATCTCGGCGACCCGGGACCGGCTGCTGGCCGCGCACGCGGGCCGCACGGTGCTGCTGGTCACGCACGTGACCCCGGTCAAGATCCTGGTCCGCCTGGCCCTGGGGGCCCCGCCGGAGGCGCTGTTCAAGATGGAGCTCTCCGCGGCCTCCCTCTCGGCGGTGGCCTACTACGCCGACGGCAACGCCTCGGTCCGCCTCCTGAACGACACCTCGCACCTGCGCTAGCCGGTCGAAACGACGCAAGGGCCCGCCCCCTGACGGGGACGGGCCCTTGCGCTGCGTCGAGTGCAGAACAACCGGAGCTGTACGCCGGGTTCTGTCGCCCGGTGACCTCGCGGTCGCCGGGGAGACGGCCATCCATCTAGGACCGGCGTTGCCGCCGGCCTCCTGCGGTCTACCCGCGAACTCGGGCGGGCAGCCCTCGAACGTTCGCGCAGAGCCGTCCGAAAACGGCCCCTCTTGACCTTGCTCCGGGTGGGGTTTACCTAGCCGCCTGGGTCACCCCAGGCGCTGGTGGTCTCTTACACCACCGTTTCACCCTTACCGAGGGCCGAAGCCCCGGCGGTCTGTTTTCTGTGGCACTGTCCCGCGGGTCACCCCGGGTGGCCGTTAGCCACCACCCTGCCCTGTGGAGCCCGGACGTTCCTCGGCGGGATCCGGAGATCCCGACGCGGCCGCCCGCTCCGGTTGTTCTGCGAGGGACCATGCTACCCGCGCCCGGCGCCGCGCTTGACCTTGACGCAGCGGCAGGGTCTCTACGCGACGCCGTCCTGCTGGCGCGGGTGCGCCGGCTCACCGAGCTCGGGCTGGGCCTCGACGAGGTCCGGGACGTCCTCGCGGACGACGCGGGGCGCGAGCTGGCCGACGTACTCGAAGAGCTCGACGCCGACCTGGCGCGGCAGGAGGCCGCGATCCGCGAGCGCAGGCGGCGGCTCGCCGCGCTGCGCGCCGCGCCGCCCGGGGAGGGGTTCAAGGAGACGTTGCTCGCGGAGTTCACCCCGGCGCAGGCGGAGGTCGTCCGCCGGGTCATGGAGGCGTTCACGGAGGGGGGCAGGGGATGAGGGCGCTCCGCGGGGTGCGGGGCCGCGTGCCCCTGCCCGTACGCAGGCTGCTGGTCCACGAGCTGCGCGCGGGCGCCTCGCTGGGGCGGTGGGCGCTGCGCCGGCCGCCGCACGGGGTGGCCGGGGGCGAGCTCGCCCCCGGGTACACCGGGCCGCAGACGGCCATGATGTACGGGCCGGCGTGCGTGGCACCGGTCGAGACGGTCGCCCTGTCCGTCCTGATCCCCTGGCCGGCCGTGCACCGGGTGGTGCTCGTCCTCGACGTGTACGGGGTGCTGCCGGTGCTCGCGATGCACGCCGACTGCGTGACCCGGCCGCACGTGGTCCGCCGGGACGGCTCCCTGCGGATCCGGTACGGAGCCCTGTTCGACCTCGTCGTCCCGGCGGAGGCGGTGGCCTCGGTCCGGGTGGACCGGCGCTACCCGCAGGGCCGGCTCGTCACGCTCTCCGGGGACGGGGTGCTCGACCTGATCGTCGGCAGCCGGACCACGGTGACCCTGGAGCTGACCCGGCCGCTCGCCTTCACCCGGCCCCTCGGTTCCCGGGCCGAGGCCCGTACCATCCGCTTCCACGCCGACGACCCGCGCACGCTGGTGGCCGCACTGCGGCAACCCGCACCCCCGTGACGGGCTGCCGCACTGCGTCGGGACTCTCCGGGGGGATGAGGAGTCGTGCGCCGAGCGTGACAAGGAACGGGCGTCCGTGTCTTGTCAAAAACGGCACGCACAGGCAGTTCCCGGCCAACGTTCCCGGCCGCCGCTCACGGCGCCGCTCACGGCCGCGGCTCGGAGTCTGCGTTCACGGCCGCTGCCCGCCGGCGCCCTCGTCCGGGAGCAGCAGGCTGGTGATCCGGCCCGGTACCCGGTCCAGGGCGGAGCCCGGCGGCAGCCCGCCGCGCAGGGCCGCGAGCCGGGCGGGCGGCAGACCGGTCAGGGCCTTCACGTCCCGGCCGAAGTGGGCCTGGTCGTGGTAGCCGCAGGCCGCAGCGACCCGGGCCGGGGCCACCCCGGCCGCCAGCAGCCGCAGGGCGTGCTGGAGCCGGAACACCCGGGCGACGCCCTTGGGGGACAGTCCGACCTGCTCGCGGAAACGGGCGCGCAGCGTACGGGCGCTCCAGCCGGTCCCGGCCGCGGCCAGGGCCAGCGAGCCGCTGTCGGCCCACAGCAGGGCCAGCGCCCCGCGCACTTCGGGTGCGGCGACCGGACCGCGCTCCAGGCGGGCGGTGAACACCGCGTCGAGCAGGTCGAAGCGCTCGGACCAGGAGCCGAGCGCCCGAAGCCGCTCGGCCAGGAACCGGCCGCCGGGCCCGAGCACCTCGGCGGGGTCCACCCGGGCCTCCCCGAGATGCGTCACGGGCATGCCGAAGAGCCGGTAGGCGCCGAGCGGGCTCATGTTGACCTCCAGCCCGTGCACGGCGCCCGCGTGCACCCCGATCGCCCAGCCGGTGCGCGGGCCGCTGATCAGGGCCTCGGAGGCGGGCCGCAGCGGAGCGGAGGGTTCCTGCCCGCCCCGGGAGACCCACAACCCCTCGCTGAAGGGGAAGACGAGCGTCACGTACCCGGCGGGAAGCTCCAGCCTGCGCCGGGGCGCCGTGAACTGCGTACGGAACCCGGTGTAGTTGACGATGTGCGGGCGCAACGCGGCGGCCGGTCCGCGGCGGCGCGTGTCCGAAGGCCCGGCCGGCGGTGCTGCGGCCGGTGCGCCCGGCCGTACGGACATGTCGACGGCACCCATCCCCCGGCCTCCCCCCCCTGCTGCGCAGATGATGACAGGCGGCGGGCGCCCGGGCCATGGCCGGCCGGGCCATCGAGGCCCGTACCCTCAGGCGGGCGCGAACAGCACCTTCGCCCGGCCGGGGTCGGCCTGCGTCAGCCGGACCCGGATGCGGTCGCCCAACGGCAGCCGCCCGGAAGGGGATTCGACCCGGCCGACGACGGCCGGCTCCTCCAGATGGACGGTTCCCACCTGCGGCTCGCGCTCCTTGACGTCGATCACGGTCGCCTCGAAGGTCTCGCCGACGTGGTCCTTCAGCAAGGCCGCCTCGACGAGGTCCACGCACTCCCGCTCGGCCGTGTTGGCCAGCCTGCTCCCCTCCGCCATCCGCTGCGGCAGCGCGTCGAGGGCGGCCGTGGCCCACTGCGGGGGCGCGGCCCCCGCCACCGCCGCCACGCACAGTTCGCCCGCGTACCGGTCGACGAGCCGGCGCAGCGGGGCCGTGCAGTGCGCGTACGGGGCCGCCACCGCGGCGTGCAGGAGGGGGTCGGGGGCGCTGCCGCCGGTGAACACCGTGTAGCCCGCGCCGCGCAGCAGGGCCGTGCACTCCTGGAGGAAGGCGGCGTGGGCGGGGAGGTGCGGATCGAGGGTGCGGACCAGTTCGGCGTACGGCACGTGGTGCGGCCAGTCGATCCGCAGGGCGGCGGCGGTGCGCCGGAGCCGGCCGACGGCGCCGTCGGGGGCGCTGGGGAGGGTGCGCAGGATGCCGGAGCCGGCGGAGAGCATCAGCTCGGCGGCGGCCATGCCGGTCATGAGGGAGATCTGGGCGTTCCAGCCGTCGGCGGGGAGCGGGGCCCGGTAGGCGAGGGTGTACGAGCCGTCCCGGGCGACGATCTCCTGCTCGGGCACGTTCAGCGAGACCCCGCCGCGCTCCTGCTCCAGGGTCTCGCGGAGCCGGCCGATCTCCCGCAGGAGGGCGACGGGCTCCTCGGCGGTGCCGGAGTCGATGGCCTGCTGGACTCCGTCGTAGTCGAGCCCGGCCCGGCTGCGGACCAGCGCGCGGCGGACGTCGGTGGTCTCGACGCGGCCTGCGGAGTCCAGGTCGAAGCGCCACAGCAGCGCCGGGCAGGCCTGGCCGGGCAGCAGGCTGGCCGCGCCCTCGGAGAGGACGGGGGGATGGAGGGGGACCTTGCCGTCGGGGAAGTAGAGGGTGGTGACGCGGCGGTGGGCCTCGGCGTCGAGGGCGCCGCCGGGGGTGACGAAGGCGGCGACGTCGGCGATGGCGTAGTGCACGCGGTAGCCGCCCCCGCTGTCGCTCGGGCGCTTCGCCAGGTGCATGGCCTGGTCCAGGTCGCGGGAGGTGGGCGGATCGATGGTGAACAGGGGGAGGTCGGTGGCGTCGAGGTCCGGCAGCCGCGGGGCGCGGGCCGCCTGCTCGGCCTCGGCGAGCACCGGAGCCGGGAACTCCCCGGGCACGCCCAGCTCCGTCCTCAGGTCACGCAGCGCGGCCCGCAGGGCAGCCCCGTCTGCGCCGGTCATGTGCATATGACGGCGTGGCATGGGTCGAGCGTAGGACGGGAGGGCGCTCGGGGCGCGCCGAGCCGTCTACCCTGGCCCGGGGGCCGCACCCCCTGCGCCGTGTCGTACTGAAGGAGAACCACCGTGCTCGTGCTGCTGCCGCCGTCCGAGGGAAAGGCCGCCGGCGGTTCCGGCGCGCCCCTGGAGCCGGAGACGCTGTCACTGCCGGGACTGGCCGGGGCGCGGGCGGCCGTGCTGGGGGAGCTGGTCGAGTTGTGCGCGGGCGACGAGCTGAAGGCCCGCGAGGTGCTCGGCCTGAGCGAGGGGCTGCGCGGCGAGGTGGCGAAGAACGCAGGGCTGCTCTCCGCGGTGGCCCGGCCCGCGGGGGAGATCTACACCGGCGTCCTGTACGACGCGCTGGGCCTGGCCGGGCTGCCGGCGGCGGCCCGGACGGCGGCGGAGCGGTCGCTGATGGTGTTCTCGGGCCTGTGGGGCGCGGTCCGGGTGACGGACCGGATCCCTTCGTACCGCTGCTCGATGGGCGTGAAGCTGCCGGGGCTGGGCGCGCTGGGGGCGTACTGGCGGGAGCCGATGGCGGCGGTGATGCCGGAGGCGGCCGGGGACGGGCTGGTGCTCGACCTGCGGTCCTCGGCCTACGCGTCGGCGTGGAAGCCGAAGGGCGAGGTGGCGGGGCGCACGGCCACGGTGCGGGTGCTGCACTCGCAGATCGTGGACGGGGTGGAGAAGCGGTCGGTGGTGAGCCACTTCAACAAGGCGACGAAGGGGCGGCTGGTGCGGGACCTGCTCGTCGCCGGGGCCGTCCCCGAGTCCCCGGCCGAGCTGGTCACGGCGCTGCGCGACCTCGGCTACGCCGTCGAGGCCGACGCCCCCGCCAAGCCGGCCAAGGCCTGGTCCCTCGACGTGGTCGTCACCCAGATCCACTGACCGGCGGCGGGGCCGCAATCAGCCCCGCCGTGGTCCGGGGGACACGGCCTACCGGCTCAGTGGCCAGGCCGCCGAGGGCGACTGGTCGGCCGCGACCGCGTACGCGGCGCAGGCGTCCGTCAGGGTTTCCAGGAGGGTGAGGGGGTCCGGGAGGGGGTGCTCCATGCCGCGGATCCAGGCCACCGCGAGGTCACCGGGGAGGGCGGCCGGGGGGACCAGGACGTAGCTGCCGCGGCAGTGCCACCGCAGGCCCGGGTGCTCGTCCATCGTCTCGGGGTGGCAGTCCAGCTCGCACGGCCACCACTCGTCCTCGTCCTCGGGGGTACCGCGCGTCGCCGTGAAGAAGAGCATCCGGGCCTGGTCGCCCGTACCGCCCGATTCCGCGACCGGGCCGACCTCCACGCCCGCTGCCAGCAGGCGGCTCAGCGCGCTCGCCCCGGCTTCGAGGGGGACGTCCAGTACGTCGTGGACCATGCCGGTCGCGGTGATGAAGTTCGCCTGCGGCTGGTCGCGCGCCCAGCGTTCGATCTGCGCGCGGTCGGTCGTCGACTGCGTCTGCCAGGCGAAGGAGAGGGGGTGGCGCGCGGGGGTGGGACAGCCGATCCGGTCGCACGAACACCGGTAGCCGGCGGGATGGGCGGCGGGGGCGAGCGGCAGGCCCGCGGCGGCCGCGGACAGCAGAAGGGCCTCGCGTGCGCGCTCGGGATCTTCGGGGGAGGGTTTGGGCCGCCGGCGCAGCCACTGGGAAATCCTGCTCTGCTCGCCGCGTTTGACGCGGCCGGACTCAGACCCCATCTATCCCCTCACCTCACCGTTTCCCCGGCAGACCCTCACATGGTCCCACCATCCTGCGGTCCGGGTGACCGCACTCCCCCACCGGGGGGTGGGGGACAGGTGCACGGAGGGCGCACACCGGCAGGCTGAATACCGTCACATACCGGTTTAATCAGGCCAATTGTTCCCGGCCGGACGGCGGCCCGTCAGGCCTCGGTGACCTTCGACACCCCGGCGACCCCGCCCAGCACCCGGTCCACCAGCTCGTCCGCGAACGCGTGCGTCAGCGGCCCCGTCCCCATCAGCCAGCGGTACGTCAGCGGTCCCACCAGCATCTCCACCGTCAGGCCCAGGTCCACGTCCGGAGCGAGCCCGCCGGTGTCCCGGGCCGCCCGCAACCGCTCCTCGTACAGGGCCAGCTGCGGCTTCAGCAGCTGCTCGGTGAAGCGGGCGCTCAGGTCGGGGTCCGTCGCTCCGGCGGCGGTCAGGGCGCGCATGGGCGCCTCGTACTTCCCGTCGTTGAACTGGTCCACCGTCGCGCGCAGCACCAGCTTGAGGTCCGCCGCGAGGTCCCCGGTGTCCGGGAAGCCGGTCCAGCCGCCCTCCACCTCCTCCTTCGCGTCATCGGCGAGCGCGAGCGAGGCGTCCAGCAGCACCGCCGCCTTCGACGGCCACCAGCGGTAGATGGTCTGCTTGCCGACGCCCGCGCGGGCGGCGATGGCCTCGATCGTCAGCTTGTTGTAGCCGACCTCGCAGACCAGTGCGAGCGCCGCGTCGAGGATGGCCCGCCGGGAGCGGTCGCTGCGGCGGGCGGGGTCGGGGGCCTTCGCGTCAGGTGATCTGCTGCTCATTCGGACAAATTATCAACGCGGGACGTCTCGTCTTTGTGTCATTCCGTAAACCACCCAATCAGTTCACTGCGCGGTTTCCCTTGAGGAGAGACGATTCTCTCGACATCTCTCGTGAGCCGTGAGGAGCCTTCTTTGCGCAGAGTCGCCACACCCCGGCGCTACTTGATGTGCCCACCCGCACATTTCAAGGTCACGTACTCCATCAACCCGTGGATGGACCCCACGAAACCGGTGGACCTGCCCCTCGCACACGCCCAGTGGGAAGACCTCCGGGACCGCTACCGCTCGCTCGGCCACACCGTCGAGACGCTCGTACCGGACCCGGAGCTCCCCGACATGGTCTTCGCCGCGAACGGCGCCCTCGTCGTCGACGGCCGGGTGCTCGGCGCCCGGTTCGCCTACCCCGAGCGCGCCGCCGAGGCGGAGATCCACCTCGACTGGTTCCGGTCCCACGGCTTCGAGCACGTCCACGAGCCGTCCCACGTCAACGAGGGCGAGGGCGATTTCGCCGTCACCGCCACCTACATCCTGGCCGGCCGGGGCTTCCGCTCCAGCCCGCTCTCGCACGACGAGGCCCAGGAGTTCTTCGGCCGCCCGGTCATCGGCCTCGACCTGGTGGACCCGCGCTACTACCACCTGGACACGGCGCTGTGCGTGCTCGACGGCGACGAGGTCATGTACTACCCGCCCGCGTTCTCGCCCGGCAGCCGCGCCGTGCTGGAACGGCTCTTCCCGGACGCGCTGATCGCCGGCGACGAGGACGCGGCGGCCCTCGGGCTGAACGCGGTCTCGGACGGCCTGAACGTGCTGCTCCCGCAGGCGGCGACCGGTCTGTTCGAACCCCTGCGCGAGCGGGGCTTCGAGCCGGTGCCGATGGACCTGGGCGAGCTGCTCAAGGGCGGCGGCAGCGTGAAGTGCTGCACCCAGGAGCTGCGGATGTAGCGCCGCGGGTCGGGTTACGAGGTGGCCGCCGGCGGCCACTCCTGGCCCCAGTCGGCGTCCCGCGCCGCCTTGTACAGGTCACCGTGGCGCTTGGTCACGTTGACCCGGGTCAGGCCCGATGAGTCACCGTCCTGCGGACCGCACAGTTCCAGCAGGACGAGCCCCTTCCGGATCTGCGGCCTCCGCGTGATCCGGGAGGGGGCCGGCTCCACCGGGAAGCGGGTCGCGGCCACGTAGCTGAACTTCTCGTCCTCGTACGGCAGGGACCCGCCCTTGACCTGCCGGTGCAGGGAGGACCGGCTGACCCGCGCCGAGAAGTGGCACCAGTCCTGTCCGACCTCGATCGGGCAGGTGCCGTCGTGCGGGCACGGGGCGGCGACCTTCAGCCCCGCCTCGATCAGCTGGTCGCGGGCCTCGCGGACGCGCAGGTAGCCCTCGGGCGTGCCCGGCTCGATCAGGACCACGGCCTGCCCGGCGCGCGCCGCCTCGGCGACGACGGCCCGGCGGGCCTCCGGCGTCAGTTCGCCGAGTACGTACGAGACCGTCACGAGGTCCGCCCCGGGCAGGGCCAGCCCCGACCCGATGACGGCCCGCCGCCACTCGGCCGCGCGCAGCGCCTGCGAGCCGGAAGCCGCCGCGAGCTCCTTGCCGAGGGCCAGCGCCGGCTCCGCCCAGTCCAGTACCGCGGTCTCGCGCGGGCCCTCCCAGATGGCGTCGACCGCCCAGGTCGCCGCGCCCGTACCGCCGCCCACGTCCACGTGGGAGGCCGGGGACCAGCCCGGGGCGGCCTCGGCGAGGGCGTCCAGGGCGGACCGTACGGCCTCGAAGGTGGCCGGCATCCGGTAGGCCGCGTACGCCGCCACGTCGGAGCGGTCGCGCAGGACGGGCGCGTCGGTCGGGGTCCGGCCGCGGTAGTTGGCGATCAGCCGGTCGACGGCGGCCGTGGCCTGCTTCGGCGGGAGCCCGCCGAGCAGCCCGCCCAGCGCGGTGCGCAGGGTTTCGGCGGTGGTGGGCACGGAGGCGGAAGCGGAGGCGTTCACCAGCGAAGTTTACGGCGCCCGCGGGGTCCGGGACGCCGCGAAGGCGCCCCGGACGCCCGCTCAGACGGCGGAGTCCCGGTTCTGCCAGGGCCGGCACATGGCGGTGAAGCAGGCCACCGCCAGCAGCGAGCAGACCAGCTGGACCAGCGCCATCGGCACCGCCGTGTCCTCGCCCGCGATCCCGACCAGCGGCGAGGCGATCGCCCCGACCAGGAAGGAGGAGGTGCCCAGCAGGGCCGAGGCCGAGCCGGCGGCGTGCGGGGTGCGCATCAGGGCCAGCGCGTTGGTGTTCGGCAGGACCAGGCCCATCGCCGACATCAGCACGAACAGCGCGGACGCGATCGGGACCAGCCCGACCTTCCCGAACACCCCGGTGGACATCACGAGCAGCGAGAGGGAAGCCGCCGTGATGACGGCGAGCCCGAAGCCCAGCACCTTGTCGAGCCGGACCCGGCCGACCAGCAGTTTGCCGTTGATCTGGCCGGCGGCGATCAGGCCGACGGAGTTGAGGCCGAACAGCAGGCTGAAGGCCTGCGGCGAAGCCCCGTAGATCTCCTGCACCACGAACGGCGAGGCGGAGATGTACGAGAACAGCGTGGCGAAGGCGAAGCCGCCGGCCAGCGTGTACCCGGCGAACACGCGGTCGGCGAGCAGGGCGCGCATGGTCCGCAGCGCGGAGCCCACGCCGCCGGTCTGCCGCTGCTCGGGCGGCAGGGTCTCGCCGAGGCTGCGCCACACGACGAGGGTGAGCACGGCGCCGACGCCGGTGAGGACGACGAACACCCCCCGCCAGTCCGCGAAGCGCAGGATCTGGCCGCCGATGAGCGGGGCGATGATCGGGGCGACGCCGGAGATGAGCATCAGCGTGGAGAAGAACCGGGCCATCTCGACCCCGTCGTACAGGTCGCGCACGACGGCCCGCGCGATGACGATCGCGGCCGATCCGGCCAGGCCCTGGAGCAGCCGGAAGCCGATCAGCAGCTCGGCGCTCGGCGCGAGGGCGCAGATCGCGGTGGCGAGGACGTAGACGACCATGCCGATCAGCAGGGGCCCCCGGCGCCCCCACTTGTCGCTCATCGGGCCGATGACGAGCTGGCCCAGCGCCATGCCGGCGAGGCAGGCGGTGAGGGTGAGCTGGATCGTGGCGGCCGGGCTGTGCAGGGCGCCGGTGACCTGCGGCAGGGCCGGCAGGTACATGTCCATGGACAGCGGGGGGAGGGCACTGAGCCCTCCGAGTATGAAAGTGACGAGCAGTCCGGTACGGCGGGCGGCCGTGAGCGGGGCGGAAGGGGTCTGCGCCGGTATGGCGACGGTCTTCGGCGTGGCAGCGGTCTGCGGTGCGGAGGGCTCTTCGGGCGGCGGCTCGTGTGAGGGGGCCGTCGCGGGGCCTCTCTCCGACATGCGGAACTCCAGTCTTTTCGTCGTCTTTTCACACCCCCGACCGACCCATGCTCTCAGCTATCGGAACGTCCGTGGACCGATGCGACATGTGACGTAGCCTGCGGCCCCATGAGCGCAAGTGGGAAGAAGATCGCCGTCGTGACCGGCGCGGGCTCGGGCATCGGCCGCTCCGTGGCCCTCACCCTGGCCGCCGCCGGCTGGTCGGTGGCCGTGGCCGGCCGCCGGACCGAACCGCTGGAGGAGACGGCGAAGGCGGCCGGAGCCGGGGCGGACGTGCTGTGCGTACGGGCGGACGTGAGCGATCCGGACGACGTGGCCGCACTGTTCGCGGCCGTACGGGAGCGGTACGGGCGCCTCGACCTCCTGTTCAACAACGCCGGGACCTTCGGCCCGGGCGGGGTCGCGCTGGAGGACATCTCGTACGAGGCCTGGCGCCAGGTGGTGGACGTCAACCTCACCGGGGCCTTCCTGTGCGCGCAGGCCGCCTTCCGCCAGATGAAGGCGCAGGACCCGCGGGGCGGCCGGATCATCAACAACGGCTCGATCTCCGCGCACGTGCCCCGGCCGAACTCGATCGCCTACACCGCGACCAAGCACGCGATGACGGGCCTGACGAAGTCCCTCTCGCTGGACGGGCGGCCGCACCGGATCGCCTGCGGGCAGATCGACATCGGCAACGCGGCCACCGAGATGACCGAGCGGATGCAGACCGGGATCCTCCAGGCGAACGGGCAGCTGGCGGTGGAGCCGGTGATGGACGCGGCGGACGTCGCGCGCACCGTGCTGCACATGGCCGAGCTCCCGCTGGAGGCGAACGTGCAGTTCGCGACGGTGATGGCGACGGCCATGCCGTACATCGGGCGCGGCTGACCCCCCCCGGGTCGCGGTCGGTCGGTGCCGGTCGGGAATGCGGGTGCCGGGCCGCGGGTTGGGGCGATCATGACCGAGGTACTGCGTTACACCGCCTTCTCCGCCGACCCGGCCGGGGGCAACCCCGCCGGGGTCGTGCTCGACGCGACCGGGCTGGACGAGGCCGACATGCTCCGGATCGCCGCCGACCTGGGCTACAGCGAGACGGCTTTCCTGACCGCGCCGCCCGAGGGCCTGCACGGCGACGTCGCGGAAGGACGGGCGTTCACCGTCCGGTACTTCAGCCCGAAGACGGAGGTCCCGTTCTGCGGGCACGCCACCGTGGCCACCGCCGTGGCGCTGGCGGAGCGGATCGGGCCCGGCGAGCTGGTGTTCGCGACCCCGGCCGGTACGGTGCCCGTCTCGGTCACCGCGTCCGGGGAGGGCCTGCGGGCGGTGCTGACCAGCGTCGAGCCGTACGTGGAGGAGGCCGACCCGGCCGACCTCGCCGAGGCGCTGGCCGCGCTGGACTGGCCGGCGGCCGACCTGGACCCGGGCATCGCGCCGCGGATCGCCTACGCCGGAGCCCGCCACCTGGTGCTCGGCGCGGCCACCCGGGCCCGCCTCGCGGACCTCGCGTACGACTTCCCCCGGCTGGAGGCGCTGATGCGGCGCCTGGACCTGACCACGGTCCAGCTGGTGCACCGCGCGGGCCCGGCGGTGTTCGACGTACGGGACCCCTTCCCGGTCGGCGGCGTCGTCGAGGACGCGGCGACCGGAGCCGCCGCGGCCGCCTTCGGCGCGTACGCGCGCGAGCTCGGCCTGGTCCCGGCGGCCGCCGTCCTCACCCTCCGCCAGGGCGAGGACATGGGCCGCCCGGGGGTCCTGACGGTGGAACTGCGCGCGGGGGACCCCCGGGTGCGGGTCGGCGGCAGCGCGGTCCGCATCGCATGAGCCGCCGGCGGGACGGGGAGGTCCGCGCGTGACGACGGTGGTGACGTACGCGCAAGCGGAGCTGCCGGCGCGGCTCGCGGCGCAGGTCGCCGCCCTGGAGGCACAGGCCTGGCCCGGGGCCGGTGCCGGTCACGACCCGGCGCTCGCCCCCGAGGTGATGCTGCTGCTGGACGACGAAGGGACGGTCCTCGTCTCCCTGGCACTGCTCCACAAGAAGATCCGGCACGACGGGCGGACGTACCGGGCAGCCGGGCTCAGCTCGGTGGTGACCCGGGACACCGCGCGGGGACAGGGGTACGGCGGGCACCTGGTGGCGGCGGCCCGGACGGCGCTGGCCGCCGATCCTGCCGTGGACCTCGTCCTGTTCAGCTGCGACCGGCCGCTGGTCCCCTTCTACGAGGCGGCCGGTTTCACCCGGCTGCCCCGGGCCGTGCTGATCGGCGGGACGCCCGGGCAGCCGCTGGCCACGGACGCGCCCGGGTTCGCCAAGGAGGTCCTGGCCGACTTCCCCGGCGCGGACACCGGGGCCGCCGCGTTCGCGGGTGCGCGGATCGCCCTGTACCCGGGGCTCGTCGACCGCTTGTGGTGACCCCGACGGGGGCCGGACGTGCGGAAGGGCCCGGATCGGGGTGATCCGGGCCCTTCCGTGTGCCGTGCCGTGCCGTGCCGTGCCGTGCCCGACGGGCCGCGGCCCTACGAGCCGCCCTTGCTCTCCGAGGACGCGGACGCCGGCGCGGCCGGCGCCGGGGCCGCCGTACGGGCGAAGACCCCGAAGAACAGCAGCAGCGTCGGGACCAGGTAGGCCACCCACACGCCGACCTGGAGCCAGGTCGGGTCCGGCTGGAAGTTGAACGTGCCCTTCAGCAGGGTCCCGTACCAGCTGTCCGGCGGGACGGCCGCGGTGACGTCGAAGGCCTTGTTCATCAGGCCGGGCAGGAACTCGGCCTCCTGGAGGTCGTGCACCCCGTACGCGAGCACGCCCGCCGCGACCACGACGAGCATCCCGCCGGTCCACGTGAAGAACTTCGACAGGTTGATCTTCAGCGCGCCGCGGTAGAACAGCCAGCCGAGCAGGATCGACGAGCCGATGCCGAGCAGCACGCCCACCAGCGGACCCGCGCCGTCACCGGCCGCGTGCACCGAGCGCCACACGAACAGCGAGGTCTCCAGGCCCTCCCGGCCGACGGCCAGGAACGCCGTCGTCACCAGGGCGCCCGTGCCCATCGCGAGGGCCGCGTCGAGCTTGTCCTGGAGCTCGGTCTTCATGTGCCGCGCGGTGCGCTTCATCCAGAAGACCATCCACGTCACCAGGGCCACCGAGACGATCGACAGGCTGCCGCCGATCGCCTCCTGCGCCTGGAACGTCAGCTCGGAGGTGCCGAATTCGAGCCCCGCGCCGAAGGCCAGGCTGAGCGCGGCCGCGAGGCCGACGCCGAGCCACAGCGGACCCAGTTTGTCCTTGTTGCCGGTCTTCACCAGGTACGCGATGAGGATGCAAACGACGAGGCTGGCCTCCAGCCCCTCGCGCAGGCCGATCAGATAGTTGCTGAACACGTCGGTTCCTTTCGAGTCCGCGGAACTACGCGAACAGCGCCCGGCCCCACCAGTCGTCCTTGTCGCGGACGCCCGGCGGGATGGCGAAGTGGGCCGAGCTCACGTGCTGGATGTACTCGTTGAGCCCGTCGTTCTTGGAGAGGTTGCGCTGGATCGGGATGAAGCCCTTGCGGACGTCGCGCTGGTAGGCGAGGAAGAACAGGCCCGCGTCGAGGCGGCCCAGCCCGTCCGAACCGTCGGTGAAGGAGTAGCCGCGGCGCAGGATCGTGGCACCGCTGTTGGTGTCCGGGTGCGCGAGGCGCACGTGCGCCTGCGGCTTCATCGCCTTCAGGAACGGCTCGTCGCGCTCCTTCGACTTGCCCACGGGCGCGCCCTCGCCCTTGTCCCGGCCGAAGATGTCCTCCTGCTCCTGGAGCGGAGTGCGGTCCCAGGTCTCGATGTGCATCCGGATCCGGCGGGCGACCAGGTAAGAACCGCCGGCCATCCACGCCGAGCCGTCCTTGGCCTCGTCACCGACCCAGACGAACTTCTCCAGGGCGGCCCGATCGGTGCCCGCGATGTTCCGGGTGCCGTCCTTGAAGCCCATCATGTTGCGCGGGGTCTGCTCGTCCGGGGTGGTGGACGAGGTCTTGCCGAAGCCGAGCTGCGACCAGCGCACCGCGACCTTGCCGAACCCGATGCGGGCGAGCTGGCGGATCGCGTGCACCGCGACCTGCGGGTCGTCCGCACAAGCCTGTACGCAGAGGTCGCCGCCGCTCTTGGCGGGGTCCAGGTTGTCGCCGGGGAACTGCTCCAGGTCGACCAGGGCCTCGGGGCGCCTGCCCTCCAGGCCGAAGCGGTCCTTGGCGAAGAGCGAGGCGCCGAAGCCGACGGTCAGCGTGAGCCGGGACGGCTTGAGTCCGAGGGCCTCGCCGGTGTCGTCCGGCGGGGCCTCCGGGAGGCCGCCGACGGCGCCCTCGCCGACGGGCAGCCCGGCGGTCATCCGCTCGGCGGCCCGCGTCCAGTCCTTGAGGAGCTGGACGAGCTCGGCGCGGTCCTTGGTCTTCACGTCGAACGCGGCGAAGTGCAGCCGGTCCTGGACGGCGGAGGCGATGCCGGCCTGGTGCTCGCCGTGGAAGGGCACCGAGGAGCCGCTGAGCGCGGCCGGTACGGGGTCGCCGTCACCGGTCAGCGCGGCGACGGTGCCGCCCGCCGCGGCGGCGCCGAGCGCGAGCCCGGCACCGCCCCAGCCGAGTACGGACCGGCGCGACGGACCGCCGGTGGCGGGGGGCGCCGAGTCGGCCGGTTCGGCGGCTGCTGCGCCCGAGCCGGTGGTGCTGGTGTCGTCAGACATGGTCCCTACCCCTGATCACGCGCTACTTGGCGACGGCCGCGGCGAGCTTGGACAGCGGCTCCCCGAGGGCGCTGACGGCGTCCGAGAGCTCCTTGCGCTGGTCCTGGCCGACCGTGTCGTAGGCCGTGAAGTCGTAGCCGTTCTTGTCGGCGCGGTACTTGTCGAGCAGCGTGTTCATCGCGGCGAACTGCTTGTCCAGCTCGGCGGACAGGGCCGGGTCGTTCTTCGCGGCGACCGGCTTGAGCAGCTGGTACGCCTTCTCGGCGCCCTCGACGTTGGCCTTGAAGTCGACCAGGTCGGTGTGGCTGTAGCGCTCTTCCTCACCGGTGACCTTGCCGCTGGCGACCTCGTCCAGCAGCTCCTTGGCACCGTTGGCCATCGAGGTGGGGGTGATCTCCGCCTGGCCGACCTTCTTCTGCCAGTCGGTGAGGTCGGTCATCAGCTGGTCGGCGAGCTTCTTCTCGTCGTCGCCGATCTTCTTGTCGGCGAAGAGGGCCTTCTCCAGACGGTGCCAGCCGGTCCAGTCCTTGGCCGGGTCCTGGCCGGCCTCCAGGCCGTCCTCGCGGACGTCGACCTTCGGGTCGATGTCGCCGAAGGACTCGGCGACCGGCTCGGTGCGCTCCCAGCCGATGCGGGACGCGGCGTACGCCTTCTTGGCCGCCTCCAGGTCGCCGGCCTTGACCGCGTCCGCGAAGGCCTGCGCCTTGGGGAGGGTCTCGTCGGCCTGCGCCTGTACGTACTTGCGGTACTCGGCGACCGCGGCGTCCAGCTCCGGGCTGCGCTTCTCGGCGGCGCCGCCGGTGGCCTTGACCTTCTGGCGGATGCCGTCGCCCTTCATGCCGGGCTTGCAGGCGAACTCGTAGTCGCCGGCCTTGATCTCGGCGGTGATGGTCGCCTTGGTGCCGGGGCCGATGTTCTCGCGCTCGGCGACGATGCGGTCGTCCGGGAAGAGGACGTACAGCTCGGTGACCTTGGAGCCCTTGTTCTCGACCTCGATGGAGACCTTGCCGGCCGGGAACTCGGTCTTGGAGAGCTCGCAGGCGGTGTCGGAAGCCGCGACCTTGATGGTGTCGTCTCCGCCGGCGCTCTTCTCGGCGCAGCCGGTGGCGGCGGTGAGCGCGGCCACGGCGGCGACCGCGGTGAGGAGGGTGAGGCGGGCGGGACGCATGGGGGCTCCTGGCTGTCTGGCGTTCGGCAGACGGCCGCCCCGATCAGGAGGGACGGCCGGTGAGGCGGACCTAACTTAACCGAGGCTTACCTGACTCATACCCGCACGTCCAGTGATTCAGCGCACACGCCGGGCCGCCGGACACGGGGCCGTCACGGGCCCTTCAGGGTCAGACCATGGAAAGGTCAAGCGGAGGTCAAGCCGGGGTGACCGTCCCGTAGCGGGACCACGAGCGGAACCCCGGTCCGCGGATGGGGCAGCACCTCGACGGGCTGCCGGTAGACCCGGCTCAGCAGTTCGTCCTCGAACACCTCGGCCGGCGCACCGTCCACCGCGATCCGCCCGCCGTGCAGGACGGCGGCCCGGTCGGCGTACGCGGCGGCGAGGCCCAGATCGTGCAGGACGACGACCACCGCGTCCCCGGCCGCGGCCCGCTCCCGGCAGATCCGCAGGACCAGCTCCTGGTGGCGCAGGTCCAGGGCCGCGGTGGGCTCGTCGAGCAGGAGCAGCGGGGCCTGCTGGGCCAGTACGCGGGCCAGCGCGACCCGGGCCCGTTCGCCGCCGGAGAGTGCCGAGAAGGGGCGGGTGGCGAAGCCGGCCACCTCCGTGGCGGCCATGGCGGCGGCCACCGCCTCCTCGTCGGCGTCGGCGCGCTCGGTGCCGGCCCAGGGGGCGCGGCCCATCCGTACGACGTCCCCGACGGGGAACGGGAAGGACATCTCGGCCGATTGGGGGAGCACGCAGCGGCGCAGGGCCAGATCGGGGGCCGTCCAGTCGCCCGCCGGGCGCCCGTCGATCCGTACGAGACCCCCGGCGGCCGGCAGATCGGCCGAGAGGGCGGCCAGCAGCGTGGATTTGCCGGCGCCGTTCGGGCCGACCAGCGCCAGCACCTCGCCGGCCCGGACGGTCAGGTCGATCCCGGCCAGCACCTCGCGCTCGCCGAGCCGGACGTGGAGGCCGACGGCCTCGGCGAAGGCGGCGCCGGGGGCCGGCCGGGCGGGGACGGTGCTCCTGCCCCGGCGCAGGAACGGGACGCTCATGCCCAGCCCCCCTGCTTGCGGCGGGTGCGGCGCAGCAGCCAGAAGAAGAAGGGGCTGCCGATCAGCGCGGTCAGCACCCCGAGCGGCAGTTCGGCCGGCCGGGCGATGGTCCGGGCGGCCAGATCGCCGGCGAGCAGGACCACGGAGCCGGCCAGTGCGCTGCCCGGGACCAGGAAGCGGTGCCCGGGGCCGTTGACCATGCGCAGCAGGTGCGGGACGAGCAGTCCGACGAAGGTGATGATGCCGGCCACGGCGACGGCGGCCGCGGTGAGCAGCGCGACGACGAGGATCAGCGCGAGGCGCAGCCGCTCGACGTCCACGCCGAGGTGGCGGGCGGGGCGTTCGCCGAGCGAGAGCAGGTCCAGCTTGCGGGCGTGGAACGGGGCGGTCAGCAGGCCGGCGAGCGCGCAGGGCAGGACGGCGAGCACCTTGGGCCAGGTGGCCTGGGCGAGGGAGCCGAGCTGCCAGAAGGTGATCTGGTTGACCTGGCCGCTGTCCGCGAAGAAGACGAACAGGCCGATCAGGGCGCCGGCGAAGGCGTTGACGGCGATGCCGGTGAGGATGAGGGTGACCACCTCGGTCTTCCCGCCGTTGCGGGAGAGGAGGTAGACGGAGCCGACGGTGACGAGCCCGGCGACGAACGCGCAGGCGGTGATGGTCCAGTTGCCGAAGAAGCCGAGCCCGAGCCCGATGGCGGCCACCGCGCCGACGGCGGCGCCCGCGGAGATCCCGATGACCCCGGGTTCGGCGAGCGGGTTGCCGAACACGCCCTGCATCAGGGCCCCCGCGCAGCCCAGGCTGGCGCCGACGAGCAGCGCGAGCACGACCCGGGGGAGCCGTACGTTCCACAGCACGCTCTCGCCGACCCGGTCGAGTGCGGCCCCGCCGAGCCCGAGGCGGTGCTGCACCGAGCCGAGCACGTCCCCGACGGGGATCCCGTAGGCCCCGACCCCGGCGGACACCAGGGCGAGCCCGGCGAGCGCGAGCACGAGCGCCACGATCAGCAGGGCACCGGTCCGGGCCCCGGGGGCCCTGGCGGCCCGCGGCCGCACCGGCGTTCCGGGGGCGGGTGTTCGGGGCGCGGGCGTTCGGGGGCCTGCCGCGGGCAGTGCGGCCGCCCCCGTGTTCTGTTCCGTCACGTCACGCGGTCTTTCCGTACAGCTGGGAGATCAGCGAGCTGAGCACCTGGTCGGTGCGCGGGCCGTAGTTCAACAGGACCCCGTCGTCCACGGTGACGACCCTGCGGTCCATCCCCGCCGGGGTCTGGGCGACGCCCGGGATCTTCACCAGGCCGTCCGTACCGCCCACCGACTCCAGCCCCTTGGACATGACGAGGATGGCGTCGGGCGCGGCGGCGGCGAGGGCCTCGCTCGTGATGGGGGTGAAGTCCTTGCCGAGACCCGACTCCTTGCCCGTGTCCACGGCGCCGGCCGCTTCGAGCAGCGAGGCGGCGCCCGAGTCGGAGCCGCCCAACAGATAGACGGACGCGGTGCCGCGCAGGTAGAGGAAGGCCACCCGGGGCTTCTTCCCGGAGGCGGGGATCGCCTTGCGGGCGACGGCGATCCGCTCGGCGGTGCGCTCGTTGAGCCGGGCCCCGGCGCCTTGGACGCCCAGCGCGGCGGCGACGGTCTCGATCCGCTCCGGTACGTCCTCCAGTGATGTGGCCGGGGCCACCACCAGCAGCGGGATGCCCGCGTCGCGGATCTGGCGGATCGCCTCGGCCGGGCCGGAGGTGGTTTCGGCCAGCACCAGCGTGGGGTGCAGCGACAGGACGCTCTCCGCCGAGACGTCATGGCCCCGGGTCACCACCGGCAGCTGCGCGGCCTGTTCGAAGGTGGCCGTGATGTCTCGGGCGACGACCTGCGGGCCGAGGCCCAGGGTCTGGACGATCTCGTTCAGGCCGCCGGTCAGCGGGACGATCCGGTCCGCGGCCGTCACCGTCACCTGGCGGCCGTCCGCCGAGGGCACGGTGACGGGGAGTACGGGCAGCGGGGCAGGGGTGAGCGGCTCCACCCGGTCCGGCGCGGAGGCCGGGCGGGCGGCGGGCGCACCGGGTCCGGTGGCGGACGCGCCGGCGCAGCCCGTCAGCACGGCCAGCGCCAGCGCGGAGAAGGCGACCGCGAGGGCAAGGGTGCGGTGGGGGGAGCGGGTTGACGCGGCGGGCGTGGGCACGAAGGCACCGTCCTGATCGTCCGGCTGGGCTGTGAGGTTCCAGGCTCCGAGGTTCCGGGGAACCAGGGGTTCCCCTCCGACTGGAGGTAGCTTAGGTTAGCCTAACCTTATTAACCAGCCCTGGAGGGGACAACCATGCCCGCAAGACCCGCCCGTACGTCGGCAGTCGCCCTGTTGGCGACCCTGGCGGCCTTGCTCGGTGCCCTGCTCCCGGCCACCGCCGCGCACGCGGCCGGCCGCACCGTGCAAGGGGGCCGGCTGGACTGGGGCATCAAATCGTCCTTCCAGGGTTATGTCACCGGTCCCGTCGCGAAAGGTGCTTTCAAGCTGAAGGGCGGAGCCGCCACGGTCGGCGGCAGCCTGTTCCGATTCCACTCGGCCACCGGTTCCTACGACCCGGACTCCGGCGCGTTCGAGGCGGCCTTCAGCGGCGGCGTCGGCTTCCAGGGCCACCAGAAGGCGGACGGCACCTACGAGCTGGACCTGACGCTCAGCCGCCCCACCGTCAAGATCAACGGAGGCGGCGGCACCCTCTACGCGGACGTCTCCAGCAAGGCCAAGGACACCGGCGCGGTCACCACCCGGAGCCAGGTGCCGTTCGCCGCGCTCGGGCTCGGCGGGGTCGACATGAAGGGGGGCGGCAGTCCCGTCGCCCTGAACAACATCCCGGCCACCCTCACCGAAGAGGGCGCCAAGGCCTTCGCCGGCTACTACTCGGCGGGCGCGCAGCTCGACCCGATCTCGCTCTCCGCCGACGTCAAGGCGGCTCCTGCCGCCGAGAGCGCGCCGTCCGCGAACGCGTCGGCGCAGCCCTCGCAGGAGGCGCGCGCGCCCCAGGGGGCGTTCACCGACGCCGCCGTCGACTGGGGGGTGCGGCGTACGTTCCGCGAGTACGTCACCGGCTCCATCGGGCAGGGCAGGTGGACCCTCGCCGAAGGGGCCC
This sequence comes from Streptomyces sp. NPDC051582, assembly GCF_040681715.1. Taxonomy (NCBI): domain Bacteria; kingdom Bacillati; phylum Actinomycetota; class Actinomycetes; order Kitasatosporales; family Streptomycetaceae; genus Streptomyces; species Streptomyces sp. NPDC051582. The sequence continues at coordinate 62,960 of NZ_JBFAZJ010000022.1, forward strand.
AGGACGGCGGCGCGCTGTTCCGCTTCCCGCAGGGGAAGGGCGCGTACGACGGCTCGAAGGGGACGCTCGACGCCGCCTTCGCGGGTACGGTCCACTTCACCGGAGCCCATCTGGACCTGAAGCTGGGCAAGCTGGGCGTGAAGGTGGAGAACGGCAGGGGAGTGCTGTCCGCCGACGTCACGACCGGCAGCGAGACGAAGAACGCCGTGGCGCTGGTGGAGTTCGACGCCAAGGGCCTGAAGGCCGAGGGCGGGCTCGCCACGCTGACCGAGGCCCCCGCCACCCTCACCGACGGCGGCTCGCAGGCCTTCGGCTCGCTGTACAAGACCGGCACCGAGATGGACCCCGTCTCGCTCTCCGTGGTGCTGGACGCCACCGCGAAGCTGCCGGCGCTGCCCGACCTCGGCTCGACGGCCTCGTCCGCCGCGCCGCCGCCGCCGGCCGCCGCCGCGTCGCCGGCGCCGCCCGCGCCGGCCGCGAAGTCCGAGGACTCCTCGAACGCAGGCCTCTACGCCGCCCTGGGCGTGGCCCTCCTGGTCCTGGCCGCGGGCGCGGTCTTCCTGTCCCTGCGCCGCAAGCACGGCCAGGAAACCACCCCGGCCACGCCGACCACCCCGGCGGGCCCGGCGGCTTCGGCCGGCCCGGAGGGTTCCGTCGACCCGGGCGGGCCCACCGGCACGAAGTCGCCGCGGTCCTGATCCCCGCACCACCGCCGCGCCCCGCCCCGCCCCACGTCACCTCTCTCACCCCTGCCCCCGACCGTCACCCCCGTTGCCTTTCAGGAGGCCTCCGTCATGTCCTCGTCCCACCGCCGTTCGCTCGCCTTCGCGGCCGCCGTCGCCACCGCTGCCGCTCTGGGCGCCACCGCCTTCGTCCTGCCCGCGACGGGGGTGGGCGGCGGGCAGGCCTCCGCGGCCGCCGCCTCCGCGCCGATGCCGATCGTGAACGGCACCCTCGACTGGGGAGTCCTGGCCGGCTACCGCTCGTACGTCCTGAACGTCGCCAAGGGCACGATCACCCCCTCGGACGGAGCCGCCCTGAACGCGGACGGCACCTTCCGCTTCACCTCCGCGACCGGCCAGTACGACAAGGACGGCGGGCACGTCGTGACCGCCGCCTTCAAAGGCAGCGTCACCTTCGATGCCCCCATGCACGGCTTCAAGGTGACCCTCGCCAACCTCCGCTTCGACACCGGCACGAAGAAGCTGACCGCCGACGTCACCAAGAACGGCACCCTCACCCCGGGCGTCCCCATGGCCGACGTGGCCTTCGGCGGGCAGTCCATGGAGAAGCTCGGCACCACCCTCACCAAGGAGGGGGCGGCCCAGCTCGGTTCGGACAAGTACGCCGGCCTCGCGGGCGACCCGCTCACGGCCGCCATGCAGTTCGGACAGCCGTCCCCGTCCCCGTCCGTGACCCCGTCGCCGTCGTCCTCGCCGTCGTCTTCCGCTTCCGCCTCCCCGTCCCCGGCCCCCTCCGGCCCGTCGAACTCCGCGACCCCCTCGCAGAGCGCGAGCTCCCCCGCGGCCGACGGCCCGCAGCAGTTCCTCGGCGGCCGGCTCACCTGGGGCGTGAAGGAAGGCTTCCGCTCGTACGTGGTGAAGGGCGGCGGCTCGGTCACCCCGGCCGACGGAGCCGTCGCGAGCGGCGACACCTTCGCCTTCGCCCTCGGCAAGGGCGAGCTCGACGTCAAGAAGCAGAAGCTGAGCGCCACCTTCGCCGGCAACCTGCGCTTCCAGCGGGCCGACCACGGCGTCGACATGACCTTCTCGAACGTGCGCGTCAACGCCGAAGGCAAGAAGGGCACGCTCGTCCTGGACGTCAAGTCGCCGACCGCCACCAAGACGAACGTCCCCTTCGCCACCCTCGACCTGTCGAAGGCCGAGTACCGGACCTCGGGCGGTCTGCTCACCCTGAACGCCGTCCCTGCCGCCTTCACCGCCGAGGGAGCGACCGCCATCGGCGCGCCGAGCCCGGACTACGCCGAGGGCAAGCCGACCGACCCCGTCACCCTCTCGGTGTCCGTCGACAAGGACGTGGTCGTCCCCACCACCGCGCCCACCACGGTCCCCACCTCCGCCACCGGCGGCACGGGCGGCACGGGCGGGACGGGCGGGACGGGCGGTACGGGCGGCACGGTGGGCGGCGGCGGCAGCGTCGGCGGCAACCTGGCCAGCACCGGCGCCGAAGTCCCGGCCGGAGCCCTGCTCGCCACCTCCGGCGCGGTCGTCGCGGCCGGTGCCGGCGCCGTCTTCCTCGCCCGTCGGCGACGCGCGGCCCAGATCTGAACCGTGTTTCAATTTCCGTGTGAACGATCTCGATGTGCTCAAGGTCTTCTGCGCGGGAGACGGGCGGCACGGCAACCTGCTCGGCGTCGTCCGTGACGGCCGTACCTGCCCCGACGACGCGTCGCGGCAGGCCCTCGCCGCCGAACTCGGATACAGCGAGACGGTGTTCGTCGACGACCCCGAGCGCGGGGTCGTCGACATCCGCACCCCCGGCACCCGGATGTCCTTCGCGGGCCATCCGCTGGTCGGGGTCGCCTGGCTGCTCGACATCGAGGAGCTCCAGCCGCCGGCCGGCTCCGTATGGGCGCGTGACGACGGGGAGTTCACCTGGATCACCGCCCTCCCGGAGTGGGTCGAGGGCAAGCGCACCGAGCAGTACGCCAGCCCCGCCGAGGTCGACGCGCTGCCCGCGCCGCCGCCCGGCGAGGGCTGGCTGTACGCCTGGGCCTGGGAGGACGAGGCCGCGGGCCGCATCCGGGCCCGCGGCTTCCCGCGCCGCCCCGACGGGGTCATCGCCGAGGACGAGGCCACCGGATCGGCCGCGATACTGCTGACCGCCGAGCTGAACCGGGCGCTGAACATCACCCAGGGCGCGGGCTCCCAGATCCTCACCGCGCCCGGACCGGACGGCACCGTCGAGATCGGCGGCCGGGTCCGCTTCGCGAAACTGCCGCCGCCGCGAACTGAGTAGGTGCGCGGACGCGATTGAGTACGTCCGCGCTGGGTGCGGGATGCCGCACGGCGCTTTCATGGCTGCATGAACACGCCATCGAGCGCAGGCCGGCCCCGGCAGTCGCAGCCGCAGTCGCATCCGTACCCCGAGGAGACGCAGCGGTGGCTGCTGGTCCCGGCGCTCTTCACGGCGCTGACGCTGGTGGCCGGGGGCTTCGGCTACGCGTCCTCGTACCTGCCGCGCTGCCCGCTCTGGTACTCCCTCCCGTACCTGATCCCGCTGGGCCTGACGGCCCTCGCCTGGCGGCGGCCCCGCACCCCGGCGCAGCGTACGAACCGCATCGTGGCGGGCAGCATCGGCGCCGGACTCGCCCTCTTCTGCGCCAAGGCCGTCGAGGCCGTGCTCATGTTCCTCGGCCTGGCCCTCTGGCTGATCCACGGCGACTGACGGCGCAACGGCGACGGCAACGGCACCTCCGGCGCGGCTGGGTGCCGGGGGTGCCGTCGCCGTCCGCGGACGCTTCGTGCGCGTAGGGGCGGGGTCGTCAGGCGCTCAGCGGGAACTGCGCGCCCAGCTCCCGGAAGACCGAGCCGTTGAAGTCGAAGGCGCGCTTGCACTCGTCGATGATGCGCTGCTTCTCCAGGTCGTCCGCGGCGATCGCGTCCAGCAGCTCGCGGTAGGTCCGCTTGAAGGCCGCGGGGTTGGAGATGTCCGCGAAGACGTAGAACCGCACGCCGTCGCCCTTGCGGGTGAAGCCCCAGGTCCGCTCCGCCTTGTCGCGGATGATCTGGCCGCCCGAGAGGTCGCCCAGGTAGCGGGTGTAGTGGTGGGCGACGTACCCGCCGGGCCAGCCGGCCGCGCACTGGGCCACGCGGGCCGCGTAGGCCTCGGTCGCGGGCAGTGCGACGAGCGTCTCGCGCCACGACGGGCCGCGCAGGTGCGCCAGGTCGCGCTCGATCTCGGCGACGCGCATCAGCTCGGGCCGTATGAACGGGCCCGCCACCGGATCGTCCTTCAGGGACTCGGCCGCGTCTTCCAGGGCCCGGTACACGAACCACAGCTGCTCGGTGTAGCGCGTGTACGCGTCCACCCCGAGCCGGCCGCCGAGCAGGTCGCTCATGAACGACGAGGTCTCGGCCTCGGTGTGCTGCTCGTGCGACGCGACACGGATGACCGTAGAGAAGGCGTCCAAGACAATCCTCCGAAGACGGGACGGGGAACAACGGCGCCCGGGGGGCGTGACGGCACGGCCGCCACGCCCGATCCTCGCGCTTAGGGTTACCTAAGTCAATGTCTTCCCGACGTCCTGTCGGTAAAACTCCTCCGGAGGTCTTTTGGGGAGAGCTTTTACGGTGGGCCGTTACGGAAGGGTGAGGATCTCGGCGCCCGTGTCCGTCACCACCAGTGTGTGCTCGAACTGCGCGGTGCGCTTGCGGTCCTTCGTGACGACCGTCCAGCCGTCCGCCCACATGTCGTACTCGTGCGTGCCCAGCGTCAGCATCGGCTCGATCGTGAAGGTCATCCCGGTCTCGATGACCGTCGTGGCGTGCGGGCTGTCGTAGTGCGGCACGATCAGGCCGGAGTGGAAGGACGAGTTGATGCCGTGCCCGGTGAAGTCCCGGACGACGCCGTAGCCGAAGCGCTTCGCGTACGACTCGATGACCCGGCCGATCACGTTGATCTGGCGGCCCGGCTTGACGGCCTTGACGGCCCGGTTCAGGGCCTCGCGGGTGCGCTCCACCAGCAGCCGCGACTCCTCGTCCACCTCACCGCACAGGTAGGTGGCGTTGTTGTCGCCGTGCACGCCGCCGATGAACGCGGTGACGTCGAGGTTCACGATGTCGCCGTCGCGCAGGACGGTGGAGTCGGGGATCCCGTGGCAGATGACCTCGTTCACCGAGGAGCACAGGGACTTCGGGAAGCCCCGGTAGCCCAGCGTCGACGGGTAGGCGCCGTGGTCGCACATGTACTCGTGCGCGACCCGGTCCAGCTCGTCGGTGGTCACCCCCGGGGCGATCAGCTTGGCGGCCTCTTCCATCGCCTGGGCGGCGATCCGGCCGGCGATGCGCATGGCCTCGATGGTCGCGGCCGACTGCACCTCCGGTCCGGTGTACGGAGTGGGCGCGGGCTTGCCCACGTACTCGGGCCGACGGATGTTTCCGGGAACGGAACGGGCGGGAGAGAGCTCGCCTGGTACGAGCAGCGACTGGCCAGACATGCAAGCGAGTGTATCCAGCGGGGATGGGGCAGGCTGGCGGCAGAGAGCGGTATCGAGAGGAGCCCGAAGACGATGGCCCTGTTCAAGAAGCGTCAGGTGGGCAAACCCGGCGAGTGGTACTACTGCCTGGTCCACCACAAGGTGGAGGAAGGCCCCGAGTGCCCGGCGAAGGACCGTTTCGGCCCGTACGCCACGCCCGAGGAGGCCAACCACGCCATGGAGACGGCGCAGGAGCGCAACCTCGAATGGCAGAACGACCCCAAGTGGAACGACAAGTCCCGCGAAGAGGGCGGGGGCACGGGCGCGCCGTAGGGCTGCCGGGCCTACCAGCCGCTGGGCGGCGGCGCGGTCAGCTGGTCGGCGAGCCGCGCCAGCCGGTCCCGCAGCCGCCGCGGCCCGCGCTGCGCCGGAAGGCTGTTCTCGCCGGCCGCCGCACCGACCAGGTGCTGCACCGTGTCCAGGTCCAGCTCGCCGGCCCCCTCCCGTACGGACAGGGCGTCGTGCGCCAGGGCGGCGAGATCCGGATCCCCGCAGTGCAGCGACAGTACGGTCGCCCCCGCGCGCCGGGCGTCGTGCACCCGCTCCAGCAGCGCCGCCCCCGGCTGTTCCGGCGCCACCACCAGCAGCGTGTGGCCGCGCCGGGCCGCCGCCAGCCGGCCCAGCCCCACCGACAGGTGCGGCGGCTGCCCGGGCCGCACCCGGTGCCGTACGAGGGTGGGGGCCATCTCCGGCAGCCCGGACCAGGCGGCCTCGTCCACCAGGTGCGCCGCCATGTGCCAGGGCTCGTACTGCTCGGTCCCCACCAGCAGCAGGTTCCCGCCGGCGGGAACGACGGAGCGCCGCAGCGACCCGGCGAAGCGGCGCGCGGCGCCGGGCCACTGCGTACCGGCGAGCACCTCGCGCAGCAGCGCGACCCTCACGGCGTCCATATCGGCATCCTGCCGTATGAAAGGGACCTACGGGAGCACTTCGCCCCGCTTCGCCCGACCGGGCGGGCGCATGTGCGTTCGCCTCTCGCGATCACGGCATTACCCTCGCCCCCATGACCTCCACAGACAGCACTCAGAACGCGCCCGCCGAGGCCGCGGCCGCCGCGAAGGCGCCGGCGAAGACGCCGGCCAAGGACCCGTGGGACCTGCCGGACGTCTCCGGCCTCGTCGTCGGCGTCCTCGGCGGCACCGGCGACCAGGGCCGGGGCCTGGCCTACCGGCTCGCCCGGGCCGGCCAGAAGGTGATCATCGGATCCCGCGCCGCCGACCGCGCCCGGAGCGCCGCCGACGAGCTGGGCCTCGGCGTGGAGGGCGCGGACAACGCCGAGTGCGCGCGCCGCAGCGACATCGTGATCATCGCGGTGCCGTGGGAGGGCCACGCCAAGACCCTCGAAGCCCTGCGCGAGGACCTCGCGGGCAAGCTGGTGGTGGACTGCGTCAACCCGCTCGGCTTCGACAAGCAGGGCGCCTACGCCCTCCAGGTCGAAGAGGGCAGCGCCGCCCAGCAGGCCGCGGCCCTGCTCCCGGACTCCCGCGTGACGGCGGCCTTCCACCACCTCTCGGCGGTCCTGCTCCAGGACGAGTCGGTCGAGGAGATCGACACCGACGTGATGGTCCTCGGCGAGGTCCGCGCCGACACCGACGTCGTCCAGGCCCTGGCCGCCCGCATCCCGGGCATGCGCGGAGTCTTCGCGGGCCGCCTGCGCAACGCCCACCAGGTCGAGTCCCTGGTGGCGAACCTCATCTCCACCAACCGCCGGTACAAGGCCCACTCGGGCCTGCGCGTCACGGACGTCTGATCGATCCCCCCTTGCGCCCGGCGGCAGCAGCCGGGCGCAAGGGCACGGCCTCCCGCTTCAGCCCCGGCGGCCGGCGCGAGCCTCCAGGGGCCCCAGGTGCGCCACGACCCCTTGGTGGAAACGGTCCACCGCCTCGTCGACGCTGCGGATGAAACCGGACTCCGTATTGCCGCGGGTGTTGCCCATGCCCTTGATCAGTGACAAGCGGAACCCGGTGGGGGCCGCCCCGCCCTTGGGGAGCAGGTCGCCCGGCTCGGGGCGCAGCCGCTCCAGCGTGCCGCGCGGTCCGTTCCCGGCCTCGACGAGGGTCTCCACGTGCAGGTCCGCCGGGGCCTCGGCCAGCAGCCGGACCAGCCGCTTCACCGTGGTCAGCGGGTACGAGCCCTCCGGCGCCGGCACGTCCACGCAGGTGCGGACCTTGCCCGTCCGCAGATCGGCGGTCACCGCGATGACGCTGCTCGTCCCGTCGATGCGCAGCTCCGCGGTGAGCCGCCCGTCCAGGCAGAGCCTCTCGGCGGCGGCCGCACGGCGCGCCTGCGGGTCGCTGCCGCGCCGGATGCGCTGCACCGGGAGCGCCTTCTGGCCGAGCTCCCCGCCCAGGCGCAGACAGACCTGGCGGATCAGCCGCTCCCAGCTCTCGACGACCTCGACGGCGCGCGGGTCGTCGGAGGCGAGGGTCTCGTCCTCGATCCCCTTGCGCACGGGCACCCAGGCGGCGCCCATGTTCTGGAACCCGTGGCACCCCGACTGGTCGTGCCGCAGGTACTCCAGCAGCTCCTGGAGCAGCCAGGCGTGCGCGGCGTTGCCCACTCCCTCGTGGCGGATCAGCATCTGGGCCTGGTGGGCCACCTCGGCCCAGGACAGGTGCCAGAGGCTGACCTTGTGCTTGCGCCGTCCGTCGATCTTGACGTCCACCATGGGCACGCCTTCGAGGGCCACGTCGTTGGACAGCGTGATCACGGCCTCGTAGCCGCGGCGGGCGGCGATGTCCATGTACTCCTGCACCTGCTCCGGCTTGAGCGGGTTGCCGTTCGTCTTGGTCTCGACCAGGGCCGTCCAGAGCTTCCCGGCGCGTTCGACCCGGATCACGCCGTCCGGGCGGCGCGGGGTGTCGCCGTGGGGAAGGGACACCTCGGTGAAGGTCTGCATCCGTCCGGCGGGGGCGCCGAAGGCGGCGGTGAGGCGGCGGCCGAACTCCGGGACCTGCGCCATCACGGACAGCAGCACGGAAGTGGCGCGCACCTCCCGCTCCTTGTCGCTCTTCAACGACGGTACGGGGAACAGCCGGGCCGGGCGCCAGGCGTCGTTCTCGGCGAGCGAGCTCCTGGCCACCTTGGGCAGGGTGACCTTCTTCTTCGTCGTGGTCGTACGGGGGCCCCGGCCGCGGGTCTGGGCGGGCACGGCGACGGGCTCCGCCGGTGCCGCTTCCGCTTCCGGTGCGGGTGCGGGTGCGGGTGCCGGTTCCGGTGCGATCGCTTGTTGCTCCGCGCCGGGCGTCTTCTCCATGGCGACGACGGCGTCGGAGCCGTCCCCCGCCCCGCCCGGGTCCGAGGCCTCCCCGGCCTCTGCGCACTGCCCGGCCTCCTCCGTCTCCTCGGTCACGGCGATGCCGAAGTCGGTGGCCAGCCCGGCCAGCCCGGTCTCGTAGCCCTGCCCGACCGCGCGGAACTTCCACTCCTCGCCGCGCCGGTACAGCTCACCGAAGATGAACGCCGTCTCCACACCCGCGTCCTGGATGGAGAACCCGACCAGCGGTTCGCCGGAGCGGTCCGCGACCGTCATCCGCAGGTCGTCCAGGTCCCCGAACCGGGCGCCCCCGTACTGGCTGGCCGCCACCACGATCCGCTCGACCCCCTCGGGCACGGCGGTCAGGTCCACACCGATCCGGTCCTCGTCCCCGTTCCCGGTCGGCGTCTTGCCCAGCAGCTGCACGCTTCCGTCGGCGGCGGCCGGGTTGTTGTAGAAGTAGAAGTCGTCCTCGCTGCGAACCTTGCCGTTCGCGTCCACGAGGAGCACGGAGACGTCCGCGTCGCCGGCCCCCGACACACTGCTCCAGCTCAGGCTCACCACCACGGCCCCGGCGTCTTCGCTGAGGGCCGTCAGGCTGACGTTGGCGCCCTTTGAGATCTCCTGCATGTCCATCCCCCCCGGTCGCCCGGCTCCGGCCGTGGCGGACCGTGCAGACCGGACTGTCGTTCCTCCGTACCCGGCGACCGTAGCGGCGTGCCGCGCGGAAGATCGGGAAACGCCGAAAGAGGGGCGGAAGCGGAATGCGGGGTCCGTGGGACGCCTTTACGGGAGCACTGCGGGGCATGGGGGAGACTGGTGGGGTTCGACCCCGTTCCGTGTCGCCGAGGAGCTGTTCCCCATGCCCCGCCTTGCCGTGTTCGCCATCGTCGTCTGCGTCCTGTCCGTGGCCGCGGCCGTGGTCGCCTTCGTGGAGGGCAGCTTCCTGGGCATCATCTGGGTGCTGCTGGCCGGCCTCACGTCGAACATGGCCTGGTTCTACCTGCGCAAGGCGAAGGCGCAGAAGGCCGCGGTCACCCGCACCTCGTAGAGGGATCGCCCACCGGGCGGCCGTACCGCCCTGTGCCGGGTCAGCCCTGCGGCACCGCGCAGTAGCCGTTCGTGTCCTGCCAGAAGCGGTAGAGGTCGCGGCCGCAGTAGGTCTCCAGGTCGGACACGCCCAGCGTGTCCAGCAGGTTGCGCACCACGTCGAAGAAGAACCCGTTGACCTCCGGGATCCACAGCAGCGCGAACACCGCGATCAGCCCGAACGGCGCCAGCGGCGCCACCTCGCGGCGGATCCGGTACGAGAGCCAGGGCTCGATGATCCCGTAGCCGTCCAGGCCCGGGACCGGCAGGAAGTTCAAGATCGCCGCCGAGACCTGGAGCAGCGCGAGGAACGCGAGCGCGAAGCGGAACGCCATCGGGACCCCGTCCAGGGCGTTCAGCCAGAACGGCGCCGTGCACACGACCGCGAAGGCCACGTTGGTCAGCGGGCCCGCCGCCGAGATGAGGCTGTGCTTCCAGCGGCCCTGGATCCGGTCCCGTTCGATGTACACCGCGCCGCCGGGCAGGCCCAGCCCGCCCATGATCACGAAGATCACCGGCAGGACGATGCTGAGCAGCGCGTGCGTGTACTTCAGCGGGTTCAGGGTCAGATAGCCCTTGGCCCCGACCGAGAGGTCGCCGCTGTGCAGGGCGGTGCGGGCGTGCGCGTACTCGTGCAGGCAGAGCGAGACGACCCACGCCGAGGTCACGAAGAGGAACACGGCCAGGCCGGTGCTCGTCGAGTACCCCGTCCACACGGCCCAGCCGGTGACCGCCATGACGGCGAAGATGCCGAGGAATACGGAACTGATCTGCCGCTCGCCGCGGCTGCCCTGATGACCCATGCGGCGAAACCTATCCCGGGCGCGGGGCCAAAAGGAGTACGGGGCCCGGCCTCCGGGCAGCGACAATGGTCCGGTGCGTTACGCGATTCTCGGCACTGCCCAGGCCAGCCGCGACGACGGGAGTCCCGTCGCCGTCGGCGGAACACGCCTGCGGGCGCTGCTCACCGCGCTCGCCCTTCGCCCCGGGCGGGCGGTGCCGGTGCACCTCCTGGTGGAGCAGGTGTGGGACGGCGACCGCCCGGCGGACGCCCAGGCCGCGCTCCAGGCGCTGGTGGGCCGGCTGCGCAGGGCGCTGGGACACGGGGCGGTGCGCTCGGCCGAGGGCGGGTACCTGCTCGACGCCGCGGGCGAGGACGTCGACCTGTACCGCTTCGAGCGGCTCGCCCGGGCCGGCGGCGCGTCCCCGGATCCGGCCGAGGCCGCCGCCCTGTACGAGGAGGCCCTGGCGCTGTGGCGCGGCCCGGCGCTGGCCGATCTGCCGGACGCGGCGGCCGAGTCCGCCCGCTGGGAGGCCGTACGTCTGGACGCGCGGCGCGGCCGGCTCGCGGCGGCCCTGGCGCTGGGCGAAGCGGAGCGGGCCCTCCCGGAACTGACCGCGCTGTGCGGGGAGCGCCCGCTGGACGAGCCGCTCCAGGCCCTGCGGATCCGCGCCCTGCGCGACACGGGCCGCCCGGCGGAGGCACTCGCCGCCTACGAGGCCGTCCGGCGCGAGCTCGCCGCCCGCCTGGGCACCGACCCGGGCCCGGCCCTGCGCACCCTCCACACGGAACTCCTCACCCCGGCTCCCGGCGTGCCCGCCGGCCCGGCTGCCGGTCCGCGACACGGCGGGCGGTCGCCGGATCCGGGTGGCGCGGGCACACCCGGAGCCGGGGCCGCGCATCCCGCCCCGGCGCCGGCCCCCGCCGGGGCGTCCGGCGGATCCGGAGCCCGCCGACCGGGGAACCTGCGGGCCCGGGTGACCAGCTTCGTGGGGCGCGAGGGCGACATCCGGGCCATCGGCGAGGAGCTCGGGCGGGCCCGGCTCGTCACCCTGCTCGGGCCCGGCGGGGCCGGGAAGACCCGGCTGTCCCAGGAAGCCGCCGAGCACGCCGCCGAGGCCTGGTCCGACGGGGTGTGGCTCGTGGAGCTGGCGTCCATCGACGGGCACGGCGACCCCGAGGACGTGGCCGAGGCCGCCCTGACCGCACTCGGCGCCCGCGAGACCAAATTGCGCGGCGGCGCCGCCGAGGAACTGCGGGCGCTGACCGACCGCACCGGCGACCAGGCCCTCGACCGGCTCGCGGAGCACTGCGCGCGGCGGCGCACCCTGCTCATCCTGGACAACTGCGAGCACGTCATCGGAGCCGCCGCCGAGCTCGCCGAGGAGCTCCTCGCCCGCTGCCCCGGCGTCCGGATCCTGGCCACCAGCCGCGAACCCCTGGGCGTGCCGGGGGAGTTCCTGCGCCCGGTGGAGCCGCTGCCCGACCCCGTGGCGCTCCGGCTCCTGGGAGACCGGGGGGCCGCCGCCCGGCCCGGGTTCCGTACCGAAGACGACCCCGCGGCCGCCGCCGAGATCTGCCGCCGCCTGGACGGGCTGCCGCTCGCCATCGAGCTGGCCGCGGCCCGGCTGCGCCTGCTCACCCCGCGCCAGATCGCCGACCGGCTCGACGACCGCTTCCGGCTCCTGACCGGCGGCGCCCGCACCGTACTGCCCCGCCAGCAGACCCTGCGCGCCGTCGTCGACTGGTCCTGGGACCTCCTCGACGAACCCGAACGGGCCGTGCTGCGCCGCCTCTCCGTCTTCTCCGGCGGCTGCGACATCTCCGCCGCCGAAGCCGTCTGCACCGATCCCGGCACCCCCGAGGTCCTGGACCTCCTCGGCTCCCTCGTCGACAAGTCCCTCGTCGTCGCCGCCCCCGGACCCGACGGCACCGGCATGCGCTACGGGCTCCTGGAGACGGTCGCCGAGTACGCCGCCGAGCGCCTCGCCGAGGCCGACGGGGACCGCGCGGCCACCGAGCGCCGCCACCTCACGTACTACCGCGAACTCGCCCGCACCACCGACCCGCTGCTGCGCGGCCGCCGCCAGCGCGAGGCCACCCGGCGGTTCGCCACCGAGTACGAGAACCTCCGCAGCGCGCTGCGCCGCGCCATCGCCGCCCGCGACACCGGCGAGGTGCTCTGCCTCGTCCACTCGCTCGCCTGGTACTGGTCGATGCACGAACTGCGCGCCGAGTCCCGGCACTGGGCCGAAGCCGCAGCCGCACTCGGCCCCGACCCCTTCCAAGCGCCCGTCGTGCCCGCAGAACCGGTGTACGCACAGGTCGTGGACACGCCTCCGCCGTACAGCGGGGAACTGCTCACCGAGGCCTGGCGCGGCATCCGGCTGATCCGGCTCGCCTCGCGCGACCAGACCAACGAGACCTGGGATGCGCCGGGGATCCGGGAGGAGATCGAGGGGATCGTCGCCGCCTACCGGCCGGGTCTGCCGCAGACCTGCCGGAACCCGGGGGGCCTGTGGGTCTACGCCGTGATCATCAGCGGGGACTCCGAACTGCTCCAACGGGTCCTCGACACCTCCGTCGACACCGCACGGGAGCTGGACTACCGCTGGGAGCTGGCCGGCACCCTCCAGGTGCGGGCCAACTGGCTGGCCAACCGGGCCGCGTGGTCCGGGGACGCGGCGCGCGACGCCGACGAGAGCCACGCCATCTTCGAGTCGCTGGGCGACGACTGGGGCTGCGCCGAGGCCCTCTCCGCCCGGGCCGAATCCCGGGAGAAGCGCGGCGAGTACGCGGGGGCCGCCGAGGACTTCCGGGCGGCGATCGAGCACGCGGAGCGGCTCGGCGCCCGGTCCCAGGTCACGGTCCTGCGCGTACGGATGGCCGGGACCCTCGTCGAGACCGGCGAACTCGCCGAGGCCGAGGAGATCCTCGGCGGACTGCTGGCCGCCCCGCTCAGCTACGGCAACGAGGCGCTGCCGGTCGCCCGGATGTTCCTCGCGAGCATCCTCGGCCGCACCGGCCGCGTCCCCGAGGCCCGCCGGCAACTGCGGATGATGCGCGAGGAGTTCGCGCTCGGCGCCTTCGCCGTCTTCGACGGGTTCCTGCTCGGCGTGATGGCCTGGCTGGAGAACCAGGCCGGCGCGTACGAGGACGCCCTCGCCCATCTGCGCAAGGCCATGCCGGAGGCCGCCCGGGACCCCCTCGCCCTCATGGTCGCCCCGCAGATGCCCGCCGTGAACCTGCTGACGGCGGCCCTCTCGCACGCCCGCCTCGGCGGCGGGGAGCACGCGTACGCCGCGGCGCGACTGCTCGGTGCCTACCGGGCCCAGCTGCCGGCCCAGCACTTCCCCGTCAGCACGGAACGCGAGGACGCGGCCCGCGCCGAGGAGCTGACGCGGGCCGTGCTCGGCGAGGCCGCGTACGCGGCGGCATGCGCCGAAGGCGGCGGCCTCACCCTGGAGGAGGCCACCGCCCTCATCTGACCCGGCTCCCGTGCGGGGTCCGTCCGGGACGCGATCCGGAACGGACCGGCGCTCCGGATCAGGTCTTCTGGCGGAACTTGCGGACTGCGAGCGGCATGGTGACCGCCGTGATGGCGACCGACCAGATCAGGGTCACCGTCACCGGGTGGGCGACCGCGCCGCCGTTGATCAGGCCGCGGGCCGCGTCGGCCAGGTTGGACAGCGGGTTGTAGTCCGTGAAGGACTGCAGCCAGCCGGGCATCGTCGACGGCGGGGCGAAGATCGAGCTGCCGAACTGCAGCGGCATCAGGACCAGCATCGCCATGCCCTGGACGGCCTGCGCGGTCTTCATGGTGAGGCCGAGCAGGATGAAGATCCACATCAGCGAGGCGCCGAAGACCGCCGACAGGCCGATGGACAGGAACAGGTCGAACACCGAGGTCTTGATCGACAGGCCGAGCATGAAGCCCACGGCGAGCAGGATCGCGATGGCGACCATCATCCGGCCGAGTTCGACGACGATCTTGGCGATCAGGACGGACGACCGGGCGATCGGCATGGACCGGAACCGGTCCATCACGCCCTTCTTGAAGTCGTCGTTGACGCCGGTGCCGACGCCCATGGCGATGTTCATGCCCATCATGGCCATCAGGCCCGGGACGACGTAGTTGACGTACGCCTCCTGCTGGCCCTTGCCGGAGATCGCGCCGCCGAAGACGAACACGAACAGCAGCGTGAAGATGATCGGCATGAACAGGACGTCGAACATCGACTCCGGGTCCTGCTTGATCTGAAGGGCGTTGCGGCGCACCAGGGCGCCGATGTGCCGCAGATTGGCCCGCAGGCCGATCCGGCCCTCGCCGGTCGGGGCGGACGCCGTCGCCTCCGGGGCGGGCGCGGGCTTGGTGGTGGTGACGGTGCTCATGCCGCGACCTCCTCGGTCTTCTCGGTGGGAACGGAGTCCTCGGCGGTGGGCCGCTGGCCCGTGATGGCCAGGAACACCTCGTCCAGGCTCGGCAGGTAGGTGCCGAGGTCGGCGATCGCGTACCCGCGGGCGGCCAGCAGGCCCACCACGGCGGTCAGCTGCTCGTCGCTCAGGATCGGGACCAGCAGCACGCCCTCGTCCGGAATGGCCTGCGAGCCGGCGACCCCGTCGAGCCCGGTCTCCGCGAGAGAACGGGCCATGCCCGGCAGGTCGGAGGAGTCGACGGGGCGGATCCGCAGGGTCCGGCCGCCGACACGGGCCTTCAGCTCGTCGACCTTGCCGTTGGCGATGACCTTGCCCTTGTCGATGACCGTCAGCTCGTTCGCGAGCTGCTCGGCCTCCTCCATGTACTGGGTGGTGAGCAGGACGGTGGCCCCCTCGGCGACCATCCGCTGCACCTCGTCCCACACCTCGTTGCGGGTGCGGGGGTCGAGGCCGGTGGTCGGTTCGTCCAGGTACAGGACGGCCGGGCGGCCGATCATCGAGGCGGCCAGGTCGAGCCGGCGGCGCATGCCGCCGGAGTAGTTCATCGCGGCCTTCTTGGCGGCGTCGGTGAGCGAGAACCGCTCCAGCAGCTCGTCGGCGCGCGAACGGGCGTCCTTGCGGGACAGGTCGAGCAGGCGGCCGATCATGTAGAGGTTCTCCCAGCCGGAGAGCTTCTCGTCGACCGAGGCGTACTGGCCGGTGAGGCCTATGGTGCGGCGCAGCTGCCGCGGCTGGCGGACCACGTCGTAGCCGGCGACGGTCGCTGTCCCGGCGTCCGGGACGATCAGGGTGGACAGGCAGCGCACGAGGGTGGTCTTGCCGGCGCCGTTGGGGCCGAGTACACCGAGGACCGTGCCCTCGCGGACGTCCAGGTCGACCCCGTCCAGGGCCTTCGTCTCGCCGTAGTGCTTGACCAGCCCCCGTACCTCAACGGCGTGCGAGCCGCTCAGGGGATTCTTGTCGTTTCGCGTCATGTCCACCATGGGACCATCCGCCACCGACAACGCACCGACAGTGGACCGACAGACAGCCGACAGGGAGCCGTCCGGAAGCCCCCGGGAGCCCCCGGAACGCCGGAAAGCCCGCCGGCGCAGCGCCGGCGGGCTTCCGGTACGGGCTCAGCCGGTCAGTGGAAGCTGTGCTCGGCCTGCGGGAACGTTCCGCCGACCACGTCCTCGGCGAAGGCCTTCGCCGCGTCGCCCATGGTCGCGCGCAGGTTCGCGTACTGCTTCACGAACTTCGGCATCTTCCCGCCGGTCAGGCCCATCATGTCCGTCCACACCAGCACCTGCGCGTCGCACTCCGCGCCGGCCCCGATGCCGACCGTCGGGATGTGCAGGGACCGGGTGACCTCGGCGGCCAGCTCGGCCGGGACCAGCTCCAGCACCACCGCGAAGGCGCCCGCGTCCTGCGCGGCCTTGGCGTCGCGCAGCAGCTGGTGCGCGGCCTCGTCGCCGCGGCCCTGCACCCGGTAGCCCATGGCGTTCACGGACTGCGGGGTCAGGCCCAGGTGGGACATGACGGGGATGCCGGACTGCACGATCAGCTCCGTCTGGTGCAGCGAGCGCTCGCCGCCCTCCAGCTTCACGGCTCCGACACCGGCCTCCTTCACGAGGCGGGTGGCGCTGCGCAGCGCCTGCACGGCGCCTTCCTGGTACGAGCCGAACGGCAGGTCACCGACGACCATGGCCCGGCTGGTGCCGCGTACGACCGCGGCCGAGAGCATGGTCATCTCGTCCATCGTCACCGGGACGGTGGTCTCGTAGCCGAGGTGGCAGTTGCCCATGGAGTCGCCGACGAGGATGACCGGGATGCCGGCCTCGTCGAAAACGGAGGCGGTCATCGCGTCGTAGGCCGTGAGCATGGGCCACTTCTCGCCGCGCTCCTTGGCGAGGGTGAGGTCGCGGACGGTGGTCCGTCGGTTGCGCTTGCCCCCGTACAGGCTGGGGGCGGCGGCTTCGCGGGCAGGCGAAACGGCATGCGTCATTGCAACTGCTCCTTGATGTCATCTCGAGGCGCCCTTACGGCGTCCCCGGACTCACCCACCATGGTGGCACCTGCCGGGCCCGTGGCGAAAGTGGTGAGAGGACCCGTACGTCACACTCCGTCCGTACGCGAGGAGCACTGCCTGCACCCTCATGGCCCCCTCTTGGTCCTCTCATGGTCCCCTTCCCGGCGGTTCGGCGCGCGCGGAAGGCAATGTGCGCGTTTCGTGACAAGCGGAACCTCGGCCACACGGCCGTTCGTCCTCCCGGACGTACGGCCGGAACAACGGCACGGAAGGCTCCGTCCATCGCCTAGGGTCAAGGTGCGGGGACGGAGCGCAAGCACGGCAGCGAGGGCAGTGGCATGGCACAGGCGTACATGACGGAGACGGGGAACGGCGGCTCGGAGCCCGAGCCCTCCGGATCCCGCCTCCGGCGCCGACTGGCCGGGCTGAGCCGGGACCGGGGCATCTGGCGGCGCGGGGTCGTGACCGCCGCCCTGGCCGCCCTGATCTCACTGGTCATGATCTTCCACGCCGAGCTTCCGAACGACGTGGGCAACCTCGGCAGCCTCACCGAGACCTTCCTCCCCTGGCTGGGCCTGGCCGTGCCGCTGCTGCTCGCCGCGGCCGTCGTGCGCAAGTCGGCGACCGCCCTGATCGCGATACTGCTGACGGCCGTCGTGTGGGTGAACCTCTTCGGCAGCCTGGTCCTCGACAAGTCCGGCTCCGGCGGCAACCTGACGGTCGCCACGCACAACGTCGACGCCGACAACCCCGACCCGCAGGGCACCGCCGCCCAGATCGCCGGGTCCGGCGTCGACGTGCTGGCCCTGACCGAGCTCAAGGGGAGCGCCGTCCCCGTCTACGAGCAGGCCCTGGCGGGCGCGTACAAGTACCACTCCGTCGAGGGCACGGTCGGCGTGTGGAGCAGGTACCCGCTCAGCTCCAGCGCGCCCGTCGACATCAAGATGGGCTGGACCCGAGCCATGCGCACCACCGTGGACAGCCCGTACGGCAAGATCGCCGTCTTCGCCGCCCACCTGCCCTCCGTCCGGGTCAAGCTCAACGCCGGATTCACCGCCAACCAGCGTGACAACAGCGCCGGCGCCCTGGGCAGCGCGCTCGCCGGCGAACCGCTCAAGAAGGTCATCCTGCTCGGCGACCTCAACGGCACCATGAACGACCGGTCCCTGTCCGAGGTCACCTCGCAGATGCGCTCCACGCAGGGCGCGGCGGGCGACGGCTTCGGCTTCAGCTGGCCCGCCCAGTTCCCGATGGCCCGGATCGACCAGATCATGGTCCGCGGGATCAAGCCGGAGGCTTCCTGGACCCTGCCGCGCACCGGCAGCGACCACCTGCCGGTCGCCGCGCGGGTGAGCGTGAAGCCGTAGCCCGTACGCCTGTACGCCCGTACGGGTGAGAGAGGGGCCCCGGCGCTTCGGCGCCGGGGCCCCTTCTGCCGCTCCCGGCTACGCGTGCTCGCGCCAGCCGTTGGTGATGGGCAGCCGGCGGTCCTTCCCGAAGCCCTTCGCCGAGATCTTCGTGCCCGGCGGGTACTGGCGCCGCTTGTACTCGGCCGTGTCCACCATGCGCAGGGTCTTGGCGACCAGCGCGCGGTCGAAGCCGGCTTCGACGATCGTGTCGATGCCCTGGTCGCGGTCCACGTACAGCTCCAGGATCGCGTCGAGCACCGGGTAGTCCGGCAGCGAATCCGTGTCCACCTGGCCGGGGCGCAGTTCGGCGCTCGGCGGCTTGACGATGGAGTTCTCCGGGATCGGCGGAGTCTCGCCGCGCTCGGCGGCGGCCCGGTTGCGATAGCGCGCGAGCCGGAAGACGTCCGTCTTGTAGACGTCCTTGATCGGGCCGTACGCGCCCACCGAGTCCCCGTACAGGGTCGAGTAGCCGACGGCCAGCTCCGACTTGTTGCCCGGGGCCAGCACGATGTGGCCCTCCTGGTTCGAGAGCGCCATCAGCATCGTGCCGCGCAGCCGGGACTGGAGGTTCTCCTCCGCCAGGCCGCTCAGGCCCAGCGAGCCCATGTACGCGTCGAACATCGGCTCGATCGGCACGGTCCGGAAGTTCAGGCCGGTCCGGTCGGCCAGGTCGGCGGCGTCGCCCCTGGAGTGGTCCGAGGAGTACTTCGAGGGCATCGACACGCCGTACACGTTCTGCGCGCCGATCGCGTCGCAGGCGATGGCCGCGACGAGCGCGGAGTCGATGCCGCCGGAGAGCCCGATCAGGACGGAGCGGAAGCCGTTCTTCCTGACGTACGCGCGCAGGCCCACGACCAGCGCGTCGTAGACCTCCTCGTCGTCGTCCAGGCGGTCGGCGTAACCGCCGGTGACCACGGGCTCGTACGGCTGCACCGGCTCCTCGGAGAGGATCACGCGGTCGATGCGCAGCCCGTCTGCGACGATGCCCTCGGGGGCGTCGGCCCGGGCGGCGGGCAGGTCGAGGTCGACGAGGACGCAGCCCTCGGAGAACTGCGGGGCGCGGGCGATGACCTCGCCGTCGGCGCCGACGACGATCGAGTCCCCGTCGAAGACCAGCTCGTCCTGGCCGCCGATCATCGCCAGGTAGGCGAGGGTGCAGCCGGCCTCTTTGGCGCGCCGGCCGACCAGTTCGAGGCGCACGTCGTCCTTGTTGCGCTCGTACGGCGAGGCGTTGACGGAGATCAGCAGCCCGGCCCCGGCGGAGCGGGTGGCCGGGACGCGGCCGCCCTCCTGCCAGAGGTCCTCGCAGATGGCCAGGGCCACGTCGACGCCGCGCACCCGGATGACCGGCTGCGTGTCGCCCGGCACGAAGTACCGGAACTCGTCGAACACGCCGTAGTTGGGGAGGTGGTGCTTGGCGAAGCGCAGGGCGACCTTCCCGCCGTACAGCACGGCCGCCGCGTTCTCCGGGGAGCCGGCGGGGCGGCCGAGCCGGGGGGCGGCCCGCTCCGTCCGGTCGAGGTAGCCGACGACGACCGGCAGTCCGCCGAAGCCCTCGGCCGCCAGCCGCGCCGCGAGTTCGCGCAGCGCCGTACGGGAGGCCTCGACGAAGGAGGCGCGCAGGGCGAGGTCCTCGACGGGGTACCCGGTCAGCATCATCTCCGGGAACGCCACCAGGTGGGCGCCCTGCTCGGCGGAGTGCCGGGTCCAGTGGACGACCGAGTCGGCGTTGGCGGCGATGTTGCCGACCTGCGAGTCGATCTGATTCAGAGCGAGGCGAAGTTGAGGCACGGGCCCAGTGTAATCGTCTTTCTGACGCGATGTCCTGGGGCCGTGCCTCCTGCCGTGTCGTACGGGGTCTGCGGGTCAGCCGATGGAGCCGCTGAACTTCGCGCTGGGCAGGCTGATGCCGGGGGAGATGTCCGCGACGAAGTGCTCGGTGCCCTCGGGGACCTCGTACGCCAGGATCCCGCTGGCGGACTCGCCGGGCAGGATGTCGCCCCGGATCATCTTCGGGACGTCGCCGCCGTCGAAGGCCAGCTTGGCGGTCATGCCCTTGTCGTCGCGGACGTTGGGGACCGCGTAGATGACGTTGTGGGTCTCGGGGGAGTTGTTGGTGATGGTGAGCGTGAACTCCACCGCGTTCTCGACCGTCGAGTACTTGTTCTTCGTGACGTACTTCTTCGGCTTCGAGAGGGTCACCTTGATGCCGTTCGGGTACGTGTACGTCTCGCCGAACGCCAGCGGGGAATCGATGCCGGGGACCTGCTTGGGCGAGGGCGTCGGCGAGGGCGCCGGGTACGGCGGCATGCCGCCGTCGAGTTCGGACGGGGCCTCCCAGCCCTCGCGGAGCTTCTTGTCGGCCACGTTCGTGACGACGTAGCCGGTGAGGAAGAGGCCTCCGGCCGAGGCGCCGAGGCCCAGCACGGCCAAGATCGTGCCGGTGACGGCCATCGCCTTGCGGCCGGCGCCCTTCGAGGCGCGGACGAGGGCGCCGATGCCGATGCCGATGCCGACCAGGGCGAGGATGCCGCCCGCCCAGAAGAGGAACGGGATGATGCCGATGATCACGGCGGCGATGCCGAGCGTGAGGGCGGCGACGGCCAGGCCGTTGGTGGCGCTCGGGGCGGGGGTGCCCCACGGGTTGCCCGGGGTGGCGCCGGGGGCGTGGGCGCCCCAGGGGCCGCCGGCGGGCGGTACGGGCGGCACGGGCGCGCCGAACGAGGGGGCCGGGGGGACGGGGCCGGCGGGCGGTGCGAAGGACCCGGGCGCGGGGGGTGCGAAGGGGTCGACGCGCGCGGGCTGCGACGGCGCGGGGGCCGGGGTCGGCTCCGGGCTCGGCTCCGGGGTCGGCTCCGGCGTCGGCGCGGGCTCCGGAACCGCGGCGGGCTGCGGTTCGGGTGCCGCCTCGGCTGCCGGTTCGGTTGCCGGTTCGGCTGCCGGTTCGGGCAGGACTTCCGGCTGCGGGGTCTTCTGGAGGGAGAGCGGCTGAGCCGGCTCGGCGGCCGGCTCCGGTATGGGCGTGCCCGCGGGCTCCGTCGGCGTACCGGACGGGGTGCTGGGCTGGTTCGGGGGCGTGCTCATACCTGGCAGGAGTCCTCACGGTGGTGGTGTACGCGGTGATCGCCAAGCCTGCCATGCGCCTCTGACGGCTCCAAGGGAATTCGGCCCCCGGCCCGCACCGGGCCGCACCGGGGGCCGAACCCCTGCTCATGGGGCTACCGCTGGTAGCCGAGCACCGTCATCATCCCCGCCTCCGCGTGGTACACGTTGTGGCAATGGGCCATCCACAGCCCGGGGTTGTCGGCGTCGAAGTCCACCGTCAGCTTCGAGTTCGCAAGGATCAGAGCGGTGTCCTTGCGCGCGCCGCCCGCGCCCCCGCCGAGGGCGAAGGTGTGCCCGTGCAGGTGCAGCGGGTGCCACATCGTTGTGGAGTTGTTGAACTCCAGCCGGACCCGTTCGCCCGCCTTCACCGGATGCCGCTGGTCCGGGGTGTACGGCTTGCCGTCGAAGGCCCAGTCGTACTTCGCCATCCCGCCGGTCAGTTCGATGCGGATCGTGCGGTCCGGCGTACGGGCCGGCAGTACGGCGGGCTCCGCCGCCCGCAGCGCTTCCGCCGTCAGCGGCCTCCCCGCCAGTTCGGCGGGCCGGGTCGCGGCCGTGGGCGCCGTACCGGACCCGGTGCGCAACAGGGCGAGCGCCGAGGCCGGGCCGCCCTTGCCCTCGGCGAGCGCGGTCAGCGGGAACACCCCGTCCCGCGCGGTGACCAGTACGTCGTACCGCTCGCCCATGCCGAGCAGCAGGCAGCCGGTCTTCGCGTGCTCGACCGGGTGGCCGTCGGTGTGGGTGACCGTCAGTTCGTGTCCGCCGAGGGCGATCCGGAAGGCGGTGTCCCCGCCCGCGTTGACGATCCGGATCCGGATCCGGTCGCCCGGCTTGGCGGTGAAGACCGAGGGGTCCTGCGCCGTCCGGCCGTTGACCAGGTAGTACGGGTACGCCACGTCGCCCGGGTCCTTGCCGAGGACGTCGCTCTCGCCGCCCATGAGCAGGCGCGAGGGCGCGCCGTGGGCCTCCGGGGTCTTCGGGGCGCCGCCGCCGTGGCCCGCGTGGCCGCCGCCCGTCCTCATGTCCATGCCCTTGCGGAGTTCGGCGAGTACCGCGTCCGGGGTGGAGCCGTCCACCCCGTCGACCCAGTCGTCCAGCACCACCACCCACTCCTGGTCGTACGAGAGGGGCTCCTTGGGGTCCTCGACGATGAGCGGCGCGTACAGACCGCGGTCCTGCTGGACGCCCGAGTGGGGGTGGAACCAGTACGTCCCCGGGTTCGGGACGGCGAAGCGGTACGGGAAGGACCCGCCCGGGGCGATGTCCCGCTGGGTCAGGCCCGGGACCCCGTCCATGTCGTTGCGCAGGGCGAGGCCGTGCCAGTGCAGGGAGGTGGCCTGCGGGAGGTTGTTGGCCAGGGTCAGGGCGAGGGTGCCGCCCGCGGTGACCCGGACCTCCTGGCCGGGCAGCCGGTCCCCGTACGCCCAGGAGCGGACGGTGAGCCCGCCGCCGAGGTCGAGCGGGGTCGCGGTGGCGGTCAGCTTGACCTCGGAGACCGGTCCGGTGGCCCTGCGGGCGGCCTCGGCCGCCCGCACCTCGGGCCCGGCGGGGTCGACGTAGCCGCCCGGCGAGGCGGCGGGGGAGGGGCCGCCGTGGTGCATGGAGCCGTGGTCCGTGCCGGTGCCGTCGGACGTGCCGGAGCCGCCGTCCGAGCAGGCGGCGAGCAGCCCCGAACCGGCGAGGGCGGCGGTGGCGCCGAGGACGGCGCGGCGGGTGGGGCGGCCGGGGCGGCCCGTGTGGCCTGTGTGGCTGGTTTGGCCAGAGTGGCTGGAGTGGCTGGGAAGAGAGCGCATGGAAGCACCTCGTGACGTGTCGTACGAGCGAATGGGCGCCGTCTGCTGCCGCCGGCCGCCCGTGCGCGGGCATGCGGGGGCGGCAGCGGGTGCCGCCGCTATAGGCGCAGGACCGCCAGCCGCGTGAGGAGTTCGCGGGGCGAGGGCGGATCGGGTCCGCCGGACCGGCCCGGCGCGCGGGCCGCGCCCCCGAGCGGCGCGGCGTCGCGGGAGCCGGCCGGTCCGGCGCCCAGGATCAGCAGGGTGAGCCCGCCGAGCACGGCCAGGCACACCGACATCGGGTCCATGCCGGTGCCGGCCGGCGGGGCCTCGGCGGCGGGTGTCCGGTCACCGGGGGCGTGGACCGCGTGGACCGTGTGGACCGCGTGGACCGAGGGGTCCGTGGGGTCCGAGGGGTCCGTGGGGACCGCGTGGCCCGCGGGGTGCCCGGCGGTGTGGCCGGTCGCATGCCGGGGCGAGGCAACGACGGCGACCGCGGTCGCGTCTTCCATGGCGTGGGACCGACTCGGATGGCCCAGGGTGTGCATGGTGACGATGCCCAGGAGCAGCGCAGCGAGCAGCAGCGGCCGGGGCCACCGGGTGGCTCGCCGCACGGTGCGCTGGGCAGGGCGCGTCATGGCCGGAACCCTACCCCGGGTGGGTATCTGATCGTAGGACCGGGTCCGCCGTGTTGAGGATGATGCACCGTATGTCCACAAGTCCCGAAAAGGGTCCGTTCGCCAGGAATCCGTGGCCGGTCGCCCTCCTCATCGGCCTGGGCGCCGCCGCGTACACCGCCTGGGTGCTCGAAGTCGTGCTGTCCACCGGTCTGAACCCCATCGAGACGTACGTCAGCGAGCTGGCGGCCCAGGACCAGCCGCTCGGCGGGCTGTTCCGGGCCACCGACTTCACCGCGGGCCTGCTCGCCTTCGCGGGTGGCCTGCTGGGCCTCGCCTGGCAACTGCGGGACGGGTCCCGGCGCCCCTGGTCGCTGGCCGGCTGGGCCGGCGTCACCCTGTTCGGCGCGGCCACCGCCGCCGACGCCTGGCTCCCGCTCAGCTGCACGCCCACCGCGGACCCCGTGTGCGCCGCCCGCGAGACCGCCGGCCTGGTCCCGGCCACCCACCAGGCGCACGCCGTCAGCAGCAGCCTCGCCATGACCGGCGCCCTCGTCGGGATCGTCGCCCTCACCTTCGCCGCCCGCCGCTACCGCCGGCTCGCCCCGCTCGCCCGCTACGGTCCCGCCCTCGTCGTACTGGAACTGCTGGCCACCGTCTGGACCCTGACCGCCATCGCCCTGTTCACCGCAGGGCGCGGGACCTGGGCGCTCGGCGCCGGGCAGCGGATGCAGGTGCTGCTCGTGGCGCTCTGGCTGGGCCTGCTCGCGTACTCCGTCCACAAGGAGCGGCGCACGTGAGCCCGGGGGCGCCGGGGGCGCCGGGGACGCCGGGGTGCTTCGTACGGGTGGACGGGGTTCCGCTGCACGTGGTCGTGGAGGGGCGCCGGGCGGAGGGGAGCGCTGCCGGGCGGGGCGGGCCGCCCGTGGTGCTGAGCGCCGGGCTCGCGATGGCCTGGTTCGACTGGGATCCCGTGGCCGCGCTGCTCGTCGCGCAGGGCCGTACGGTGATCCGCTTCGACCGCCCCGGGCACGGGCTGAGCGCCCCCGCCACCTCCCCGCCGACCGCCGCCGGGGAGGCTCGCCGGATCGCCGGGCTGCTCGACGCGCTCGGCCTCGGCGGCCGCCCGGCCACCGTCGCCGGGCACTCGGTCGCCGGGTTCCACGCCGAGGCCTTCGCCCGGCTGTACCCCGAGCGCACCGCCGCCCTGGTCCTGGTCGACACCAGCGTCGAGGAGGACCCCCGTACGGTGCTGCCCGCCGGGGTGCGCACCGGCGCCGCGCGCGTGCTCGGCCGGACCCTGACCGCGGCGGGGCTGCCCGCGGCGCTGGGCCCGCTCGCGCGCCGCGCCGCCGTACGGGCCTCCCGCACGGGTGGTCCCGACCCGGCGGCGCGGGAACTCGTACGCCGCTGCTACCGCACCGGCCGGGTCTGGCGCGGCGCCCTGTTGGAGAACGCCCGCTACCCCGACACCGCCGCCGAGGTGCTCGCGCTGCGGACCGGGCGCCCGCAGGCCGCCCCCGTCACCGTCCTGGCGGGGTACGACGGCTCGTCGCGGCGGGGAGCCCTGCGCTGGCTCGGGCGCCAGGCGGAGCTGGCCGCCCGGCTCGGCGCCCGCTTCGAGGTGGCCGAGCCTGCGGGGCACCTGGTCATGCTGGACCGCCCGGGCCTGGTGGCGCGCGCGATCCTGGACGCGGACGCGGACGCGGACGCGGACGCGGACGCGGACGCGGGGGAAGCGGGGGCGCGGCGGCCCGGTGGGCGAGGGCCGTCGGACGGGTCCGGTCAGAGCCTCGCGTAGACCCGCTCCACGAAGGCCGCCAGCTGCTCGTCGGAGAGGTGCTGGGCCAGGTCGGCCTCGCTGATCATGCCGACCAGCCTCTTGTTGCTGATGACGGGCAGCCGCTTGATCTGGTGGCTCCCCATCTCCTCCAGGACGTCGGAGACGTCCGCGCCCGCGTCGATCCAGCGCGGGGTGCCGTGGGCCATGTCACCGCAGGTGACCCTCGCCGGGTCGTGTCCCTTGGCCACGCAGTTCACGACGATGTCGCGGTCGGTGAGGATGCCGCACAGCCGCTCGTCGGCGTCACTGATGGGCAGGGCACCCACGTTGAGCCGGGCCATCAGCTGGGCGGCCCGGTCGAGGGTCTCGGTTGCGGGGATCCACTGGGCCCCGGGGTGCATGATGTCTGCGGCGGTCGTCATCGCTGAACCTCCTGAGCAAGCACGCCGTACCCGGCCGGGTCGCGGTCGCGCCCGGCCGCGGCGTTCCCACGCGGCCGAGCACACGCCCGTACGGGTGAGAGGACGCCTCCCCCCACCGTACGAGCGTGTCCCGTCACCCGCGCGGTGCGGCCCCGCGCTGTTTCAGCATGTCCGCCATGAGGGTGAGCTCCGACTGCTGCGCCTCGACCATGCCCTGGGCCAGCGCCCGCTCGGCGGGGGTCTCGCACTGCTTCGCGCAGCCCTGGGCCATCGCGACCCCGCCCTTGTGGTGGTCGGTCATCAGCTGGAGGTAGAGCACCTCCGCGTCCCGGCCCTCGGCGGCGCCGAGCTGCGCGAGCTCCTCCTTGGTGGCCATGCCGGGCATGAGCGCGCCGGGCTTGGTGGTGGCCCCGCCCATGTCGTGCCCGCTCATGTCGTGACCGGCCGTGTCGTCCCCGGCCGCGTCGTGCCCGCTCATGTCGTGACCGGCCGAGGCCGCACCGTGCCCGCCGTGCCGGTCGGCCGTTCCCATCCAGGACATCGGCGGCTCGTCGGCCACCACCTTCGGCAGCCCCCACAGGTCCAGCCAGCCCAGCAGCATGCCCCGCTGGTTGGCCTGGGTGTTGGCGATGTCGTACGCGAGGCCGCGCACCGGCTCGTCCTTGGTGCGGTCCCGCACGATGAACGACATCTCCACCGCCTGCTGGTGGTGCACGGCCATGTCCCGGGCGAAGCCCGCGTCCGCCGAGTAGAGGCCCGGTGCCCGGGACGGCGTACGGGAGCCGTCGGCGTCACTGTCGCTCGCGGCGGTGACCGTCGCCCCCGCCGCGAACAGCAGCGCGAGCAGGACGGCCGTCCCGGCCGCCCAGTACGTACGGGTCACTTCTCGGCCAGCCCGTTGGTGCAGGCCGCCCCCGGCTCGGGGGTCTGCTGGCCCTGCACGTACTTCGTGAGGAACTGCGCGACCCGGGGGTCGTCCGCCTTCTCCACCGTCAGCTGCTTGCCCCAGGCACTCAACATGATCGTGCCCGCCTGCTCCTTGTCCGGGCTCATCAGCGTGTACGGGGTCTTGGTCACCTTCGCGGCGAGCACGTCGAGGTCGGCCTTGGCCGCCTTCTCGTTGTACGTCACCCAGACCGCGCCGTGCTCCATCGAGTGGACGGCGTTCACCTCGGGGATCGCGTTCTTGTAGACGTCGCCGTCGCAGTTCATCCAGCGCGGGCTGTGGTCGCCGCCGACCGGCGGGTTCATCGGGTACTTCACCGGGGTCTCGACGTGGTTGCGGCCCAGCGTCTTCGCGTCCCAGGACTGCTCGCCGGCCACCGGGGTCTTGCGGGCCTCCGCCGCGGCGGCCTCGGCCTTGCGGACGGCCGCGGCCGCGGCGTCCTTCTTCTCCTTCTTGTCGATCATCACCCATGCGCCGAAGCCGACGAGCGCGGTGACGACGGCCGCGGAGGCGATGATCGCGAGGACCTTGTTGCGCCGGTCGCGGGACTGCTCGGCGCGGCGCATCTCGGCTATGCGCGCCTGGCGGGAGTTGCTGTCGTGAGGGGTCCTGCTGGCCATGTGCCCTGAATCCTTCTGCTGAGGGGGGTGGAGGAATGGATCCGGTGGAGCGCGGTACGGCGCCCGGACCCTCAGGTCCGCAGCACTTGGAGGGCATGGAGATCGGGGGCGCGAGCGAGCGCCGCGTGCGTCCGGGCCGGCCCGCCGCCGGCGGCGCGCCCGACGTGATCCGGGGCGGAAACCGGCACGGTCACGGCGGGCGGCGGAGCGGGCAGCACGCCGGGGGCCACGTGCGAGAAGGGGGAGCAGCCCGGAGGCTCGTCGGGGGCGACGCAGACGGCGCGCGTCCCGGTGTCGGCGGCCGGTGTGGCCGTCCCGGCGGTCGTCACGGCGGCCGTCCCGGTGGTCGCCCCCGCGTGCGGCTCGCCCGGCCGTACGCACAGGAACAGGGCTCCGAACAGCACCGAAAGGGCGACCGCGATGACGGCACGCCGACGTACGTGGCGTCCGATGCGCCCGCGTCGTATGTGCTCCCGGCCCCCCATGGGCGCAGATGGTAATGCTCATGACGGGCCCGTGGTCAGTGCGGGGGTGCCGCCACCTTTCAAGGGTGCGTAATGTGGCGGAAACCGCGGCTGGCGATACTGGGCCCGCCCGACTGTGCCCCCGCCCTCGGGGGAGGTGGTACACAGGCCGTCTGAACTGCGAGGATGAAGGCATGGACAAGCAGCAGGAATTCGTCCTCCGGACGCTTGAGGAGCGCGACATCCGCTTCGTGCGCCTGTGGTTCACCGACGTACTGGGCTTCCTGAAGTCCGTCGCGGTCGCCCCCGCCGAGCTGGAGCAGGCCTTCGACGAGGGCATCGGCTTCGACGGCTCGGCCATCGAGGGCTTCGCGCGGGTCTACGAGTCCGACATGATCGCCAAGCCGGACCCCAGCACGTTCCAGATACTGCCGTGGCGCGCCGAGGCCCCGGGGACCGCCCGGATGTTCTGCGACATCCTGATGCCGGACGGCTCCCCCTCCTTCGCGGACCCGCGCTTCGTCCTCAAGCGCATCCTGAACAAGACCTCCGACCTGGGCTTCACCTTCTACACCCACCCGGAGATCGAGTTCTTCCTGCTGAAGGACAAGCCGCTGGACGGGACCCGCCCGGTGCCGGCCGACAACTCCGGCTACTTCGACCACACTCCGCAGAACGTCGGCATGGACTTCCGCCGCCAGGCGATCACGATGCTCGAATCCATGGGCATCTCGGTCGAGTTCAGCCACCACGAGGGCGCCCCCGGCCAGCAGGAGATCGACCTCCGCTACGCCGACGCCCTCTCGACGGCCGACAACATCATGACGTTCCGCCTCGTCATGAAGCAGGTGGCGCTGGAACAGGGCGTCCAGGCCACCTTCATGCCGAAGCCGTTCTCCGAGTACCCCGGCTCGGGCATGCACACCCACCTCTCCCTCTTCGAGGGGGACCGCAACGCCTTCTACGAATCGGGCGCCGAGTACCAGCTCTCGAAGGTCGGCCGCTCCTTCATCGCGGGCCTGCTGCGCCACGCCGCGGAAACGGCGGCGGTCACGAACCAGTGGGTGAACTCCTACAAGCGCATCTGGGGCGGCTCCTCCCGCACCGCCGGCTCCGGCGGCGAGGCCCCCTCGTACATCTGCTGGGGCCACAACAACCGCTCGGCCCTGATCCGCGTCCCGATGTACAAGCCGGGCAAGACGGGCTCCTCGCGCGTCGAGGTCCGCTCGATCGACTCGGGCGCCAACCCGTACCTGACGTACGCGGTCCTCCTGGCGGCCGGCCTCAAGGGCATCGAGGAGGGCTACGAACTCCCGGCGGGCGCCGACGACGACGTCTGGGCCCTCTCCGACGCCGAACGCCGCGCGATGGGCATCGAACCCCTCCCCCAGAACCTCGGCGAGGCCATCTCCCTGATGGAACGCAGCGAACTGGTGGCGGAGACCCTCGGCGAACACGTCTTCGACTTCTTCCTGCGCAACAAGAAGCAGGAGTGGGAGGAATACCGCTCGGAGGTCACGGCCTTCGAACTCCGCAAGAACCTCCCGGTCCTGTAAGGGCGGCTCACAGCCCCGACGGGCACGCACGGCACTCCGGGCCGGTGGTCACTGACCACCGGCCCGGAGCCGTGGCCGGTGAAGCCTCATCCAAGGAGAACTGACGATGGACCCCGCACCCGGGGGACGGCCCTTCCAGAAGCTGTGGGCAGCCACCGCCACGTCGAACCTTTCGGACGGGGTGAGCCTGGCCGCGGCACCCCTGCTCGCGGCCTCCATGACCCACGACCCGGCCCTGATCGCCGGCATCACCGTGGCGCAGCGGGCCCCGTGGCTGGTCCTGGCCTTCATATCCGGAGCCCTGGCGGACCGGCTGGACCGAAAGCGTGTCGCACAGGCGGCGAACTGGATCCGCGTCGCCGGATTCGCGGCCCTCGCGGTGGCGGTCCTCGGCGACGCCGTCTCCATGCCACTGCTCTACGCGGTCTTCTTCGCCATCGGGACGGCCGAGACGCTCTACGACAGTTCGTCGTCGGCGTGGCTTCCGATCCTGGTGGCCCCGGACGACCTGGGCCGGGCCAACGGACGGCTGCAGACCACGTTCGTCATCTGCAACGAGTTCGTCGGGCCGCCGATGGGCGGATTCCTCTTCGCCTCCGCGGCCGCGGCCCCGTTCGTGCTCGGCGCCGGCGGCTATCTGGCAGCCGTCGGCCTGCTGGCGCTGATCCCCTCAGCCACCCGGCACCGACAGGAGCCGTCCGCGGAACCCCTGACGGTGAAGGGCGTCGCCGCGGACATCGCCGTCGGCGCGAGGTGGTACTGGTCGTCGCCGACGCTGCGGTCGCTGAGCGTCGTCGCGGCGATGGGCAACGCCGTCAGCGCCGCCACCTACGGCATCCTCGTGCTCCTTGCCACGGACGTGCTGGGTGTCGCCTCCGGCTGGTACGGCGTACTGCTCGCGGCCGGTGCCATCGGCGCGGTCATCGGCGGCCTCGTGGCCGGCAAGGCCGGCGAGTGGATGCCGATCGGCACGCTGATCCTGGTGACGAACCTGCTGTCGGCCGGGTCCGTCATCGGCATGGGACTGGCGATCAGCCCGGCGGCCACCGTCGCCTTCATGGCGCTGGACGGCTTCGTCGTCCTGATCCAGACCATCCAGGTCGTCACACTCCGACAGCAGATCGTGCCGAACGAGCTGATGGGCCGCGTCACCGCGGCCTACCGGTCCGTCGCCGTGGGCGCTTTCACCGTCGGAGGGATCGGGGGCGGCCTGGTGGCGAAGTTCTTCGGGATCCCCGCCGCCTTCTACGTCGGTGGCACCGCCATGGCGCTCACTGCCTTCGCGGTCCTGCCCGTGCTGAACGACAAGCGCCTCGCCCGGGTGAAAAGAGAGGCGTCAGATCCGCAAGGGACTCTGGAAGAACGCCGCGCAGGCACTTCGCCGTAACGACCGCGCCCAGCGGCTCCTCGGCCTCAACCGATCACCGTGGAGGCGGCGGCGTGATCTGCGCAGGCGGCCCACGGGCGCTCCTCTCGGAGTGCCATGGCGGACATCGAAGCGGAGGTGCGTGCGATCCCGCCGACGACGGATGCAGTCGCCCCGTGCGATCCGGCCGGCGTGGTGGCCCGGGCTACGTCCGGGGGACCGCTCGGTGCCAGGGGGTCCGTGGGGCGGGGGTGGTGGGGGCCGTCGTGGTGATGTGGAGTTCCGCGTCCAGGCCGATGACCGCCGTCGTCGTGGAGCCCGCCGGTTCCAGGACTCCGGCGGGGGCGCCCGCGTACTGCATCTGCGACTCCGTCCACGCCGGCGGGCCGCCCAGGCTCGTCGCGGCGACCGTGCCCGTGTCCGCGCGGCCCGACAGGAGGCGGCCCGCCACGCCGACCGCGCCGTAGCCCGCCCGGCCGCCGGCCTCCGTGACGCTGGAGACCTGGGGTTTGCCGGAGCCGGACGTGACCAGGGCCGTACGGACGACCCCCGAGTCGGGGCGCCGGAAGTAGAGCCGGACGCCCGCGCCCTCCGGAGCCGCCGACAGCGGGACCGTGGTGGCCGGCAGGCCCGTCGGGAACGGCCCCTGGAGCGGGGCGCCCGGGGCGGGCTGGGTCCAGGTGAGCACCGACTTGGTGGTGGTGGCGTACACCTGGCGCCGCCCGGTGGCGTCCACCGCCGTCACCGGGTCGCTCTGGAGGTCCTCGCCGCCCAGGCGCTGCCAGGAGCCGAAGACGCCGTCCGGCTGCTGCTCGCGGGCGCGCAGGGTGCGGCGGGAGTCGCGGACGTAGACGGCCAGCCGGCCGTCCGGGGTGACGGCGGCCGCGGGCGCGCTGATCGAGGAGGTGCCCTCCTCGTCGGCGCCCTCGGGGGTGCCGAGCGACTGCCACGGCCCGAACGGGCCGTCGGGCGCGGCCTGGACGGCGTACACGATCTCGCGCCGGTAGTCCGACGGCCCGGTGCCCAGGGCGGTACGGGTGGCGAGGACCGCGACGCGGCCGTCGGGGAGGCGGGCGGTGCTCGCGCCCGGGTCGATGCCGGTGCCGGGGAGCAGCTGCGGGCCGGTCCAGGCGGCGGAGCCTCCCCCGCCCGGGCCGCCGCCCGGCCGGGTCCAGAGCGCCATCTGCCCGTCCAGCGCGGCGAAGGCGTAGAGCCGGCCGCCGACGCCCGCCGCCAGCCAGGAGGTGTTGTCGGCGCGGGCGTAACGCAGCGACTGGGCCCAGTTGCGGCCGGTGGGGCTGCTCGCCACCTTGCGGTCGCCGCAACCGGACGGGCTGCCGCAGTAGTTCTGGTGGTCGAGCCAGGCGTACGTCTTGAGGAAGCCGGTCTTCGTTTCGGCCGTCTGCGGGTCCAGCGCGTGCGGCAGGGTGCCGTTGTGGTAGCCGAGGTAGTTCTGCACCGAGAACCGCGGCCGGTCGGTGACCTGGGCGGCGTACGCGGCGGTGGCGGCCTGTACGAAGCGCGCTCCGTACATGTGGTCCTGGTGATCGGTGTACTTGCCGGTGTCGTGGTACCGGCCCGGCGTCGGGTCCTGCATCCGTATCGTCGTCGGCTTGTACAGCGCGAGCAGTCCGGCTATCGACTGGACCACCTGGTCCCTGGTGTACGCGTAACTCTGTTTGACCGGGGTTCCGGAGGTCAACTGGGCGCCGAGCGCGGGTATCTTGCCGTTCCACAGGCCGCGCAGGCTGTCCGGGTTCTCGGCGGTGGGATTGCGGGCCTCGCGCATCTGCAGCCAGACCAGGTTGACCTGCGGCCGGGCGATGAGGACGTCGAGTTCGGCCCGCCCGCCGCCCGCGGTGGATATGACGGTGCGCTTCCAGGCGCTGGTGCGGTCGCCGGTGGCCATCTGGGCGTAGGCGGCGCGGATGCCGTTCTGCCGGGCTTCCGCGTAGTGGGTGCGGTCGGCGGGCTGCGCGGGGTCCTTGAGGCCGGACCCGTCGGCCTCGTTGCGGCCGTCGGCCTCGCCGGAGGTCAGGTAGAGGGTGGTGAGCTGGAGGCCGGCGGTCAGTGAGCGGCTGAGGTCCGGGTTCATGAAGAACAGGTCGTCGTCGGGGTGGGCGACGACCTGGACGACCGATCCGGACGTGGTGCTCGCGACGATCGCGGCGTCCGGGTTCTCCGGGGTGGCGGTGGCCTCTGCCGACGTCTGCTGGCCGGTCGCGACGGCGAGCACGCCGGTGGCACCGACGGTGAGTACGGGAAGGAGCGCCGCGAGGAGGAAACGGCGACGGGCAATCGGCATCGGGCACGCCTTGGGGTCGTTCCGGGCGGGATGAACGGCAGTTCAGTCGGCTCGTTCATTGAGAGGCCAAAACACGGGAGTTGGTTCACCGAAATGCCCGATGAGTCGCCGACCGGCTGTCCTGCTGCCCGCCGAGCCGTGCCCGCCGAGCCGTGCCCGGCGACCCCCGCCGTCCGCGTACCTCGTCCCGCAGGGCGGGTGCGGGCGCTAACGCTCCGCGTTGCGCGGACCCACCGGCAGCCACGGCGCCAGGTGCGCGTCCGCGTCGTCCGCCGACGAGGTCACGTACAGCCGCGCGTCGAGCCCCACCACCGCCAGGCTGACCAGGTTCCTGCCGGTCGTCGTGGCCGACGGCGCCCCGACGAACATCAGGGGCGAGCGTTCCCACGGCCGCCCGGGCCCCAGGCCCGAGCCCAGCAGCCCGCCCGCCGAGCGTCCGGCCAGCACGTGCCCGCTCGCCGTCAGCGAGCCGAAGCCCTGGAGCCCGCCGAGGTCGGTGAGGTGGTTGACCTTCAGCCCGCCCTCGCCCGTCACCAGGGCGGTACGGACATTGCCCGAGCCCGGCTTGCGGAACCACAGCCGCACCCCGCCCTCGTGCCCCTCCGCGGTGAGCGGGAGCGTGGTGTCGGGCAGCCCGGTGGGGGTGGCCCGCCCCAGCGGGGCGCCCGGCTTCGGCTGCACCCAGCCCACCACCGACTTGGTGGTCGCCGCGAACACCATGCGCCGACCGGCGCCGTCGGTGGCGGTCACCGGGGTGCCGTGCAGGTCGGCGCCGCCGTACGAGGTCCACGGCCCCCAGCTGCCGTTCGCCGACTGCACCCGGCCGCGCAGCGAACCCGCGCCGTCGCGGACGTACGCCGCCGGCTGCCCGGTGCCGTCGAGCGCGACGGCGGGGGCGCTGATGTCGGAGGTCCAGTTCTCGTCGGAGGTCTCGGGCGTGCCGAGCGACTGCCAGTCCCCGAACTCCTGCGCGCCGGGGCCCTTCTGGACGCAGTACACGACCTCGCGCCGGTACTCCGCGGGCCGCGCGCCGAACGACGTACGGGTGCCGAAGACGGCGATCCGCCCGTCCGGCAGGGTGACGGTGGCCGCGCCCGGGTCCATGCCGGTGCCGGGCAGCAGGCGCGGACCGCTCCAGGCGCCGATGGGGCCTGAGCGGTGCCAGAGCGCGACCTGGCCGTCGAGCACCTTGAAGGCCCACAGGCCGTGGTCCTTGTCGGAGGTCAGCCAGGAGGTGCCGGTGCCGCGGGCGTAGTTGACGGTGGAGGTCCAGCCGTTGCCGGCGGGGTGGTCGGCGACCTTGAGGTCGCCGCAGCCGGCGTCGCTGCCGCAGTGGTTCTGCTTGTCGAGCCAGGCGTACGTGTCGAGTATGTCCAGCTTCTCCTTGGCCTCGTCGGGGTCCAGGGCGCTGGGCAGGGAGCCGTTGAAGTAGCCGACGTAGTTCTGCACCGCGAAGTGCGGGCGGTCCTTCGCGTCGACGTCCTTCGCGTACGAGGCGAGGGCGGCCTGCACGAAGCGGGCGCCGTAGAAGTGGTCCTGGTGGTCGGTGTACTTCCTGGTGTCGGGGAACCGGCCGGGGGTCGGGTCCTGGGCGCGGACGGTGGTCGGCTTGTACTGCTCCAGGACGCCGACGAGGGTGCGGACGACCTGGTCCTTGGAGTACGAGAAGCGCTGCTTGACGGGGGTGCCGGAGGAGAGCTGGGCGCCGAGCGCCGCCACCTTGCCGTCCCACAGGCCGTGCAGGCTGTCGGGGGCGCTGTCGTAGACGGTGCCGGCCTCGCGCAGCTGCAGCCAGACGAGGTTGACCTCGGGCTTGGCGACGAGGACGTCGACCTCGGCGTGGCCGCCCCCCTTGGTGGGGACGACGGTGCGCTTCCAGGCGCTGCCGCGGTCGCCGGTCGCCATCTTGGCGTAGGCGGCGCGGATGCCGTTCTGGCGGGCTTCGGCGTAGGCGGGCTTGTTGGGCGGGGTGGTGCTCTGTTTGCCCTCGGTGGCGTTGATGCCGTCCGCCTCGCCGGCGGTGAGGTAGACGGTGGTGACGGGGTGGCCGGCGGCTATGGAGTACCGCAGGTCGGGGTTCATGAAGTACAGGTCGTCGTCGGGGTGGGCGACGATCTGGAGCACCCGGCCGGGGTCGGGGGCGTCGACGGCGGAGGCCGGAGCGGGGCCGTGCCGATCGCCGCCGAGGCCGCTGATTCCGCTGATCCCGCCGAGGCCGCTGATGCCGCCGATCCCGCTGAGGGCCTCGCTGCCGCGCAGCAGGAGCATGCAGGTCGCCGCGACGGCGGCAGCGCCGGCGATCCCCTTGACGACCCGGGCCCGGGCGCGTGCGCCCCGCTGCCCCGAGGCCGCGGCGGCCCGCGCCCGCCGTGCGGCGCGCCGGCCGCCGGATGCGGCAGCGCGGGGCGGATCGGCGAGGGGGTCTGCGCCCGGTCCGCCCGGCCAGGGGGTGGGACCCTGGGAGGGGGGTCGTTCGGGCATGGGGGTCCTTCGGGGGTCGGGCGGGAGCGGAGGTAAAGCGTCCGTATTTATGCAGATAATCCGATAATCGGGATCATGGTACGTGCCCGGTCGGGCCGGTGAGTCGAACGCCTGCTCCGGCTAGGCTCCCCCCAGGCCCGCACGGGCAGTGGCAGTGGCAGTGGCGGCGACGGCGACGTACGCGGGAGGCGGCGGGATGACAGTCCCGGGACGCAGGAGCAGTACTTTCATGCGGCTGCTGCGCAGCGGCTTCACCGACCCCTCGGCCGCCGCCCGGCTGCTCGACTCCGACGCGCTGGCCTCCGTACGCACCGATCCGGTGCTCCTCGACGCCCTCGGGGCCACCGCCGATCCCGACCTCGCCCTCCTCGGGCTCGTCCGGCTCGCCGAGGCGCAGAGCGAGGACGAGCGGCCCGTACTCCTCGACACCCTCGTCAGCGCCAAGCCGCTGCGCGACCGCCTCCTCGGCGTGCTCGGCGCCTCCGAGGCGCTCGCCGACCACCTCGCCCGCCACCCCCGCGACTGGCACGCGCTCGTCACGTACGAGGCCGCCGACCTGCACCCCGGGCTCGCCGAGTTCGAACAGGGGCTCGCCCAGGCCCACGACCCCGTCGTCCTGCGCGTCGCCTACCGCCGCTGCCTGCTCTCCATCGCCGCCCGCGACGTCTGCGGCACCATCGACGTCGCCGAGACCGCCGCCGAGCTCGCCGACCTCGCCACCGCCACCCTGCGCGCCGCCCTGCGGATCGCGTCCGCCGCGGCCCCGGACGACGCGGCCGCCTGCCGGCTCGCCGTCATCGCCATGGGCAAGTGCGGGGGCAACGAGCTCAATTACGTCTCCGACGTCGACGTCATCTTCGTCGGGGAGACCGCCCCCGGCACCGACGAGGGCAAGGGCATCCAGGCCGCCACCCGCCTCGCCTCCCACCTCATGCGGATCTGCTCCGAGACCACCATCGAGGGCACCATCTGGCCCGTCGACGCCAACCTGCGCCCCGAGGGCCGCAACGGCCCGCTCGTGCGCACCCTCGCCTCCCACCTCGCCTACTACCAGCGCTGGGCCAAGACCTGGGAGTTCCAGGCCCTGCTCAAGGCCCGCGCCGTCGCCGGCGACGCGGACCTCGGCGCCCAGTACATCGA
The DNA here is from genome assembly GCF_040681715.1 of Streptomyces sp. NPDC051582. Taxonomy (NCBI): domain Bacteria; kingdom Bacillati; phylum Actinomycetota; class Actinomycetes; order Kitasatosporales; family Streptomycetaceae; genus Streptomyces; species Streptomyces sp. NPDC051582. Next base: position 99,738 of record NZ_JBFAZJ010000022.1, read on the forward strand.
CGCCATAACGCCGCTGGTCTGGCACGCCGCCGAGCGCGAGAACTTCGTCGCCGACGTCCAGAAGATGCGCCGCCGCGTCGTCGACAACATCCCCGCCGCCCAGGTCGACCGCGAGCTCAAGCTCGGCCCCGGCGGCCTGCGCGACGTCGAGTTCGCCGTCCAGCTGCTCCAGCTCGTCCACGGCCGCAGCGACGCCACCCTGCACTCCGGCTCCACCCTCGACGCCCTGCACGCCCTCGCCGCCGGCGGCTACGTCGGCCGCACCGACGCCGCCCAGCTGAACGACGCGTACCGCTTCCTGCGCGCCATGGAGCACCGCATCCAGCTGTACCGGCTGCGCCGCACCCACCTCGTCCCCGAGGACGAGGCCGACCTGCGCCGCCTCGGCCGCTCGCTGGGCCTGCGCACCGAACCCGTCGCCGAGCTCAACAAGGCCTGGCGCCGACACGCCTCCGTGGTCCGGCGCCTGCACGAGAAGCTCTTCTACCGGCCGCTGCTCGACGCCGTCGCCCAGCTCGCCCCCGGCGAGACCCGGCTCTCCCCGCGCGCCGCCGGCCAGCGCCTCGAAGCCCTCGGCTACGCCGACCCGGCCTCGGCCCTGCGCCACCTCGAAGCCCTCGCCTCCGGCGTCACCCGCAAGGCCGCCATCCAGCGCACCCTGCTCCCGGTGATGCTCGGCTGGTTCGCCGACTCCGCCGACCCGGACGCCGGCCTGCTGAACTTCCGCAAGGTCTCCGACGCGCTCGGCAAGACCCCCTGGTACCTGCGGCTCCTGCGCGACGAGGGCGCCGCCGCCGAGAACCTGGCCCGCGTACTGTCCGCGGGCCGGCTCGCCCCCGACCTGCTGATGCGCGCCCCCGAAGCCGTCGCCCTGCTCGGTGACCCCGGCGGGCTCGCGCCCCGTACGCACGAGGCCCTCGCGCAGGAGGTGCTCGCCGCCGTCGGCCGCGCCGAAAGCGCGGAGGCCGGGGTCGCGGCCGCCCGCGGGGTCCGCCGCCGCGAGCTGTTCCGTACGGCCGCCGCCGACATCATCCGCTCGTACGGCACGGAGGACCGCCCGGCCGAAGAGGACACCGGAGCCCTCGTCGACCGGGTGGGCGGCGCCGTCTCCGACCTCACCGCCGCCACCGTCGCCGGAGCATTGCGCGCCGCCGTCCGCCACCAGTGGGGCGAGACCCTGCCCACCCGCTTCGCGATCATCGGGGTGGGCCGCTTCGGCGGCCACGAACTCGCCTACGGATCCGACGCCGACGTCCTGTTCGTCCACGAACCCCGCGAGGGCGTCGACGAGCAGGAGGCCGCGAAGGCCGCCCAGACCGTCATCGCCGAAATGCGCAGGCTGCTCCAACTCCCCACCGCAGACCCGCCGCTGCTCATCGACGCCGACCTGCGCCCGGAAGGCCGCTCGGGCCCCCTGGTCCGCACGCTGTCCTCATACGCCGCGTACTACCGGCGCTGGTCCCTGACCTGGGAGAGCCAGGCCCTGCTGCGCGCCGAACCGGTCGCGGGCGACATCGAGCTCGGCGCCCGCTTCATCGAGCTGATCGACCCGCTGCGCTACCCGATGGAGGGCCTCGGCGAGGACGCCGTACGGGAGATCCGCCGCCTGAAGGCGCGGATGGAGTCCGAACGCCTCCCGCGCGGCGCCGACCCCACGCTCCACACCAAGCTGGGCCGCGGCGGCCTCAGCGACGTCGAGTGGACCGTCCAGCTGATCCAGATGCAGCATGCCTGGTCCGAACCGGGCCTGCGCACCACCCGGACCCGCGAGGCCCTCGCCGCCGCGCACGCGGCCGGGTTGATCCCGACCGAGGAGGCGCAGATCCTGGACGAGGCCTGGGTACTCGCCACCCGGGTCCGCAACGCGGTGATGCTGGTCCGCGGCCGGGCCGGGGACACCTTCCCCTCGGAGGCCCGCGAACTGGCGGCCGTGGGCCGCTACCTGGGCTACGCGGAGGGCACGGCCGGCGAACTGCTGGACGACTACCGCCGCATCACCCGCCGCGCCCGAGCGGTGGTGGACGACCTCTTCTACGGGGCGTAGGCGGTGTAGGGCGAAGGAGGGGAAGACATGGTCGACATGGTACGGAGCCGGGTGTTCGGCGAGGTGGCCGAGGTCTACGACGCCGCCCGCCCGGGGTACGTGGACGCCCTGGTCACGGAGGTGGTGGCGTACGCGGCGCCGGGCGGTCGCGGGCGCGCGGCGCTGGAGATCGGCGCGGGCACCGGCAAGGCCACGGTGGCGTTCGCGGAGGCCCTCGGCGGGGCGTCAGGCGGGGCGTTCGCGGAGCTGGTGTGCGTCGAGCCCGACGCGCGGATGGCGCAGGTCCTGCGGCGCAACACCGAGAACGGCCCGGGGGCGCGGGTGCCGGTACGGGTGCACGTCGGCGCGTTCGAGGACTGGCGCCCGGACGGCCGTGACTTCGGCCTGGCCTTCGCCGCCACCTCCTGGCACTGGACGGATCCGCAACGGCGCTGGGACCTGGTCCACGACGCCCTGGCGCCGGGCGGGGCGTTGGCGTTGTTCTGGAACCCGCAGGGGGTCCGTGACGCGGATCTGCACGCCGCGCTGGCCGCCGTCGACCGCCGTCACGGGGTCACCGGCGCTGCGCACGGTGTCCTGGCGTCCTCCTTCGGCGAGGTACCGGGCCACTGGGCCGGGCTGCCGGCCGCCTGGCCGGAGGACGAATGCCGCCGCGACGGCCGGTTCACGGACCTGCGCTCCGTCCGGTACCGGCAGGACCTCGACTACGACACCGACCGCTATCTGGGATGTCTGGCCTCCCTCTCGTGCTACCGCGTCCTGCCCGCCGCCCGCCGCGATGAGGCTCTCGCCGAGACCGCCGAGGTCCTGGACGCCCATGGCGGGGGCATCCCGATGACCCTGTTCAACGACCTCTTCCTCGCCCGCACGCACTGAGCCGGTCTACGCCGCCCGCGCGTCCGGGGGCGGACAGTCGCGGCAGCGGCCCGGGACGGGGGAGCGGAAAGCGCGGTCGCAGCCGTCGCAGGTGCGGAGCGGGTGGATCTCCCGGTCGGGCGGTACGGGGCGGGACGGGCCGGGGTCCGGCAGCCGGGGCGGCACCAGTTCCCGCAGGCGGTGGGCGGTCAGCGCGGCCGGGGAGTGGATGGGCGCCGTGGGGAGCGAGCGGGTCAGGGCGTCGATGACGGAGCTCGCCGTCAGCCCCCGCTCCAGCCACACGCCCGCGGCGGGCGCCAGCCGCACGGTGTCCCGCTCGGACAGTACGAGCCGGGGATCGCGCAGCCGCAGCCGCGCCAGCAGCTCACGGGCCCGGAGCTCGACTGCGGAGGCGATGGCCGGGGCGGGGTCCGCCTCCGGGGCCGGGTCCGGCTCCGGCTCGGGGTCCGGCTCGGGAGCCGGCTTCGGCTCGGCCCCGACGGGCTCGGCGCGCCGCTCGCGAGCCGCTGCCGCCATCGCGGGCGGGTTGTTGTACGAGACCGTGCAGGTCACGATCCGGCCGGTGGGGAGCCTCTCGTGGTAGCGGGCCAGGTAGCCGTGCTCCTCCAGCTCGCGCAGGGCGGCGGCGATGCGGACCTCGCCCTCGGGGAAGCGTTCGGCGAGGGCCTTGATGGTGACCTTCGCACCCGCCGGGAGGGACTGGATGTGCGTGGCCAGGCCGATCGCGCCCATGCTCAACCCGCGGTGCTGGGCGAGGTGGTTGCCGATCTTGACGTAGCCGCGGCGGTGATCGTGATTGATGTGCCGGATGCCCGACGGGGCGCGCGAGGGCGCGCTAAACTGCTGGTCAGCCATGGAAGGGTGGATGCCTTCTCTTGGTCAGGCCCTCGGCGGGATTGGCGTCCCGTACGAGGGCCGAATTGCGTTTATGGGGTTGTCGGGGGTTAGCGTGCCCGACGGATTGGCATATGCGCCAGCCGGGTTGGGGGGATTCACCCGTCCGAGTGAGAGGGGAGGGGGAGGTGAGGAGAGGTCATTTCCCCCGGTTGTTTGTCTTTAGGCGTCGAGCGTCACCGGCCATCGCTCCACCGGACCGTGAAAACCTCGATCCGGTGAAATCGGACTTTCTGATTCCTGTGCCTCGACGTGCGCATCCGTGCTTAGCCTGAAGGGAGTTGCAGGCCAACGGAGGTGGCAGTGAGCGCAGAGGGCACGGACGAGTCGAGCTGGGCACTCGATCCGGAGGACGAATCCGGGGCGGTCGTCGCGGCAGTGGGACGCCAGTTGAAAATGTGGCGGGAGGCCGCTGGACTCGACCGTTCCGCATTCGCTGAACGGATGGGCTACGGGGCGGACCTGACCCGCAAGATCGAAAGCGGCACCCGCATTCCGCGCCCGGAGTTCCTGGACAAGGCGGACGAGGTCCTCGGGGCGGACGGGAAGATCGCCGCGATGAAGGTGGACGTCGAAAAGGCCCGCTACCCGAAGAAGGTTCGGGATCTGGCCAAGTTGGAATCCGAAGCGGTGGAGATCGGTTCGTACGACAACGGCGTGGTCCCGGGCTTGCTTCAGACCGAGGAGTACATCCGTGCCCTCTACGCAGTGAGGCGCCCGGCCTACTCGGAGGATCAGATCGAGCGCCTGGTAGCGGCGAGGGTGGCGCGCCACGACGTCCTCCGGCGACATCCGGCCCCACTGCTGACCGTCGTGCAGGAAGAGGCTGTTCTCCGGCGGCCTGTCGGGGGCAAAATGGTGCTGCGCCGCCAACTGGAGCACCTGCTGGAGGTCGGCCAGTTGCGCACCGTGGAGATCCAGGTGATGCCCACCTCCGTCGAGGAGCACGCAGGCCTCGCCGGATCCCTCACGGTCATGCGCCTCAAGGATGGAACGACAGTCGGGCACAACGAAGTTCAGCTGGTCAGCCGCTTGATCACTGAACCCAAAGAGGTCCAGGTCCTGGACATGCGCTATGGCATGATCCGAGCACAGGCTCTGACGCCTCGCGAATCTCTGACGTTCATCGAGAAGGTACTGGGGGAGACATGAGCATCAAGCCGTCGGCTGAGGGCCTCTCCACACTGACGTGGGTCAAGAGCAGCTACAGCACCAACGACGGACCCAACTGTGTCGAGGTCGCCTGGGCCAAGAGCAGCTACAGCACGGCCGACGGGGCCGACTGCATCGAGGTCGCCCAGCTGCCCGGCACCGTCCTCGTGCGGGACTCCAAGGTGGCCAACGGCGGCCGGCTGGCGCTCACCCCCGCCGCCTGGCTCGGCTTCGTCGCGTACGCCACCGCGTGAGAACCCCGGGCTCGGCCGTCAAGGCCGTGTACCGCTACCGGCGGCCGGGCCCCGATTGCTGGGACGCCGTCGTCACGGCCGTCTGCGAGGACACGCGCCACCGCTGGGACGCCGCGAAGGCGTTGGCCCAGGCCGGGCCCGCCGTCTCCGCGCACGCCGACCGGATCGCCAAGGCCCTCGACGAGGGGTCCGGGCGCGGGGACGAACTCGCCTCCGCCCTCGCCGGAATGGGCGACCTCCGGGCGGTGCCCGCTCTGCGGCGCCTCGCGCAGGACGGCCACTTCCCGACCTACCGCATCCACGTCCGCGTCCTGGCCGCACTGCCCGCCGCGGAGCTGCTCCCGGCGATGCGGACGGTGCTGCGCCGGGATCCGCCGCGGTACCACGCCAGCACCTCCGTCCTCGAACTCCTCGCACAGTGGGGTCCGGACTCCGCGTCCGCCGTGCCCGAGGTGCTCCCGTACCTGGAGGGCCCCTACGCCTACGACGCCCTGCGCGTCCTGGGCCGGATCGGCCCGGCCGCGGCCGTCGCCGCCGACAGGCTGGCCGACTTCGCCACCGGTCGCGCCCCGAAGGCCGCCCGCCACCACCCGCGGCTGGCCGCCTGGGCGCACTGGAGGGTCACCGGCGATCCGACGCTCGCCCTCGGCGTGTGCGGTGCGGCCGCGGGTTCCGGGAGCGCGAGCCACGGCCTGCCCTTCCTCGCCGACCTCGGAGCGCTGGCCGCCGCGCACGCGGACACCGTGCGCGCTCTGATGGAATCGCCCGGCGCGTGGATCCGCGTCGCCGCGGCCCACGCGTATTGGCGGATCACCGCAGACGCGGAACCCGCCGTGCAGGTGCTGCTGGCGGAGGTGGACCCGCAGTGGACGGGCATGCCGGCCCTCCCGACCCGGGAAGCGGTGCGCCGCCTCGGTGGGATCGGCGCCCCGGCCGCCGCGTCGGCGCCCTTGCTGCGCCGGATCCTGGCGGCGGAGGAGCGGCTGGCCTACCCGTACGAGCACGTCCGGATCCTGGCCGACGAGGCCTACGTCCGCACCCTGACCGAGGCGTTGGCACGTATGGGAGCGGGCGCCCCGGGCGCCCCCGTGCCGCCGCCCGCGCCCGCCGCCCGGCGGGGACTGCTGCAGAGGTGGCAGGGGCTGCACTGACCGCCTCGTCGGGCCGGGCCGGCCGTTGCCCTCGCAGGGCCCGCGTGGACGTCGGGAACGAGGCGGGGCCCGAGCCGAGCGCGGTGTCCGTGCGGGCCGGAGGATCGGAGTCGGGGGCAGGGCCGACGGGATTCGAACCCGCGAGGGGCATCGGCGGACAGGCCCGTCCACTCGCCCCAGACGGCGGCCCGGGGAACCTCCCGGAGCCGCCGGTGCAATGGACCGCTCTGCCACGGTCCTGCCCCCTTGCGGGAGCGCGCGCACCCGCCGGCACCGAGGCTACGGTCCGGACTCCGGCCCCGGCCACGGAATATCCGCGGTGTCCGCGGCCGGGGCTCAGCCGTCGGCGAGCACGGTGCGCGCGTACGTCAGGAACGCGGCCAGGCCGAGGTCGAACGCGGCGTCCGCGCGGCCCGGGCCCACGGCCGTCAGGGCGTCCGCGAGCAGCGGGGTGTCGGGGGACGGCTCCCACATCGCCTCCGGGGCGGCCAGGTCCAGGGCCGAGCCGAGGACCAGGTTCTCCAGCGCCGTCAGCAGCGGCATCACCCGGTCGCGGGTGAACCCCGCCGCCAGCAGCATGGCGACCGCCCGCTCGTACTGCGCCAGCACCCGCGGGGCCCGCACCGGTGTGGTCATCAGCAGCGGGATGGCCCGCGGCGAGGCCGCGAAGGCGGCCCGGTACGAACGCGCCCAGGCCTCCAGGGCCCGGTCCCACGGCTCCAGGTCCAGCGTCTCGCCGGCGATCCGGTCGCACACGAGCTCCCGCACCAGCTCCACCACCCCCGCCCGGCCGTCCACGTGGTGATACACCGACCCGGTCTGCACGCCGAGCGCCCGGGCGATCTGCGGAACGCTGAACTCACCCTGCCCCGCGACCAGTTGCAGGGCGGTCGCGGCGATCCGCTCCCGGTCGAGGAGGGGGGTGCGCGGCCGTGCCATCGGTTTCTCCCACCGTGAGGTCTTCCCGTACGCCAAAACCGGAGGCTACATTGCCGCAAACCTAAACCCTTTAGGTTTTGGTCTCCCCGAAGGGTGTACTGCCACATGCCCGAAATGCCGGAACCGCCAGCAGACGGACCCGCCCTGCGCCGCGCGGCGCTCGGCACAGCCGACATCTCCTTCTTCGTGGTCTCCGCCGCCGCCCCGCTCACCGTCATGGCCGGCGTGGCCCCCGTCGCGATCCTGCTGGGCGGGATCGGCGCCCCCGCCGGGTACCTCCTCGCGGGCCTCACCCTCGCCGTCTTCGCCGTCGGGTTCACCACCATGAGCCGCCACGTCCGCAGCGGCGGCGCCTTCTACGCCTACATCACCCGCGGCCTCGGCAAGCGCGTCGGCATCGGCGCCGCCCTGCTGGCCCTCGTCGGCTACAACGGCATGGAGATCGGGGTCTACGGACTCCTCGGCACCACCACCGCCGACACCGCCCACGCCCTCGGCGGCCTCGACGTCCCCTGGCTGCCCGTCTCCCTCGCCGGCCTCGTCCTCGTCTGGTACGGCGGCTTCCGCTCCATCGACTTCGGCGCCAAGGTGCTCGGCGTCCTGCTCGTCGCCGAGACCGGGATACTCGCCCTCCTCGCGGGAGGCGTCCTCCTCAGGGGCGGCGCCCACGGGCTCTCCGCCGGCTCCTTCGCCCCCGGCGCGGTCCTCGTCCCCGGCACCGCCGCCGTCCTGGCCTTCGCCTTCGCCGCGTTCACCGGCTTCGAGTCCACCGTCATCTACCGCCGCGAGGCCCGCGACCCCGACCGGACCATCCCGCGCGCCACCTACATCGCCGTCGCCTTCCTCGGCCTCTTCTACGCCTTCATCGTCTGGACCGTCATCCAGGCCTTCGGCGCCGAGGAGGTCCTCGCGGCCGCCGCCGAGGACCCCGGCGGCCTCTTCTTCGCCGCGATCACCACGTACGTCGGCCCCTGGGCGGCCGACCTCATGCACCTGTTCATCGTCACCAGCGTCATCGCCTCCCTCCTCGCCTTCCACAACGCCATCAACCGCTACGCGCTCGCCCTCGCCGAGGAGGGCGTACTGCCCGCCGCCCTCGGCCGGGTCCACCCGCGCCACCGCTCCCCGTACCTCGCGGGCCTCGCCCAGAGCGCCCTCGGCGCCGTCATCGTCCTCGCCTTCGCGCTCGCCGGAGCGGATCCGTACCAGCAGCTGCTGCTCTGGGTGAACACGCCGGGCATGATCGGACTCATGGCGCTGATGCTGCTCGCCGCGATCGCCGTACCCGTCTACTTCCGGCGCACCGCGCACACCGAGGGCCCCTGGCGGACCGTGGTCGCGCCGGTCGCCGCCGCCGCGCTGCTCGCCGTGGCGATCTGCCTCGTCGTCTCCAAGGTGGGCCTGTTCACCATGGCCTCCACCACCGTGAACACCGTCCTCGTCGCCCTCGTCCCCGCCGTGTTCCTGGCCGGGCTCGGGCTCGCGCAGCGCCTGAAGACCCGACGCCCCGATACCTACGCCCGATTCGCCGCCGAGCCCGATACCGAAGCCGAGCCCGATACCGAAGCCGGTCCCGATACCGGTCCCGATACCGAAGCCTTCGCAGAAGACGCCCAAGGAGAAGAGCCGTGCCCGCTGCCGACACCGTCCTCACCGGAGCCCGCGTCCGCACCCTCGACCCCGCCCGCCCCGAGGCCCGCGCGGTAGCCGTCCTCGGCGGCGAGATCCTCGCCGTGGGCGACGAGGGCGACGTACGCGACTGGCGCGGCCCCGCCACCGAGGTGCTCGACCTCGGCGGCGCCACCCTCACACCCGGGCTGACCGATGCCCACAGCCACCCCGTCTGGGGCATCGAGATGGCCACCGGGACCGACCTCTCGGCCGTCCGCGACCTCGACCAGCTCCGGTCCGCCCTGCGCACCGCACCCCGCACCGGAGGCTGGGTCCTCGGCCACGGCCTCGACCACAACGCCTTCGGCGGCCGCCCCGTCGACAAGGCGCTGGTCGAGGAGGCCCTGTCCGGCGCCCCCGCCTTCCTGCGCCTGTACGACGGCCACTCCGCCCTCGCCTCCGGCGCGGCCCTGGCGGCGGCGGGCATCACGGGCCCGCGTACGTTCGACCAGCGCTCGGAGATCGTCTGCGGTCCGGACGGCCGCCCGACCGGACACCTCGTCGAGCACGCCGCGATGGGCCTGGTCGGCGCCCTCGCCCCCAAGCCCTCGGCCGCCGAGCGGCGCGCCCGGCTCACCGCCCTGCTCGGCGAGATGGCCGCCACCGGCCTCACCGGCGCCCACGTGATGGACCTCGGCGACGGCGACGTACCGGCCCTGCTCGCGGGCGTCGAGTACGAAGGCGACCTGCCGCTGCGGCTGAAGCTCGCGCCCTGGTGCATGCCGGGCGCCACCTCGCGGGAGCTGGCCGAGCTGATCGGACTCCAGGGCGTGCGCGGCCGTCACTGGCAGGTCGCCGGCGTCAAGTTCTTCATGGACGGCACCGTCGAGGGCGGCACCGCCTGGCTGGAGCGCGCCGACTGCCACGGCCGGGGCACGGACGCCTTCTGGCCCGACCCCCGGGCCTACTCGGAGGCCGTACGGACCCTGGACGCGGCCGGGGTGCGCACCGCGACCCACGCCATCGGCGACGCGGCCGTCCGCCACGTCCTGGACACGGTGGCCTCGCTGGGCGCGCAGGCCCGGATGCGGCACCGGATCGAGCACATCGAGACCGTCCCCGACGACCAGCTGAACCGGTTCGCGCAGCTCGGGGTGATCGCCTCGATGCAGCCGCCGCACACCGCGTACACCCGGGCCGACCACAGCGACGAGTGGTCGAAGCGGCTGGGCGCGGAGCGGGCGGCGCGGGCCTGGCGCTGCCGGGACCTGCGCGAGGCGGGGGCCGTACTGGCCCTGGGCTCGGACTGGCCCATCGCCCACCACGACGCCCGCCGGGTCCTGGCCACCGCCCGCAGCCCCCTGGGCGCGGCCGCCGCGGGCCCCGCCCTGACCGGGCTGATGGCCCTGGAGGGCATGACCTCGCACGCGGCGATCGCGGCCGGGGAGCAGCGGGTGGCGGGCCGGATCGCGGCCGGCTTCCGGGCGGACCTGACGGCCTTCGCCCTCGACCCGGTGGACACGGCCCCCGACGAGCTGGCCGCGGCCCCGATCCGGCTCACGATGTCGGGCGGCCGGATCACGTACGTCGGGAAGGCGTAGCGGCGATCAGGCGGCCAGGCGGCCAGGCGGCCAGGGGGCCAGGCGGGGAAGCAGCCAGGCGGTCAGGCGGTCAGGCCGTCAGCCCGTCAGGAGGCTCTGCGGGAGGTAGGCGGAGGTGACGCCCAGCCGCCAGCCGTGGACCTGGACGGCCAGCGCGGCCACGGCGATCGTGCCGACCGGGAAGAGGGAGCGGGCGGGCGCGTCGGGGCCCGCGCCCTCGCGGAGGCCGGCGAGGCTCCCGGCCAGGGCGCGCTCGAAGGCGGGCTGGTCGTCGTCGAGGAGGACGCGCAGCAGCCGCTGGTCCGAGGTGAGCGCACCGAAGCCGTCCAGCCGGCGGGCGGCCTGCGCACGCTCGGCGGCGTCGGGCTTGCACAGGGTCGCGTCCGGCCAGTCCCGCGGCAGGTGTCCGGCCGCCGGCGTGAGGTAGAGGCACAGCGCGTCCATCTCGGCGAGCTCGGCCGGGTCGGAGTGCGAGTCGAGCGGCGAGTACGGCACGCCGTCGCGCAGGGCGGGTGCGTAGTCGCTGCGCAGCAGCAGCCCGATCACCCGGTCCCGCTCCCGGACCACCCCGCAGGCCACGGACAGCGCGAAGGCGTCCAGCCAGGTCCGGGCCGTGGGCGCCTGGTCGACGGAGTCGCCGAAGGAGAGGTCCATGCTGCTGAGCTCCTCGTGGAGGAGGGGGAACGGCACCTCGAAGTCGCCGTTCGGGAAGCAGCCGAGGGAGAGCTCTCCGAGCGCGCATTCGGCGGCCGTCAGCAGCGCACGGCGTGCGACGGCTCCGGTCAGCCCGGGGTCCGCCAGCGTCCGCGCGCCGACGTGGTCGAGGAGGTCGTCACGGGTCTCGTGGAGCCCCTTCAGGGACAGCCCGCCGCCGTACCGCAGCCGGTACCAGTGGTCGTAGGCCCGTCCCGGAACGTCTTCCAGGGCTTCGGTTATCCGGTGCTCGCCGACCTCGTGCCGCTCCACGTCCTGCACGCCGCCTCCTTGATCGTTCCTACTGGCGACGCGCAGGCTAACAACACCCACTGACATCGCCCGACCAGGGCGTCAGGACCTGCGGAACCGGTTCAGCAGGGCGGCCGTCGCCGGATGCGGGTCTTTGGCCTCCGGCTCGCGCGGCAGCCGGTGCGGCAGCGAGCCGTACCAGGCGCGCGAGACCGTGTAGCCGAACGCGAGGCAGAGCATGCCGCCCGCGGCGTCCAGCCAGAAGTGGTTGGCGGTGGCCACGATGACCACGAGGGTGGCCACCGGGTAGAGCAGGCCCAGGATCTTGGCCCAAGGGGCGGAGGCGACCGCGAAGATCGTCAGTCCGCACCAGAGCGACCACCCTATGTGCATCGAGGGCATCGCCGCGTACTGGTTCGACATGTGCTTGAGGTTGCCGGAGGCCATCGAGCCCCAGGTGTGGTGGACCAGCACGGTGTCCACGAAGTCCTGCCCGTTCATCAGCCGGGGCGGCGCGAGCGGGAAGAAGTAGTAGCCGAGCAGGGCCACGCCCGTGGTGGCGAAGAGGACCAGTCGCGTCGCCGCGTAACGCCCCGGATGGAAACGGTAGATCCACACCAGGACGCCGATGGTGACGACGAAGTGGAGCGTGGCGTAGTAGTAGTTCATGCCGACGATCAGCCACGTCACCGAGTTGACGGCGTGATTGACCGAGTGCTCCACGGCGATGCCGAGGGTGCGTTCGAGGTCCCACAGCCAGTCGGCGTTCGCGAGGGCGGCCGCCTTCTGCTCGGGCACCGCGTTGCGGATGAGCGAGTAGGTCCAGTAACTGACCCCGATGAGCAGGATCTCGAACCAGATCCGCGGCCGGCGCGGGGCGCGCAGCCGGGGCAGGAGAGCGCGCTGAGACCCCGGACGAGTCTCACTCTCGGTCACGTGGGGTGACGAGGCTTCCGTCCGGGTTTCCAGTGTCTTCACGCTCGATTCACCCATGGGGAAAGAGTCTGCCAGATGGCTCCTCGCCTTCGATCATCCCTCGGGACGGTCTCGGGCGCAGCCGCTCAGCCCTGGGGAGTAGACGGTCCCCTAAGTTCCCCTGCGCTGCTGCGGACCGGAGGCGGTGGATCCGCGGACCACCAGCTCGGGGAGGAAGACGAACTCGCTGTGCGGGGCCGGCGTACCGCCGATCTCCTCCAGGAGCGTACGGACGGCCGCCTGCCCCATGGCCTGCACCGGCTGCCGGATGGTGGTCAGCGGCGGATCGGTGAACGCTATGAGGGGGGAGTCGTCGAAGCCGACGACCGAAACGTCCTGCGGCACCCGCAGCCCCTGCTGCCGGGCCGCCCGGATCGCCCCGAGCGCCATCATGTCGCTGGCGCACACGACGGCGGTGCAGCCGCGCGCGATGAGCGCCGCCGCCGCGGCCTGCCCGCCCTCCAGGGTGTACAGGGAGTGCTGGACGAGCTCCTCGACCTCGGCCTCGTCGAGGCCGAGCCGCTCCTTCATCCCGAGCCGGAAGCCCTCGATCTTGCGCAGTACCGGCACGAACCGCTTGGGTCCGACCGCGAGCCCGATGCGGGTGTGCCCGAGCGCGGTCAGGTGGGTGACGGCGAGCTGCATCGCGGCGCGGTCGTCGGGGGAGACGAAGGGGGCCTGCACCTTGTCGGAGAACCCGTTGATGAGGACGTACGGGACGCCCTGCCCGCGGAGTTGGTCGTAGCGGCCCATGTCGGCGGTGGTGTCGGCGTGCAGCCCGGAGACGAAGATGATGCCGGAGACCCCGCGGTCGACCAGCATCTCGGTGAGCTCGTCCTCGGTGGACCCGCCGGGGGTCTGCGTGGCCAGGACCGGGGTGTACCCCTGCCGGGTCAGCGCCTGGCCGATGACCTGCGCGAGCGCCGGGAAGATGGGGTTGTCCAGTTCGGGGGTTATCAGCCCGACGAGCCCCGCGCTGCGCTGGCGCAGCTTGACCGGGCGCTCGTAGCCGAGCACGTCGAGCGCGGCCAGCACCGATTCACGGGTGCCGGCGGCCACGCCGGGCTTGCCGTTGAGCACGCGGCTGACTGTGGCTTCGCTGACCCCCGCCTGGGCTGCGATGTCGGCTAGCCGTGCGGTCACGGGATTGGACTGTACCGGTCCCCGGCTCACAACGCCCACCACGTGCACGAATCCGGCGGCAGCAGCACGGTCCGGCCGTCGGTCTCCACCGGCGCGCTGGAGAGTACGGGGCGCCCCGGCGCGGGAAGTTCGAGCGGCTCGGAGCGGCTGTTGAGGGTGCAGGCGAACCCGGGCCGGGTGAAGAGGAGCACGCCCTCGGGCGCCGGCAGCCAGGTCAGCGGGCCGGCGTCGGGGGAGCCGAGGCCGGGCAGCGCGCGGCGCAGCTCCAGGGCGGCGCGGTACAGCTCCAGGGTGGAGTGGGGGTCCCCGGTCTGGGCGGCGACGCTGAGCGGGGCCCAGTCGGCGGGCTGCGGGAGCCAGCTGCCGGCCGGTCCGAACCCGTAGGGGGGCCGCTCGCCGGACCAGGGCAGCGGGATCCGGCAGCCGTCGCGCAGCCCGTCCTGCCCGGCGGAGCGCAGGAAGGCGGGGTCCTGGCGCAGGTCGTCGGGGAGGTCGGCGACCTCGGGCAGGCCGAGCTCCTCGCCCTGGTAGAGGTACGCCGACCCGGGCAGGGCGAGCATCAGCAGCGCGGCGGCCCGGGCGCGGGCCAGGCCCTGGGCCCCGCCCCCGTACCGGGTCACATGGCGTACCACGTCGTGGTTGGACAGCACCCAGGTGGTGGGGGCGCCGACGGAGGCCGTGGCCGCCAGGGACTCGTCGATGACGGTCCGCATCGCCCGGGTGTCCCAGGGACAGTTCAGGAATCGGAAGTTGAAGGCCTGGTGCAGTTCGTCGGGGCGGACGTAGAGGGCGAGCCGCTCGGAGGTCGGCGCCCACGCCTCGGCGACCCCGATGCGGGGGCCCTCGTAGGAGTCGAGCAGCCGCCGCCAGGAGCGGTGGATCGCGTGCACGCCGTCCTGGTCGAAGAAGGGGAGCGGCTCGGTGCCGATCAGGGTGGCCTGGGCGCCGCGGCCGATGTCGGGCATGCCGGGCGCCTTGACCATGCCGTGGGCCACGTCGATGCGGAACCCGTCGACGCCGAGGTCGAGCCAGAAGCGCAGGACGGAGGAGAACTCCTGCGCCACCTCGGGGTGCTCCCAGTTCAGATCCGGCTGCTCGGGGGCGAAGAGGTGCAGGTACCAGGCCCCGTCCGGGGTGCGGGACCAGGCGGGGCCGCCGAAGACGGACTCCCAGTCGTTGGGCGGGAGCGCCCCGCCGGGGCCGCGGCCGGGGCGGAAGTGGTAGCGGTCCCGGGCATCGGCCGCGGGGTCGGCGAGGGCCTCCCGGAACCAGGCGTGCCGGTCGGAGGTGTGGTTGGGCACCACGTCCACGATGACCCGCAGGCCCAGGGCGTGGGCGGACCGGACGAGCTCGTCGGCGTCGGAGAGGTCCCCGAAGAGGGGGTCGACGGCCCGGTAGTCGGCGACGTCGTAGCCGCCGTCGGCCTGCGGGGAGACGTAGAAGGGGGTGAGCCACACGGCGTCGACCCCGAGCCGGGCCAGATGGGGCAGGCGGGCGCGCACCCCCTGGAGGTCGCCGATGCCGTCGCCGTCGCTGTCCGCGAAGGAACGTACGTACACCTGGTAGATGACGGCATCGCGCCACCAGCCGCCGCCGCTTGCGGTGACCTTGCTGGAAGCGCTTGCAAGCCGGGGGGCGGTCAGCTCATGGGTCATATAGGGGTCAACGCGCGCACATGCCCCCTGGTTGCGGGCCTGACGCCCCGAAGGAAGTTCGAACAACCAGCAAGCGGCGGCAACCGTCAGGACACACGGATGTAACGATCGGCCCGGCTTGCAGAAAATTGCCGCAAGCTCTTTCGGTCGGCTTTCAGGCTTGTTACGTTCCCTGCAACTCGGGACCGCGAGGGCGCGGCCGGGATCATCGAAGGAGTTCATATGCGGCGTGGCATAGCGGCCACCGCGCTGGTCGCGACCCTGGCGCTCGCGGCGACGGCTTGCGGCGGTGACACCAAGGACGGCGGCGGCGAGACCAAGGCCGGCGGGGAGCTCTCCGGCACGGTCACGTGGTGGGACACCTCGAACGACGCCGAGAAGGCCAGCTTCCAGAAGATCGCCGAGGCGTTCACCGCGAAGCACCCGAAGGTCACCGTCAAGTACGTCAACGTCCCGTACGGTGACGCGCAGAACAAGGTCAAGAACGCCTTCAGCAGCGGCTCCGAAGCCCCTGACGTGATCCGCGCCGACGTCGGCTGGGTCGCCGACTTCGCCTCGCTCGGCTACCTCGACGAGGTCCCGGCCGAGACGGTCAAGAAGGTCGACGCCGAGTTCCTGCCGCAGGCCGCGGCCAGCGGCAAGTACGAGGGCAAGACCTACGCCGTCCCGCAGGTCATCGACACCCTCGGCCTCTTCTACAACAAGAAGATGCTCGCCGACGCCGGCGTCCAGCCCCCCAAGACGCTGGAGGAGCTGAAGGCCGCCTCCGCCGCGATCAAGGCGAAGACCGGCAAGGCCGGCCTCTACCTGCGCGGCGACGACTCGTACTGGTTCCTGCCGCTCATCTACGGCGAGGGCGGCGACCTCGTCGACGCGAAGACCAAGACGGTCACCGTCGACAACCCGGCCGGCGTCAAGGCGTTCAAGACCGCCCGCGACCTGGTCACCTCGGGTGCGGCGATCACCAACGCCACCGACGGCTGGACCAACATGCAGACCGCCTTCAAGTCGGGCGAGGCCGCAATGATGATCAACGGTCCGTGGGCCGTCGCCGACACCTACGCCGGCGACCAGTTCAAGGACAAGGCCAACCTCGGCGTCGCCGCCGTCCCGGCCGGCTCCGCCAAGGCCGGTGCCCCGCAGGGCGGCCACGACCTCGCCGTCTACGCCGGTTCGAAGAACCGCGCCGCCGCGCACGCCTTCGTCGAGTACATGACCTCGCAGGACGTGCAGGTGCAGTCCACCAAGGAGCTCAGCCTGCTCCCGACCCGGACCGCCGCCTACGAGCAGCCGGACGTCAAGTCCAGCGAGATGGTCCAGTTCTTCAAGCCGGCCGTGGACAAGGCCGTCGAGCGCGCCTGGATCCCGGAGAACGGCTCCCTCTTCGAGCCGCTGAAGGTCGAATACACCAAGGCGATCACCGGGGCCTCCAGCCCCGAGGACGCGGCCAAGGCGGCCGGCGTCGAGTTCCGCAAGATCCTCAAGGGTTGGAAGTAGTAGAAGCGATGGCTGCTGACACCAGCCAGTCCGTGGCGAAGGCCGCGGGCGGCGACGGGGAAGACTCCGTCGCGGCCCGCGGCCGGAGCCGCATGACTGACAGCTCGAAGCGCGGTGGTCTGGGGCGCGCCCTGGCCACCCACTGGTACGCCTGGGCCATGGTCGCCCCGGTGGTGCTCGTCCTCGGCGTGATCATCGGCTGGCCGCTCGCCCGCGGCGTCTACCTGTCGCTGACCGACGCCAACGAGCGCAACGTCGGCCGTACGATCGGCGCCAACCACATCGAGGCCACGTACAAGTTCGTCGGCCTCGACAACTACGCCGACGTCCTGGCCGACCCGGTGTTCCTGCAGCGGCTGGTGTGGACGGTGGTGTGGACCGTCCTGTGCGTGTCGATCACCTTCACGCTCGGACTGGCCCTGGCCAACATGCTGAACCGGGACTTCCGGGGCCGCGCCGCCTACCGGATGGCGCTCATCCTGCCCTGGGCCGTTCCCGGCTTCGTCTCCGTCTTCGCCTGGCGGTTCCTGTTCAACCGCGACAGCGGCATCCTGAACAAGATCCTCGACGGGGGCGGCATTTCTGCGGTCCCGTGGCTCGACGACCCGACGTGGGCGAAGTTCTCGGTCGTCGCCGTCAACGTCTGGCTCGGCGTCCCCTTCATGATGGTCGCCCTGCTCGGCGGGCTGCAGTCGATCCCCGGCGAGCTGTACGAGGCCGCCGAGATGGACGGGGCCACCGCCTGGCAGCGGTTCCGGCACATCACCCTGCCCGGGCTGCGGGCGGTGAGCATGACCGTGATCCTGCTCTCCACCATCTGGACCTTCAACATGTTCCCGGTGATCTTCCTGCTGACGCGGGGCGGACCGGGCGACTCCACGGAGATCCTGGTGACCCAGGCCTTCCGGGAGGCCTTCGTGGCCAGCCCGCGCGATTTCGCCGGCTCCGCCACCTGGGGCGTGCTCATCCTCGCCCTGCTCATGATCTTCGCGCTGGTCTACCGGCGCTCGCTGCGCAAGCAGGGAGAGGTGTGGTGACCGTGACGACCCCGCGCATACGCATCAGGGGGCAGCGCTCCCCGCTCGCCTCCGCCGGACTGCACGTCACCCTGATCGTGGCGTCCGTGATCGCCGTCTTCCCGGTGCTGTGGGTCCTGCTGACCTCGATCAAGCCCGCGAAGCACGCCATCTCCACGGACTTCGTGAAGGAACCGACCCTGGAGAACTACCGCTACCTGGTGGAGTCGACCTCCTTCTTCACATGGTTCGGCAACTCCGTGCTCGTGGCCGGCATCACCACGGTCCTCGGCGTGTTCATCGCCGCCACGACCGGCTACGCCGTCAGCCGGTTCAAGTTCCCCGGCATGAAGCCGCTGATGTGGACCCTGCTCATCACGCAGATGTTCCCGATGGCCATCCTGATCGTCCCGCTCTACAACCTCATGGGAGACCTGGGGCTGCTCAACCAGCCGCTCGGTCTGATCATCACGTACCTCACCATCGCCGTGCCGTTCTGCGCCTGGATGATGAAGGGGTTCTTCGACACCATCCCGGTCGAGATCGACGAATCCGGCCGCGTCGACGGGCTCAACCCCTTCGGCACCTTCTGGCGCCTGATCCTGCCGCTGGCCAAGCCCGGCCTCGCCGTCACCGGCTTCTACTCGTTCATCACCGCCTGGGGCGAGGTCGCGTACGCCTCCGCCTTCATGGTCGGCGACGAGCACCTCACCCTCGCCGGAGGGCTGCAGACCTTCGTCACGCAGTACACCTCCAACTGGGGTGCGATGAGCGCCGCCTCGGTCCTCATCGCCATCCCGGCGGCCATCTTCTTCCTCTTCGCCCAGCGTCACCTCGTCGCCGGGATGACGGCAGGCGCGACCAAGGGCTGACACCCCTCCCGCGACCCAGGGCCGACCACCCTGCCTGCCCCCTCTCACCCCCGGCCCGATCTCTCCAAGGACGACATGACCCAGCACCTCGCCGACGCACTGACTTCGGACAGTGGCCTTCCCACCACCACCGGCACGCTGCCCGGCTGGTGGAGAGAAGCGGTGATCTACCAGGTCTATCCGCGCAGTTTCGCCGACTCCAACGGAGACGGCATGGGGGACCTCGAAGGCATCCGCAGCCGACTGCCGTACCTGAAGGAGCTGGGCGTGGACGCCGTCTGGCTCAGCCCCTTCTACGCCTCCCCGCAGGCCGACGCCGGCTACGACGTCGCCGACTACCGGGCCATCGACCCCATGTTCGGCACCCTGCACGACGCCGACGCCGTGATCCGCGAAGCCCACGGGCTGGGCCTGCGCATCATCGTGGACCTCGTCCCGAACCACTGCTCCGACCAGCACGAATGGTTCAAGCAGGCGCTGCGGGAGGGTCCCGGCACCCCGCTGCGCGAGCGCTTCCACTTCCGGCCGGGGCGGGGGGCCGACGGCTCCGAGCCGCCGAACGACTGGGAGTCGATCTTCGGCGGACCGGCGTGGACGAGGGTGGCGGACGGGGAGTGGTACCTGCACCTCTTCGCCCCGGAGCAGCCCGACTTCAACTGGGAACACCCGGCCGTCCAGGACGAGTTCCGCTCGATCCTGCGCTTCTGGCTCGACCTGGGCGCGGACGGCTTCCGCATCGACGTGGCCCACGGGCTGGTGAAGGCTCCCGGCCTGCCCGACCTCGGCCGCGACGAGCAGCTCAAGCTGCTCGGCAACCAGGTGCTCCCCTTCTTCGACCAGGACGGGGTCCACGAGATCTACCGCTCCTGGCGGAAGGTGCTCGACGAGTACGCGGGCGACCGCATCGGCGTCGCCGAGGCCTGGACCCCGAGCGCGGACCGCACGGCCCTGTACCTGCGCCCCGACGAGCTGCACCAGGCGTTCAACTTCCACTACCTGAACACGGGGTGGGACGCCGAGGCGCTGCGCGCCGCGATCGACGAATCGCTCGACTCGATGCGGCCGGTGGGGGCGCCGACCACCTGGGTGCTGTCCAACCACGACGTCGTACGCCACCGCACGCGCTTCGGCAGCCTGGAGCGGGCGCGCGCCGCCGCGCTGCTGATGCTGGCGCTGCCGGGGTCGGCGTACGTCTACCAGGGCGAGGAGCTCGGCCTGCCGGAGGTGACGGAGCTTCCGGACGAGGTGCGCCAGGACCCCTCCTTCTTCAAGGAGAACGGGCAGGACGGACTGCGCGACGGCTGCCGCGTGCCGATCCCGTGGTCGGGCCGGGAGGCCCCGTACGGCTTCGGTGACGGCGGCAGCTGGCTGCCGCAGCCGGCCGAGTGGGCCGGGCTGAGCGTCGAGGCCCAGACGGGCGACCCGGACTCCACCCTGGAGCTGTACCGGGCGGCGCTGCGGATCCGCCGGGACCACGCCGACCTGGGCGCGGGTGACGCGGTGGAGTGGCTGGAGGCGCCGCAGGGCGTACTGGCCTTCCGGCGCGGGGGCTTCGTCTGCACGGCCAACACGACCGGGGAGCCGGTGCGGATGCCCGCGCCGGGGACGGTGCTGCTGGCGAGCGGCGAGGTGACGGACCCCGGGGTCCTCGGGGCCGACACGGCGGTGTGGTGGCAGGGGTGACCTCCCCGCTCCGGCTGACGGACATCGCCGCGCAGGCCGAGGTCAGCGAGGCGACGGTCAGCCGTGTGCTCAACGGCAAGGCGGGCGTGGCGGCCGGCACCCGGCACCGGGTGCTGGCGGCCATGGACCTGCTGGGCTACGAGCGCCCGGTACGTCTGCGCCGCCGCAGCAACGGGCTGGTCGGACTCCTGATCCCGGAGCTGACGAACCCCATCTTCCCGGCGTTCGCGCAGGTCATCGAGCAGGCGCTGGCGGGCCACGGCTATACGCCGGTGCTGTGCACGCAGACGCCGGGCGGGGCCACGGAGGACGAGCTGGTGGAGCAGCTGGAGGAGCGGGGGGTCACCGGGATCGTCTTCCTGTCGGGCCTGCACGCGGACGCGTCGCTGGACCCGTCCCGCTACCACCGGCTGTCTTCGCGGGGCATCCCCTTCGTCCTGATCAACGGCTTCAACGAACACGTCAACGCCCCGTTCATCTCGCCGGACGACCGGGCGGCGGCGGACATGGCGGTACGGCACCTCGCGGACCTGGGCCACCGGCGCATCGGCCTGGCGATAGGGCCGACCCGCTACGTTCCGTCGGCCCGCAAGGAGGCGGGGTTCAAGGCGGCGCTGCCGTCGGCCGAGGCGGACGGTCTGATCCAGCGGACGCTGTTCACGGTGGAGGGGGGCCACGCGGCGGGCGGCGCCCTGCTGGACCGCGGCTGCACGGGCATCGTGTGCGGGAGCGACCCGATGGCGCTCGGCGTGATCCGCGCGGCGAGGGAGCGGGGTCTGAGGGTCCCCGAGGACGTCTCGGTGGTCGGCTTCGACGACTCCCCGCTGATCGCCTTCACGGACCCCCCGCTGACGACGGTCCGCCAGCCGGTCCGCGCGATGGCCACGGCGGCGGTGGGCGCCCTCCTGGAAGCGGTGGCCGGCACCCCGGTCCAGCGCACGGAGTACGTCTTCCAGCCGGAACTGGTGGTCAGGGGCTCGACGGCCCAGGTCCCGGAGGACTAGGTCCCAGGAGGGCCGGATCCCGGAGGACCGGGTCGTGAACGCCGCGGGGGCGGCCGACGTCGCCGTCGGTCCGCCCCCGCGGTGCCGGGCGCCGGATCAGGCACCGATGTGGTGCCCCGTCAGCCACTCCTTGTCGCCGCTCTTCTCGCAGGACGAGTTGTAGACCGGGCCCGCGAACGCCGGGAGGTTGTGCGGGACCGCGGCGAACGTGGAGCAGTTCGACGCGTGGCCCGCGCGGCCACCGGTGAAGTAGTCGATGTCGACCCCGTCGGCCAGGGCGGCACCGGCGCCGCCGAGCAGGATGCCGGCGGCCAGGACGGACGCGGTGACAGCAGAACGAATGCGCATGACTCCCCTAAGGATCATCGAAGGACGCGCTGCTGGTTCCGCGCGTCGGCCGGTCCAACCGTCCGCGAGCGCTGCCGGGAACGGGTGTTCACTCCAATGCCCGCAGCTGTATCGTTTCGACACTTTGCGCCCCCTATGCGCGCCCCCGTGATGCGGCAGGGCCCCGATCCGCGCCCTGCCTGACCCGCCCGTCCGGCGGGACACGCCCCGGAAACAATTCTGCAATCTCTTGCGCAAAGTCTTGCAGGCCTCCTACCCGGCCCCTACGGTCGCTGCAATCCCCACCTCTCCCGCCAGGAGGCCCCCCGCATGCCTGCCAGAGCCGTCAGAGCTGCAACTCTTTTCGCCACCACCGCACTTGCCGCGGCCGCCCTCACCGGCCCGGCACCGCAGGCCGCCGCCGCGGCGCCCGGGGACAAGGACGTGACCGCCGTCCTCTTCGAGTGGCGCTTCGACTCCGTCGCCAAGGCGTGCACCGATGCGCTCGGGCCCGCCGGATACGGGTACGTCCAGGTCTCGCCGCCCCAGGAGCACATCCAGGGCCCCCAGTGGTGGACCTCGTACCAGCCCGTCAGCTACAAGATCGCCGGGCGGCTGGGCGACCGTGCCGCGTTCAAGGCCATGGTCGACACCTGCCACGCCGCCGGAGTGAAGGTCGTGGCCGACTCCGTCATCAACCACATGGCCGCCGGCGACGGCGTCGGGACCGGGGGCTCTTCGTACACGAAGTACGGTTACCCCGGGCTCTATTCGGGCGCCGACATGGACGACTGCCGGGCCGCCATCTCCAACTACCAGGACCGGGCCAACGTCCAGAACTGCGAACTCGTACAGCTCGCCGACCTCGACACCGGTGAGGACTACGTACGGGGGCGGATCGCCGGATACCTCAACGACCTGCTGTCGCTGGGCGTCGACGGCCTGCGGATCGACGCCGCCAAGCACATGCCCGCCGCCGACCTCGCCAACATCAAGTCCCGGCTGACGAATCCTTCCGTCTACTGGAAGCAGGAGGCGATCCACGGGGCCGGCGAGGCCGTCTCGCCCTCCGAGTACCTCGGCAACGGCGACGTGCAGGAGTTCCGCTACGCCCGGGACCTCAAGCGGGTCTTCCAGAACGAGGACCTCGCCCACCTCAAGAACTTCGGCGAGGCCTGGGGGTACATGCCGAGCGCGCAGGCCGCGGTGTTCGTCGACAACCACGACACCGAGCGCGGCGGCGACACCCTCAACTACAAGGACGGCTCCGCCTACACCCTCGCAAGCGTCTTCATGCTGGCCTGGCCGTACGGGTCCCCCGACGTGCACTCCGGGTACGAGTGGAGCGACAAGGACGCCGGACCGCCGAACGGCGGCTCCGTGAACGCCTGTTACTCCGACGGCTGGAAGTGCCAGCACGCCTGGCGGGAGATCTCCTCCATGGTCGCCTTCCGCAACGCCGCCCGCGGCCAGGCCGTCACCAACTGGTGGGACGACGGGTCCGACCGGATCGCCTTCGGGCGCGGGTCCAAGGCGTACGTCGCCCTCAATCACGAGGGCGCGCCCCTCACCCGCACCTTCCAGAGCTCGCTCCCGGCCGGCGACTACTGCGACGTCCAGAGCGGGCGCACCGTGAACGTCAACTCCGCCGGGCAGTTCACCGCCACCCTCGGCGCCGGCACCGCCCTCGCCCTGCACGTGGGCGCCCGCACCTGCGCCGCCGGCGGGACCACGCCCCCGCCGGCGGCCGCGGGCGCCTCGTTCGCCGTCAACGCCACCACCGCCTTCGGACAGAACATCTACGTCACCGGGGACCGCGCCGAGCTCGGCGGCTGGAACACCGGCAGCGCCCTCAAGCTGGACCCGGCGGCGTACCCGGTCTGGAAGCTGGACGTGTCCCTGCCGGCCGGGACCGCGTTCTCGTACAAGTACGTGCGCAAGGACGCCGCCGGGAACGTCACCTGGGAGAGCGGGGCCAACCGCACCGCGACCGTCCCGGCGAGCGGCAAGGCCGTGCTGAACGACACCTGGCGCAACTGACCACCACACCTCACAGACCAGGGCCGCCCGGTGTTCCACCCCGCCATCCGCCGGGCGGCCCTCATCCCGTGCCCCGTACACAAGGAGACCCGCCTTGATACGCCCCGCCGCAGGAGTGATCGCCGCCGCCCTGGCCGTGACGCTCCTGCCCGCCCTCCCGGCCGCGGCCGCCGCGCCGCCCGCCCCGCCCTCGGACGCGAAACTGGCCGCCGAGCCCGCACGGCACGACCTGACCCGGGAGCAGTTCTACTTCGTCCTCCCGGACCGGTTCGCGAACGGCGATCCGCGCAACGACACCGGCGGCCTGACCGGCAGCCGTCTGGAGACCGGGCTGGACCCGACGGACAAGGGCTTCTACCAGGGCGGCGACCTCAAGGGCCTGACCGACCGGCTCGACTACATCAAGGGGCTCGGCACCACCGCCATCTGGATGGCGCCGATCTTCAAGAACCAGCCGGTGCAGGGGAAGGGAGCCGACGTCTCCGCCGGCTACCACGGGTACTGGATCACCGACTTCACGCAGGTCGACCCGCACTTCGGCACCAACGCCGACCTGGAGCGGCTGATCGACAAGGCGCACGGGAAGGGGATGAAGGTCTTCTTCGACGTCATCACCAACCACACCGCCGACGTCGTCGACTACCGGGAGCAGTCCTACTCCTACCTCTCCAAGGGGGCCTTCCCCTATCTGACGAAGGACGGGGTGCCGTTCGAGGACTCCGACTACGCCGACGGGAAGGGGAAGTTCCCGCGCGTCGGCACCGAGTCCTTCCCGCGGACCCCCTTCGTGCCCGACGCGAAGAAGAACCTGAAGGCTCCCGCCTGGCTCAACGACCCGACGATGTACCACAACCGGGGCGATTCCACCTTCGCCGGGGAGTCCTCCGACCAGGGTGACTTCTTCGGCCTCGACGACCTGTGGACCGAGCGCCCCGAGGTCGTCAGCGGGATGGAGAAGATCTACGAGAAGTGGGTCAAGGACTTCTCGATCGACGGCTTCCGCATCGACACGGTCAAGCACGTCAACACCGGGTTCTGGACGCAGTGGGCCACCGCCCTCGACAAGTACGCGGCCCAGCGCGGCCGGAAGAACTTCTTCATGTTCGGCGAGGTCTACTCCGCCGACACCGCCGTCACTTCCCCGTACGTGACGCAGGGGCGCCTGGACGCCACCCTCGACTTCCCGCTCCAGGACGCGATCCGGGCGTACGCCTCGCAGGGCGCGGCCGCCTCGCGGCTGGGCTCCGTACTGGCCGACGACTACCGGTACACGACGGACAAGGCGAACGCCTACGAGCAGGTCACCTTCCTCGGCAACCACGACATGGGCCGTTTCGGGAGCTTCCTGAAGCAGGACCGGCCGGCGGCGGGGGAGCAGGAGCTGCTGGACCGCTACCGGCTCGCCAACGAGCTGATGTTCTTCTCCCGGGGCAACCCGGTGGTCTACTCGGGCGACGAGCAGGGCTTCACGGGCGCGGGCGGTGACAAGGACGCCCGGCAGCCGCTGTTCGGCACGCGGGTCGCGGACTACCTGGACGACGACCAGCTCGGAACGGTGCGCACGCACGCGAGCGATGCTTACGATCCGGGACACCCGCTCTACAAGCAGATCAGTGCTCTCTCGAAGCTGACGAAGGACCACCCGGCCCTGCGGGACGGGGTCCAGAGCGAACGTTTCGCCGACGGGTCCGTCTACGCCTTCGCCCGCACCGACACCCGTACCGACGCCCGCTCCCGCACCGAGTACCTCGTCGCCGCCAACAACGCCGCCGAAGCCCGGACCGTCGAGCTCGACGCCCCTGCCGGCGCCCAGTACCGCACCCTGTACGGCGGCACCGCGCTGCTGCGCGCCTCCTCGGCCGGCAAGCTCACCGTCACCGTCCCCGCCCTCGGCTCGGTGGTCCTCCAGGGCGCCGCTCCCCTCGCCGCCCCCGCCGCCAAGCCCGCCCTCACCCTCAGGGCCCCGGCCGCCGGAGCCGCCGGAACCGTCGAGCTCTCCGCCGAGGTCACCGGCGGCGGCCTGAACCGGGTCGTCTTCGCCGCCCAGACCGGCACCGGGAAGTGGCAGGTCCTCGGCTCGGCCGACCACGCCCCGTACAAGGTCACCCAGCACATCACGGCCCCGGCCGGCACCCCGCTCCGCTACAAGGCCGTCGCCGTCGACTCCGCCGGCCGCACCGCGAGCGTCCTCGCCGAGTCCGTCTCCGGCCAGGTCCCGCCCACTCCGTCCCCCACCGCCACCCAGCGCGACTACGCGGTCGTCCACTACCGCCGCCCCGACGGCGACTACACGAACTGGCGGCTGTACGCCTGGGGCGACCTCGCGGACGGCGAGGCCACTCCCTGGCCCGCCGGGCACGACTTCACCGGCCGCGACGCGTACGGGGCCTTCGCCCACGTCAAGCTGCGGCCCGGTGCCTCCTCCGTCGGCTACCTCGTCATCGACAAGGACGGCAACAAGGACGTCGCCGCCGACCGCACCCTCGACGTGACCAAGAGCGGCGAGGTCTGGCTGGAGCAGGGCAAGGAGGCGGCCACCACGGACCGCCCCGCCTACCCGCCCCAGGACCAGTCCAAGGCCGTCCTGCACTACCAGCGCCCCGACGGCGCCTACGACGGCTGGGGCCTGCACGTCTGGACCGGGGCCGCGAGCCCCACCGACTGGTCCAAGCCGCTGATGCCCGCCCGCACCGACTCCTACGGCGCCGTGTACGAGGTCCCGCTCGCGGCCGGGGCCACCAGCCTCAGTTACATCCTCCACAAGGGCGACGAGAAGGACCTGCCCACCGACCAGTCCCTCGACCTGAAGGCCACCGGCCACGAGGTCTGGATGCTGGGCGGCCGGGCCCCCTACCTCCTCCCGCAGCCCGCCGGCTCCTCCGCCGCCCTCGACCTCACCAAGTCCGAGGCCGTCTGGATCGACCGCGACACCCTCGCCTGGAACGCCCCCGCGGCGGCCGCCTCCGCCGCGCTCCTCGCCTCCCGCGAAGGCACCGTCACCGCCGCGGACGGCGTGCTGCACGCGGACGGCGCGCAGTGGCTGCGCCTGGCCAAGACCGAGCTCACCGCAGCCCAGAAGCAGAAGTTCCCGCACCTCGCGGCGTACGCCGCCTACACCGTCGACCCCCGTGACCGGGGCCGCGTGCGCGAGGCCCTGCGCGGCCAGCTCGTCGCGAGCGCCCGCGCCGCGAACGGCGCCGTCCTCGCCGCGACCGGAGTCCAGCTCGCCGGCGTGCTCGACGACCTGTACGCGAACACCGCAGCCCTCGGCCCCGTCTTCAAGGACGGCCGCCCCACCCTCTCCGTCTGGGCGCCCACGGCCCGAAAGGTGGCCCTCGAACTCGACGGCCGCACCGTCCCCATGCGCCGCGACGACGCCACCGGCGTCTGGTCGGTGCGCGGCGAGCGCGGCTGGACCGGCAAGCCCTACCGCTTCGACGTCACCGTCTGGGCCCCGAGCACCGGCCGGATGGTCCGCAACCTCGTCACCGACCCGTACTCCACCGCCCTGACCACCGACTCCACGTACAGCCTGGCCGTCGACCTGGCCGATCCGAAGCTGACCCCGCCCGGCTGGCGGGACCTGCGCAAGCCCGCGCCCGTCCCCTTCACCTCCGCGCAGATCCAGGAGCTCCACATCCGCGACTTCTCGGTCGCGGACCCCACGAGCGCCCACCCCGGCCAGTACCTGGCGTTCACGGACACCGCCTCGGCGGGCATGCGGCACCTGCGCGAGCTGGCCGCCTCCGGCACCTCCTACGTCCACCTCCTGCCCGCCTTCGACATCGGCACGATCCCGGAGAAGGCCTCCGACCGGACCGAACCCGCCTGCGACCTGAAGGTGTACGCGCCGGACTCGCCCGAGCAGCAGGCCTGCGTGGCCGCCGCGGCCGCGAAGGACGCGTACAACTGGGGCTACGACCCGCTGCACTACACCGTGCCGGAGGGCTCGTACGCGAGCGACCCGAACGGCACGGCCCGAACGGTCGAGTTCCGCAGGATGGTCCAGTCGCTGAACGGGGCCGGGCTGCGGACCGTCATGGACGTGGTCTACAACCACACCGTGGCCTCCGGCCAGTCCGACAAGTCGGTCCTCGACCGGATCGTGCCGGGCTACTACCAGCGGCTGCTCGCGGACGGCTCGGTCGCCAACTCCACCTGCTGCGCCAACACGGCCCCCGAGAACGCCATGATGGGCCGCCTCGTCGTGGACTCGATCGTCACCTGGGCCAAGGAGTACAAGGTCGACGGCTTCCGCTTCGACCTGATGGGCCACCACCCCAAGGCGAACATCCTCGCCGTGCGGGGGGCCCTCGACGCGCTGACCGTCGCCAAGGACGGCGTCGACGGCAAGAAGATCATCCTGTACGGGGAGGGCTGGAACTTCGGCGAGGTCGCCGACGACGCCCGCTTCGTCCAGGCCACGCAGAAGAACATGGCCGGCACCGGCATCGCCACCTTCTCGGACCGCTCGCGCGACGCGGTCCGCGGCGGCGGCCCCTTCGACGAGGACCCGCGCGTCCAGGGCTTCGCCTCCGGCCTGTTCACCGCCCCGAACGCCTCGCCCGCGAACGGCACTCCGGATCAGCAGCGGGCCACGCTGCTGCACGCCCAGGACCTGATCAAGGTCGGGCTGTCCGGCAACCTCGCCTCGTACGCCTTCACGGACAGCGCGGGCAAGCACACCAAGGGATCCGAGGTGGACTACAACGGCTCCCCGGCCGGGTACGCGGCGGCTCCCGGCGACGCCCTCGCCTACGCCGACGCCCACGACAACGAGAGCCTGGCCGACGCGCTGACGTACAAGCTGGCGCAGGGCACCACGGCCGCGGACCGGGCCCGCATGCAGGTCCTCGCGATGGCCGTCGGCACCCTCTCGCAGGGCCCGTCGCTGTCCCAGGCCGGCACCGACCTGCTCCGCTCGAAGTCCCTGGACCGCAACTCCTACGACAGCGGGGACTGGTTCAACGCCATCCACTGGGACTGCCGCGAGGGCAACGGCTTCGGGCGCGGCCTGCCGCCTGCCGCCGACAACGGCTCCAAGTGGCTCTACGCGAAGCCGCTGCTGGCCGGCGGCAAGACACCGGGCTGCGCCGAGATCACGGGGGCCTCGGCCGCCTACCGCGACCTGCTGCGCATCCGCACGACCGAACCGGCCTTCGCCCTCACCACGCCCGAGGCGGTCCAGGCCGCGCTGTCCTTCCCGCTCTCCGGCAAGGAGGAGACCCCGGGGGTGATCACCATGACCCTCGGCGACCTGGTGGTGGTGTTCAACGCCACCCCCGCCGCCCAGCCCCAGCGCATCCCGGCCCTCGCGGGCACCGGCTACGCCCTGCACCCGGCCCAGGCGGCCGGTTGCGACCCCGCGGTCAAGCGGGCCGCGTACGACGTGAAGACGGGAGAGTTCACGACCCCGCCCCGAACGGTGGCGGTCTTCACCCGGAACCTCACACGACGGTGAGCTGATCCAGCCGCTTCTCCAGCAGGATCACCCCGTACACCCGTCCGTCCTCGCCCTCCTTGTGGGGGTACTCCCCGACCACCCGGTAGCCCGCGGCCCGGTAGTACGCGAGCAACCGGGGGTTGGTGGAGACGCAGTCCAGCCGCGCCCGCGGCAATCCGGTACCGGCGATCCGGCGCTCGGCGTGTTCGAGTATCCGCCGTCCGGCCCCCGCGGGCGCGCTCTCGCGGTCCACCATCAGCCGGTGCACGTAGCCGGCGACCGGCGGCTGCACGCCCCAGGCCTCCTCGTCGGACCACCACAGCTCGTACGCCCCGATGATCCGGCCGTCGGCGTCCCCGGCGAGCCACACCTCGCCCTCGCGCATCTTCGTCAGGAAGTGCGCGGCGTCCTTGTCCCCGGGCTTCCACTGGTCGATCCCGTGCTTGCGCATCCACCGGGCGGCCTGGTCGTACAGGGCCACCAGGGTGGCCGCGTCGTTCCCCACGGCACGCCGGAACAGGATCCCGTCATTAATGATCACGGGCGCATTATCACGCGGATGATCACCGCGGAGCGGGAACGGCGGCCTCCACGGCCGGCGGGACGAGTCCGACGAGCCGCCCGACCAGCTCCCCGAACGGCCCGTCGGCCGGCTCGTCCGCGAGGATCCGGCCGAGGATGGCGGCCATCTCCGCGTCGTACGCGGCGCTCACGGCGGCCAGCGCGGCGAAGTCGTGCACGAGCTGCAGCTCCAGCTCCGCCCGCGGGATCTTCCGCCCCTCCAGCCAGATCAGCGCGGTGGACTCCGCCAGCGACACCCAGGACCGCACCACGAGCTCCAGCCGCGCGGGCGGGTTCTCGATGCCGATGTGCGTCACGATCTGCTCGTACGCGGCCTGCCTGACCTCGTCGATCATCGCGTTGGTCCGGTTGCTCCCGACGGCCGGGCCGCCGCGCATCAGCGCCGAGAAACCGGGCCCGTGGTCGTCGACGAACGCGAAGAACCGCCCCATGACGCGCAGCAGCCGCGCCCCGAGCGGCCCCTCCCGGGACTCCACGAAGCGCTGTGCGAGCTCGTCGGCGGCCCGCCGCAGGGCGGCCTCGTACAGGCTCAACTTCCCAGGGAAGTAGTGGTAGACGAGCGGCCGCGATATCCCCGCGGCCGCCGCGATCTCGTCGATCGACACGTCGTCGGGCGACCTGAGGCTGAACAGCTCCAGGGCCACCCCGATCAGCTGCTGCCGCCGCTCCTCGACACCCATCCTGCGCCGCGTCCCGGTAGTCATGCGCCACACCCTACTGGGCCTGCGGCAACGCTCAGAGGTCGAGGACCAGGTGGTCGGTCCGGGCGCGGGATACGCACAGCAGCATCGAGTCCTCGCGCTCCTGGTCCGTGAGGAGGGTGTCGCGGTGCTCGACCCCGCCCGCGAGGACGCGGTGTTGGCAGGTGCCGCAGAAGCCCTGCTCGCACGAGTACGGGGTGTCGGGGAGTTCCCGGCGGACCGCGGCCAGGGTGGATTCGTCCGCCGCGACCTCGATCGTGCGGCCCGAGCGGTGGAGTTCGACCGTGAAGGGGTGCGAGGTTCCGGTGGCGGGGGCGGCGGGGGTGGCGGCGAAGCGTTCCAGGTGGACCGGGGCGCCGGGTGGGGCCGCCGCTTCGACCGCCTTCATCAGGGGGTCCGGACCGCAGCAGTAGATCAGGGTGCCGGGGGCCGCCGCGGTGAGCGGGGTGAGGTCGGGGAGGCCGGCCTCGTCCTGCGCGGTGACGGTGACCCGGGAGCCGTACGCCTCCAGTTCGGCGAGGAACGGCATGGAGGAGCGGGAGCGGCCGCCGTACAGGAGGGTCCAGTCCGCGCCGGCCGCCTCCGCCGCCCGCAGCATCGGCAGGATCGGGGTGATGCCGATCCCGCCCGCGACGAAGGCGTACGAGCGGGACGGCACCAGTTCGAAGCGGTTGCGGGGCGGGCGTACGGGCAGCTCCGCGCCCTCCACCAGCTGGGCGTGCGCCTCGCGCGAGCCGCCGCGGCCGTCCTCGATCAGCCGGATCGCGATCGTGTGGCGGCCCGCGTCGGCCGGATCGCCGCAGAGGCTGTACTGGCGGACCAAGCCCGAGGGGAGCTGTACGTCCACGTGCGCGCCCGGGGCCCAGGGCGGGAGCTCGGGGGATGCGAGGGTCAGCAGCAGCACCCCCTGCGCGGGCTCGGTGCGGGACACGATGAGCGCGGGCAGCCAGCGGCGCGGGGAGTGGCCCGAGACCGGGGCCTCCAGGGCCGGCAGGGGCCACAGCGGGGAGCGGGCGATGCGCCCCTTCAGGGCGCGCCGGGTCAGCAGGGCCGCGCCCGCCACCGCCGCCAGCTTCAGGGCGCGGCTCATGCGGGGGCACCGCCGTTCGCGCCGGGGGAGGAGGCCAGGTAGGCCACGGCCTGGGCCGTGGAGCCCTCCTGGGAGGGGTGGTACGTACGGGAGAGGTAGGTCGGGATCGACTTGAGCATCGCGCCCGCCGAGGGCAGCGTCCCCTGCCGGCCCGCCCGGAGGAACTGGCCGAACGAGGCCTTGGCGGCGGGCAGCTCCGGGTCGTTCTCCATGAAGAAGCGGGCGCCCCGCTGCCACAGGAAGACGAGCGCCGTGAACGCGGTGGCCCAGGTCCTGGCCCGCCGGTGATAGCTGCCGTCCACGTGCATGAAGAGGTCGAAGGCCACCGAGCGGTGTTCCACCTCCTCCGCGCCGTGCCAGCGCAGCAGGTCCAGCATCACGGGGTCCGCGCCCCGGCGGTCCAGTTCGTCCGCGTTGAGCACCCAGTCCCCGAGGAACGCCGTGTAGTGCTCGATCGCCGCGATCAGCGCGACCCGCTCCATGAGCCACCAGTGGCGGGCCCTGCCCGGGGGCAGCGTCCGGTCGCCGAGCAGCTTCTCGAAGAGCCAGTCCACCTGCGCCGTGTAGGGCGTGGGGTCCAGGCCCAGCCGCTTCAGGTGCGGGAGCACGTCGTCGTGGGCGGCGGCGTGCATGGCCTCCTGGCCGATGAACCCGACGACGTCCGCGCGCAGTTGCTCGTCCTTGATGTACGGGAGCACCTGCTTGTAGACGTGTACGAACCAGCGCTCGCCCGCGGGCAGCAGCAGGTGCAGCACGTTGATGGTGTGCGTGGCGAACGGGTCGCCGGGCAGCCAGTGGAGCGGGGTGTCCTCCCAGCCGAAGGACACGTTCCGCGCCTTGAGCTCGATGTGCTCCGACGCCACGGGGGCGGGGGCGGGCGGCGTATTAGACATGGCGTCAATGTACTGAGGGGTAGGGGCGAGGAAAACCCCTCGGGGGCCATCAAGTTCGAAGGCCCCCGGATGCGGCCGTCACGGCACTCGCATCCGGGAGCCCTCCCGCTCGGCGGCCCGCTTGGGCCGCCTCTCCGGTCGTCTCTCGGTTACCGCTCCGCGTGCCCGCTCGCGAGCGCCCACTCGCGGTTGAGGGCGCCCAGCGGGATCTTGCGCTCGAAGAGCGGCGTGCCGAACAGGGAGAGCTGGAGGTGCAGGTTCCCGCTCAGGTCGAAGCCGCCGTACAGGGCCCAGGAGCCGCTGAGGGAGGTCTTGCCGTCACTGGACGCGCTCCCCTTGGCGTCGGCCTCGCCGCGCAGGTAGGGGGCGAAGTCCGCGCTGACGCCGACGGCCCCGTACAGGCCGACGGAGGCCTCGGCGCCGAGTGCGCCCTTGACCTTGCCGGTGGCGGTGACGCTCGCCGTGACCGGGGTGCTCTTGACGTTGGACTGGCTGACCGGCGTCCAGCCCTTGCCCAGGGCGTAGCTGCCGCCGACCTTGAAGTCGCCCTTGACGTCCTGCTGGACGTCGAGGGTCACGCGGCCGTCGGCCTCCACCTGGACGTAGCAGGTCAGATCGAGGTTGACGACGACCGGCACCGGGCCGACCTGGATGACCGGGGCGCTGTGCAGCTTGGCGAACGGGATCCGCTTGGGGGTTCCGGTGCTCGCTGCGGCGCGGCCCTGGAGCTTCCACTGTGAGGACCAGTCGCCGCTCATGCCGAGGAAGGCGCCGCGCGGGCCGGAGCCGGCGCCCTGGGCGCCGTCGTACGAGAACTCCACCTGCGGGGCGAGCTGGACGAAGCCGGAGACCGAGGCGCCGGCCGAGGCGGGGGCGTCCGGGGCGGTGTCGACGGCGGCGTTCACGTCGAGCCGCAGGTTGCCGAGCGGCAGCTTCGCGCCCTCGGGGCCGAACTTCACGCCCCCGCTCTTGGCCCAGGAGAAGGTGACGCCCTTCATCAGGGGCTCGACGGTGACCGACGACGGGTCGACGGGGACCTTGCCGTCCGCCTTGTCCTCGTTGAGTACGGAGGCCAGTGTCGTGGAGGCGGTCTTGACCTCGGTGCCGCGGTCGGTCTTCCCGACGACCTCGGTCACCTTGGCCAGCAGGCCGTTGGGGGCGCCGGGCGCCGGTGCGCTGGCGATGACGTCGCCCACGGCGACGGGCTTGTCGGCCGTCGGGGAGGGCGAGGAGGAAGGGGAGGCGGAGCCGGACTTCGTGGGCTTGGGTGCGGGCCCCTGCGGGGCCTTGGCTATGACGGCCCGTCCGCTCGCCTGGTCGTACGAGGCGACCTTCAGCGAGGACTGCTCCGTCCGCCCCTTTCCGCCGGCGCGGGCCACGGCCGCCGGTGTCGGCGTGCCCTGCGGGGCGGCGGCCACGTCGAGCTGCTGCGACGTGCCGTCGCCGGTGGGCGCGAGGGCGGCGGGAGCGGCCGCGTCCGCGGCGCCGGTGTGCGGGGTGGAGGAGCAGCCGGTGGCGGTGAGCGCGAGGGTGGTCAGACCGGGGAGCAGGAGCCGTCGGGCGAGCATGCGCACGTGGGGGAACCTTCGGTACGTGAGGGGGGTGTTGGGCGGTTACCGAGTGGTAACCGGAACCCGATCATGCCATGTGTGCCGTGTGGCCGTCATGTCCGGATCCCGCCAACTCCCCGACCGGTCCTGATGGTTGAGGCCCCTGACGGTTGAAGATTCACCCACGTCCTCGCCGTTCTAGCGGAGCACCCCCGCCTTCGTACCGTCCGTCAGCTTGCCCGCCAGCTCCACCTGCGCGCCCGCCGGTGCCTTCACCGCCAGCCGGTTGCCGTTCGCCGAACCGTTCACGCCGCCGCCCGACACCGACAGCGACGCGAACTGCGCACTGCCCGCCGCCAGCACGTACCACTGGCCCGCCTTCGACTTCCACAGCACGCCGGCCAGCACCCGCGGCTCCCGCGTCCCGCACGCCGGCGAACCCTCCGCCTTCGCCGCCTGCGCCGCCAGCGGGGCGCCCGGGGTCAGGAACTGCGCCTGCACCCGGTCCTGCGTACCCGACCAGGTCTCGGCCCGCGTGCACAGCCAGGTCGCCGTGCCGTCGCCCTCGGGCAGCGGCTGCTTCGCGTACGTCCACGCGTTGACGCTGCGGACGCCGTGCGAGCGGACCGACGGCAGCAGGCACGCGATCCGCGACCAGTCGCCGAGCTCCGCACCTTCCGTCACGTCGCGCTCCGCACCCGGCGCGCCCGAGGTCAGCCGGGCCGCCGTCACCTCGCCGAGGTCGGTGACCAGCCGGGTGGCGCCGCCGCCGGTCAGGGCCAGGGCGTTCCAGCCGGTGCAGTTGCCCGCCGGGGCCGGACTCGCCACCGGCGGGGTGACCCCGTCGCGGCCCAGCTTCAGCGCCGCCGGGGCGTCACCGGGCTTGAGCAGGTCCCGCAGCCCCGCGCCGGTGACCCACGGAGCGGTCAGGTAGCGGACGTTGCCGTCGACCCGGCTCAGCACCAGCGCGGTCGCGGACTCCGCCGAGGAGGCATCGGTCCGGGCGAAGTCGAGGGCGGCGACCGAGGTCCCGGTGCGGGGCTCGGCGTAGCGGACCACGCGCAGGCCGTCGTACAGCAGGACCACGACCGCCTGGTCGACGGTGCCCGCGAACAGCAGCTGCGGCGGGCCCATCGGAGGTCCGGGCGGGGTGCCCGGGGTGGCCGAGGCGACCACGGTCGAACCGGGCCGGGCCCACACGGCCAGCGCCCGGCGCAGCAGTTCGGCGTCGTCGGTGCGGTCGCCGCGGGCCGGCCAGGTGGAGAAGCCCGTACGGGAGGACGTGCGCCAGGCGGTGGGCGCGACCCGGACCACCTGGCCCGGATCCAGGGCCTGCTCCGCCGCCGCGTTGAGCGCGTACGGCGGGGCGGCGGCCCCGTCCGCGCCCCAGCCGCCGCCGGGCAGCGCGAGCAGCGCCCCGCAGACGGCGAGGGCGGCCGCGGCGGCCAGGGCGGCCCGCGCGTAGCGGCGCCGGCGCAGCAGGTCGGTGGGGCGCGCCTGGAGCACGCACGGATCGAACTCCGGGGAGGCGAACAGGGCGTCGTTGGCCGGATCCCCCGATTCCGCGACCGCGGCGGCGGGGTTCGCGACCCCGGCCTCCGCGAGCACCCGCAGCACCTCCGGCTCCGGCAGCCGCTCCAGCGCGCGCAGGACGCAGGCCGCCCGGCCGGGGCCGTCGAGGGTGGCCAGCCACTGGTCCAGGGCCAGCTCCTCGGCCCCGCCGGAACGCGGGAACAGCCGCAGCCCCCACACCTGGGGCAGCAGCGGAGGCAGTTGGGCCCGCCGGGGCAGTGCCTTGAACGTGAGCGGGATGCCGGCTTCCAGGGCGGCGCGCAGCACCCTCAGCCGTACGTACGCGTACCCCGGGTCGGCGCCCGCGGTCCCGCGCTGGCCCGGGACCCCGCCTTGTACGGCGGCCGCGGCGGCCGCCTCCGCACCGGCGCCGCGCCGCCCGCGCGGGAGCGCCCGCTGGGCCAGTGAATGGGCGGTCAGCACCCTCCGGTTGCGGCCCAGGGAGGGCGGCAGCACCAGATAGGCGAGGCGCACCAGCCGGGGGTAGTGCTCGACGATGGCGGCCTCGGCCAGCTCGACGTCGGGAGGCGGCACGGGAGACGGGGGGCGGGTGGCGGTGTCCGGCGCAGTCACGTTCAGCAGAACGAGCGAATCGTCGGATGGTCACCCGTCCCCGGGTCGCACGTTCGGGTCAACCCCGCTGGGCGGAGGTCAGGCCGTCAGACGGGTGCGGAGCGCCTCGACCGCTTCGTCGGGGACGCCGAGACCCTCGCGCACGTACTTCTCCATGGAGCCGTAGCGCGTGCTCACCTCGTCGAGCGCGGCCCGCAGGTACTCGGGGAAGACCCCGATCAGGCCCAGGGCGATGTCCGGGTTGCCGCCGGCGACCGTGAAGCCCTCGATCAGCGGGGCGAACGCCTGCTTGACCGCCGGATTGACGGAGAGGTACTCGTCCATCAGGGTCTCGTCGTCGGCGCCGAGCAGCGACAGGACTACGGTCGCACCCCAGCCCGTACGGTCCTTGCCGGCCGTGCAGTGGAACAGCAGCGGGCCCGCCTGCGGGTCGGCGAGCTCGGTGAGCAGGGTCCGGTACGCGGCCTGCGCGGAAGCCGTGGACACGAACGACCGGTAGGTGTCCGCGAACAGCGCCTGCACCTTGCCGCCGCCCAGGTGCTCCTCCGCCATCGCCGGGTCGGACAGCAGGTCCTTGAGCTGCGTGGCGGCCGGGATCTTCCCGGCGCTCAGCTTGTCGGCGAGGACGTCTTCGACCAGGAGGCGCACGCCTTCGGGTATGCGGTCCGGGTGGGCGGCGCGCTCGGCGTCCGTGCGGAAGTCGATGACCGTGCGCAGGCCCAGCGCGGCCACGACCGGGTCGGCGGCCACGTCGAGCCGGTCGAGCTGGCCGGAGCGCAGGACCAGGCCGGGACGGACGGTGCGGCCGCCGGAGAGGGGGGTGCCGCCGAGGTCGCGGAGGTTGGCGACGGTGGTGGAGGGGGTGGTCGTGGTCATCGTGGCGGCTCCAGCGGTGTGGGTGCGGCGTGGGTGGTGCGGGTGGCGCCGGTGGCGGTGCGGGTGGTGCCAGGGGTGCGAGGGGTGCGAGGGCTAGTCGTTCATCCGATTTTCGGCTGTTTCGTCCCGGATGGGCAATCGAAGGCGAGCGACAACCCCACCCCGATCCCCAGTGCCGCCAGGTGCCCGGCGTCCGTGAAGGTCCGCTCCCGCCGCAGCACCGGCCGTACGGCGAGCGCCAGCAGCCCGACCCGGGCGGCCGTACGGACGGGGCCGCGCGGCAGCGCGGAGGTCAGCGCGCCGAGCACCGCGTTGAAGCCGTAGCTGGCGCCCACGTCCAGGGCCCGCCGGGTCCGGGTGTCGGCCGTACCGCGCAGGGCGCCGAACACGAGGAGCGTCGCCGTCGCGTGCCCGAAGAGGAACACCCCGGCCGTCCACCAGGCCCCGTACGCGTACTCCGCGTACCCGAGGACCGCGACGAGCAGCAGGGCGTACGGCAGCGGCATGGGCTCCTCGACGACGAAGGCGCTGCTCAGCAGGGTCTCCCAGCGGCCGGCCGCGAGGTTGTCGACATTCGTCGAGCAGCCCCGCAGCACGCGCTCGCGCTCCGCCGGCCCCCGTCGCTCCAGGGCGTACGAGCCGAGCTGGACCCCGCCCGCATACACCACGCCGAGGGCCGGTGGCGGCCACAGCAGTGATTTCATCCGATCATGATCGGATACGACCCTCGGACTGGCGGAACCGGGGCCCGTGCGAGCATGTTTCAGCCATGCCAGGAACCCCCGCGCCGCTGCGCGTCACACGGGCCGCGATGTTCGCGGCGGTGTGCACCGCATTGGGCGCTGCGGGGCATTCGTACATGTCCGATGTGGATATTCCCCTGATGGGCCTTCTGGGTGCTTTCGGGGTGACGGGCGGGCTCGCGTGGCTCGGCGCGGGGCGTCGCCGCGGGCCGGTCGGGATCAGCGCGGCGCTGCTCGCCGTGCAGGGGGTTCTGCACCTGGTCTTCTCGGGCAGTCAGGCGGGGCGCGGGAGCCACCGAGCCCCCCTGTCCGTGCCCGGGCCGATGCCCTCGCACCACCACATGGCCGACATGGCTGGCACGGCCGCGACGACCGGCGCGCACTCCATGGCGGGCATGAACGGCATGGACGGCATGAACGGCATGGCCGACATGGCCGGGCACGGTGGACTCGGCATGATCGTCGCCCACGTGCTCGCCGGTCTGTTCTGCGCCGCCTGGCTGGCGTGGGGCGAGGCCGCCGTGTTCCGGGTGGCCCCGGTCCTCGGCGCCGCCGCGCTGCTGGCGGCCCGGCCGCTCGGCCGCGGGTTCGCGCTGCTCCGGGCCCGGGTGGTCCCCGTACCGGCGCCGCCCGCGCCCCGGCCCTCGTACGAACCCCCGCGCAGGCTGCGCGGAGCGGTGCCCGCCCACGCCCTGGTGCGCCGCGGACCGCCCCGGTGGCCGCACGCCCGCGCCACGGCCCCCGGCCGTACCGCCCTCGCCGCCTGAACCGTCGGCCGAGGGGGCGAGACCTGGGGCCCGTTCACCCATGTCTTCGCCGACGCGCCGACGCGCGTTCGCGCCAGTACCTAGGACCCACATGTCCCTTGACGAGGTTCAGGACGTCCACACCCAGGACGCCACCGCAACGATCGACACACCCGACACACCCGACACACCCGCCGCATCCCCGAAGCCCGGAGCCTGGACCGCCCTGCGACCCCTGCTCCTGCGCATGCACTTCTACGCCGGGGTCCTGATCGCCCCGCTGCTCTTCCTCGCCGCCGCCACCGGCCTGCTGTACGCGGGCTCCTGGCAGGCCGAAAAGATCCTCTACTCCGGCGAACTGACCGTCGCCCGGGTCGGCGAGAGCACCGTGCCGCTCAGCGCCCAGCTCACGGCCGCCCGGGCCACCGTTCCGGAGGGCAAGGTCGTGGGTGTGTGGCCCGCGCCCGACCCCGGGGCGACCACCCGCGTGATCATGGAGGTCCCGGGGCTGGAGGAGGGCCAGACCCGCACCGTGTTCGTGGATCCGTACACGGCCCACGTCAACGGTGCGCTGACCACCGAAGGCGACGCGCTGCCGCTGCGCGCCTGGCTCAGCGAGTTCCACTCCAGCCTCCACCTCGGCGAGTTCGGCCGGAACTACAGCGAGCTCGCCGCGAGCTGGCTCTGGGTCGTCGCGCTCGGCGGCCTCGCGCTGTGGATCGGCCGCCGCCGCTCCCGCAGGGCCCGGCTCGTCCTTCCCGACCGCGCCGCCACCGGCCGCCGCAAGACCCTGTCCTGGCACGGGGCGGTCGGCCTCTGGGCCGTCGCCGGACTCGTCGCCCTCTCCGCCACCGGCCTGACCTGGTCGAAGTACGCGGGCGAGAACATCGGGCGGCTCCAGGACGGTCTCGGCGGCGCCACCCCCTCGGTGTCCGCGGCCCTCGCCCCCGGTTCGGACACCGGCTCCGACGCGCACGCAGGACACACCGGGCACACCATGCCCGACGGGATGGAGATGCCCGCGACCCCGCCCGCCGCCGACATCGGCATCGACAAGGCAGTGGCCGCCGCCCGCGCCGCCGGGGTCACCCACGAACTCCGCGTCACCCTGCCCGCCAAGGGCAACGGCTACGTGGTCAAGGAGCAGGACAAGCAGCTGCCGGTCCACCTCGACTCCGTCTCCGTCGACCCCGCCGACGGCCGGATCATCGACGAACTGCGCTTCGCCGACTACCCCGTGCTCGCGAAGCTGACGCGCTTCGGCATCGACCTGCACATGGGGAAGACCCTCGGCCTCGCCAACCAGATCGCGCTCGGCGCGCTCGCCGTCGCCGTGATGTTCCTGGTGTTCTGGGGCTACCGGATGTGGTGGCTGCGCCGGCCCACCAAGGACCGTGCGCTGTCGGTCGGCCGCGCGCAGCCGCGCGGGGCCTGGCGCAAGGTGCCGCCGGGGGTGCTGCTCCCGCTCGCCGCCGCGACCGCGGTGGCCGGGTGGTTCGTACCGCTGCTCGGCATCAGCCTGGTCGCGTTCCTCGCGGTCGACGTGCTGCTGGGAGCGGTCGCGGCGCGCCGCGCCGCGTAGTCCGGCGGCAGGGGGCCGGCCGCGCGGGCGGCCCCGGGGCTGGTCTTAGACCAGGCCCTCCTTCTTCAGGCTCGTGCAGCAGGTGTCCACGATGAGGCGGGTCACCACGTACGGGTCCACGTTCGCGTTCGGGCGGCGGTCCTCGATGTAGCCCTTGCCGTCCTTCTCCACCTGCCACGGGATGCGGACCGAGGCGCCGCGGTCCGAGACGCCGTAGCTGAACTCGTTCCACGGGGCGGTCTCGTGCAGGCCCGTCAGGCGCTCGTCGATGCCGGCGCCGTAGTTCTTGACGTGGTCCAGCGGCTTCGAGCCCTCGCCCAGCGCCTCGCACGCCGTGATGATGGCGCGGTAGTCCTCGCGCATCGCCTTCGTGGAGAAGTTGGTGTGCGCGCCCGCGCCGTTCCAGTCGCCCTTCACCGGCTTCGGGTTCAGCGTCGCCGAGACGTTGAAGTCCTCGGCGGTGCGGTACAGCAGCCAGCGCGCGATCCACAGCTGGTCCGAGACCTCCAGCGGGCCGACCGGGCCGACCTGGAACTCCCACTGGCCGGGCATGACCTCGGCGTTGATGCCGGAGATGGCCAGACCCGCCGCGAGGCAGTGGTCAAGGTGCTTCTCGACGATCTCGCGGCCGAAGATCTCGTCGGCGCCGACACCGCAGTAGTAGCCGCCCTGCGCGGCCGGGAAGCCGCCCACCGGGAAGCCGAGCGGCCGGATGCCGTCGAAGAAGGTGTACTCCTGCTCGATGCCGAAGATCGGCTCCTGGTCCCCGAACTGCTCGGCGACCGGACGCAGCAGCGCGCGGGTGTTCGACTCGTGCGGGGTCATGTCGATGTTCATGACCTCGCACAGCACGAGGACGTTGTCGCCGCCGCGGATCGGGTCCGGGCAGGAGAACACCGGCTGGAGCACGCGGTCGGAGGCGTGGCCCTGGGCCTGGTTGGTGCTCGAACCGTCGAAGCCCCAGATCGACAGCGCTTCGCCGTCGGCCAGGATCTTCGTCTTGGAGCGCAGCTTCGCCGTCGGCTCGGTGCCGTCGATCCAGATGTACTCAGCCTTGTAGCTCACGGGCCCCATCCTTCGGTGCGTCGCTCCGGCGCAGACTCTGCGGGTGCTGCGTTGCGGGTGCTGCGTTGGTCGTGCGTTCGTCGTGCCGCGTTCGTCGTACTGCGGTGCGTTGCGGTGTGACCGCAGCGTGCCCGCTCGCGATTTCTCTTCCGTTGCCCGTGTGTGAACCCCGTGTTACCGAGGTTTACGCCGCAGGTCGATCGGGTTGTGCGGGTCGATGGCAGCACACCCGTCCGAGTGGGGCAGACTGAGCAGGTGAGCATTTCGTACGATTTGAACTCGGCCGGTGACCCCGCGGACTCCCCCCGCCTGCCGGCCCGCCCCCGGGTCGGCCTGCTGGGCACCGGCCCCTGGGCCCACCGCACCCACGCCCCCGCCCTCGCCGCGCACGCCGGCTCCGAGTTCGCCGGAGTGTGGGGCCGACGCCCCGAGGCCGCGGCCGGGCTGGCGGACGCGTTCGGTGTGAAGGTGTACGAAGACGCCGACGAGCTGTTCGCCGACTGTGACGTCGTGGCCTTCGCCCTGCCGCCGGACGTCCAGGCCCGGATGGCCGTACGAGCGGCCGCCGCGGGCTGCCAACTGCTGCTCGACAAACCCGTCGCCACGACCGCCGAGGACGCGCGTGCCGTCGCCGATGCCGCCGCCCGGCACGGCGTGGCCTCCGTGGTCTTCCTCACCCTCCGCTTCGCCGAGCCGGCCGCCGGCTGGGTCGCCGAGCAGGCCGCCCGCAGCGGGTGGTTCACGGCGAGCGCCCACTGGCTCGGCGCCGTCTTCCCGCCCGACGGCGCGCCCAGCGCGTACGCCGCCTCGCCCTGGCGCAAGGACAAGGGCGGGCTGTGGGACGTCGGCCCGCACGCCCTGTCCGTCCTGATCCCGGTCCTCGGCGACGTCACGTCCGTCTCCGCCACCCGCGGCCCCTCCGACGTGGTCCAGCTCGCGCTGCGGCACGCCTCGGGCGCCGCGAGCACGGCCGTGCTCAGCCTGGGCGCGCCGACGGCGGCGGCCGGCGTGGGCCTGGAGCTGCGCGGGGCCGAGGGCGTGTTCTCGCTGCCGAACTGGACCGACGTACCGGGTGCGTACGGCCGCGCCCTCGACGCGCTGCTGACCGCCGCCCGCACCGGCGTGGCGGACCCCCGGGACGCGCAGTTCGCGGCCCGCCTGACGGAAATCCTGGCGGAGGCCGAGTCCCAGCTGCCGGAGTGAGCGGCCCCGGGGCCCCCGGCCCCCGGGCCCCCGGACCCGGCCCCCCGCCCCCGTCGCCGGGCCGCGGCGGGGCTACTTGATGACGGCGTTGGCCACGATGATGGCGAGGCCGATGGTGGCGTCCGCCAGGCCCATGAGCAGGGCCGAACCGAGCCGGTAGCCGACGCGCAGCGCCACGAAGGAGCCCCAGGCGAACAGCAGTGCGGTGTTCAGGCCCAGTCCGACGGCCGTCACCGCGTGGGAGTCCCAGTGGGTGAGCCCCGAGACGAGCAGCAGCAGGACGGTGGGAAGAGTGGCCACGATCATCGGCCACTCGTTCCACAGAGCCCGCGAGAGCACCCGCCACCGGTGGGCGGCGGAGCCGGACTGATGGCTGGTCATGTGGTGGGAGTAGCCGTGCGCGAGCGCGGCCGCGCCGGCGGTGACCAGGACCCAGCTCGCGTCGTAGAACGGGGTGGACTTCCCGCCCGCCTGATCGAGCGCGGCCAGCAGGCCGGAAGCGAGCACGGTCCCGTAGACCCCGCCGAACATCCAGTCGGCGCCCCGGCGCGGTGGGGGCAGGTGGGGTCGGGGGAGCCGCTCCTCGTCCTGCGGGCCGTGTTCGTCCGGCCGGGCCTGCTCGTCGGTCATCACTGTCCTTTGACGCGGTCCTTCGGTGCGGTGCATCCCCCTTTGTCGTGTTTCACACCCTATGGGGTGTGTGGGTGAAGCCGAGATCAGGAACGGGTGCGGGCCGTGGGGTCAGGGGCGGCGGGACAGGGCCTCGCGGACCGCCTCCTCCGAGCGGCCGACCACCGCCGTGCCGTCCTCCGCCGTGATGATCGGGCGCTGGATGAGCTTGGGGTGCGCCGCCAGGTGGGCGATCCAGCGGCCCCGGGCCTCGTCCGTCTCCTCGCGCGGCAGCTCCCGTACGCCGGTCTCCTTCGCGAGCGGGTCCGAGGTGCGGGTGATGTCCCAGGGCTCCAGGCCGAGCCGGCCCAGGACCTCGCGGATCTCGGCCTCGGACGGTACGTCCTCCAGGTAGCGGCGCACCGTGTACTCGGCGCCCTCCGCGTCCAGCAGGGTCAGTGCGCTGCGGCACTTCGAGCAGGCGGGATTGATCCAGATCTCCATGTTCCCCAGCCTAGTCAGAGCCTGTCTGGCCAGGGGCTTTTGTCAGTGGTCCCCGGTAAAATCGAGGGAGAACGACAGGAAGCCAACTACCGTTTGGGAGGCTGTAGATGGCCACTGCCATGACCTTCGAGCCCGTCAAGAAGAAGCCGCTGCCGGCGGGCCTGCCCCGCGAGTGGTACGAGAGCCACAACCGCCGTCTGAAGGCGATGCGGCTGGCGATATCCCTGCTCGACTCGGGGACGTACGACGCCCGCCGCGCCACCAACCGGAAGATCCGCACCATGGCCGTCCGCACGGGCGTCCACCGCCCGTCGAACGTCACGTGCAAGCTGGTCCGCGCCTTCATCGTCAGCAACGGAGCCTGAGCCCTGCCCGACGGCGTCCGGCCGGCCCGACGGCCTGCCGGACGCCCGCCGGTGGCATGGCGGACGCCAGCCGGACGCTGCCGGCTGGCGTCCCCGGGATCGGGCCGTCAGGCCTCCGGGAGCGACAGCACCAGCAGGGCCACGTCGTCGCGGGGGCCGCCGGCGGTGAACTTCAGCAGGTCCTGCCACACCGCCTCGACCACTCCCGCAGGGTCCCGCTCCAGGACCGGGAGCCGGGCCGCCAGCGGGTAGAACTCGCCCGCCGCGTCCCGGGCCTCCGTCACCCCGTCCGTGTAGGCCAGCAGCCGGTCGCCCGGCAGCAGCCGTACGTCGGCCACCACCGCGAGGTCCGGTCCGGCGAGCCCGAGGCCCAGCGGAGGCCCCGGT
Source organism: Streptomyces sp. NPDC051582 (assembly GCF_040681715.1). Taxonomy (NCBI): domain Bacteria; kingdom Bacillati; phylum Actinomycetota; class Actinomycetes; order Kitasatosporales; family Streptomycetaceae; genus Streptomyces; species Streptomyces sp. NPDC051582. The sequence goes on from NZ_JBFAZJ010000022.1 coordinate 143,901, forward strand.
TCCACGGCCAGCTCGGACACCGCGGACGCCCGCAGCAACAGCGCCGACGGATGCCCGCACGAGAGGATCCGTACGAGGTCCAGCCCCGGAGGGAACTCCAGCAGCAGCGCCGTCGCGAACAGCTCCGGCTGCTCGGACGCCCCCTGCCCGGACGCCCCCTCCGCCGAGCCCGCGGTGTCCGCCAGCAGCCTGCGGTCCAGCCGGGCGGCGACCGTGGCGAGCTCCGGATCGTCCAGCACCCCCTCGCGGAAGGCGCCGAGCAGCGCGGCCACCGTGCCCACCGCCGCCAGGCCGTGCCCCTGTACGTCCCCGACCAGCGCCCGCACCCCGTACGGCCCGACCCGTACGTCGTACAGGTCGCCGCCGACCAGGGTGCCGCGCTGGGCAGCCCGGTACAGCCCGGCGCAGCGCACCGGACCGACCTGCTCCGGTACCGGCGGCAGCACCGCCAGCTGCGCCGCCTCCGCCACCGTCCGCACGCTGACCAGCTGCGCGTCGCGGCGCCGCCGGACCCAGGCGATCACCACGCTCAGCAGCGCGACCACGGCCACCGTGGCCAGATCGGCGCCCTGGGCGTGCCCGACCCCGAGCGAGGACACGCCCAGCAGCAGCAGCACGATCCCGGCGAAGACGGCGGTCCCGGCCGCCCCGTACGCGAAGGCCGCGACCGGGGGCAGGCCGGCCAGGAAGTAGCCCAGCTCGATGTCGCCCGGGGTGATGGCCTGCGCGAGCACCAGCACCACCAGGGCCACGGCGGGCGCGAGCCGCGCCCAGCGCGGTGGCGGCTTGCCGCGCAGCCAGCCAGGCTCCTCCCGTCGGCGTCTCACCCCTCCACCCTGGTACGCGGGCGCGGGGCGCGCACGCCGGACCGGCCCGCCGGGTGGCCCTGCGGGGTCCGGGCACCGAAAGTGGTGCCGTGACGGATGCGGGTGCGGGTGCGGACGCGGGCGCCGACGGCGGGGCGGGCGGGGACGCCGGCGCGGGCGCGGGCGGGCAGAGCGCGCAGATCAGCTCGCGGCTGAACTGGCTGCGGGCCGGGGTGCTCGGCGCGAACGACGGGATCATCTCCACCGCTGGCCTGGTGGTGGGCGTGGCCGGAGCCACCACCGAGCGGGCGTCGATCCTCGCGGCGGGGGTGGCCGGACTGCTGGCGGGGGCCCTGTCGATGGCGGCGGGGGAGTACGTCTCGGTGAGCTCCCAGCGGGACTCCGAACGGGCCGCCCTGGAGACGGAGCGGCGGGAGCTGGCGCAGGACCCGGAGGCGGAGCTGACGGAACTGACCGAGCTGCTGGAGGCCGGAGGGCTGAAGGGGGAGCTCGCCCGGGAGGCGGCCGTGCAGCTCACGGAGCGCGACGCGCTGCGGGCGCACGCGCGGGTGGAGCTCGGGATCAACCCCGACGAACTGGTGAACCCCTGGCACGCGGCGTTCGCGAGCCTGATCGCGTTCACGGTGGGGGCGCTGCTGCCGCTGCTGGCGATCGTGCTGCCGGGGCCGTCGCAGCGGGTGCCGGTGACGGTGGCGGCGGTGCTGGCGGCGCTGACGCTGTGCGGGGTGATCAGCGCCCGCCTGGGCGGGGCCCCCGCCCCCCGGGCGATCCTGCGCAACGTCACGGGAGGCGCCCTGGCGATGGCCGTCACCTACGCGGCGGGCACCCTGCTGGGCGGCTCCTGACCCCCGGGGCCCCATCATGGGGGCATGCGCATCGCGATCACCGGTTCCAGCGGGCTCATCGGGCAGGCACTCGTACGGTCCCTCCGGGCCGACGGGCACGAGGTGGTGCGCTTCGTACGGCGTACGCCCTCCGTGCCCGAGGAGGCCGAGTGGGATCCGCGGCGCGGGTACGTGGACCCCGCCGGGCTCGCCGGCTGCGGGGCCGTCGTCCACCTCGCCGGGGCCGGGGTCGGGGACCACCGCTGGACCGCCGCGTACAAGAAGGAGATCCGGGACAGCCGGGTCGCGGGGACCGACGCCATGGCCCGGGCGATCGCCGCGCAGGGCGCGCCGCCCGCCGTCTTCGTCTGCGGCACCGCCATCGGCTACTACGGGGACACCGGCGACCGCGCCGTCGACGAGCACGCCCCCGCCGGGCAGGGCTTCCTGCCCGAGGTCTGCGTCGAGTGGGAGGCGGCCGCCGCCCCCGCCCTGCGGGCCGGCGTGCGAACGGTCTTCGCCCGGACCGGACTGGTCGTCGCCGCCGAGGGCGGGGCCTGGGGCAAACTGTTCCCGATCTTCAAGGCCGGGCTCGGCGGCCGGCTCGGCAACGGCCGCCAGTACTGGTCGTTCATCTCCCTGCGCGACGAGATCGCCGCCCTGCGGCACGCCATCGACACCCCCGGCCTGTCCGGCCCCCTCAACCTCACCGCCCCCGAACCGCTGCCCAACCGCGAGATCACCGCCGCGATGGGCCGCGTCCTGCACCGGCCGACACCGTTCTCCGTACCGGCCCCCGCCCTGCGCCTCGTACTCGGGGAGTTCGCCGGGGACGTGCTCGGCAGTCAGCGGGTGCGCCCGGCCCGGCTCCTGGAGTCCGGCTTCACCTTCCGGGACCCGGGCATCGACCAGTCGATCCGCGCCGCACTGGCCGAATAGCCCGGCGATCCCGCCCCCGTGCGACCGTCTGTGACCCGCGTGCGACCGGTGTGCGACCGGAGCCGGCCGTAATACCCCACCGAACTCGGGTTCCCCTGGAGCCCGTTGGGGGAAGGAGGATTCCCACACAGCCGCGCCGACCTCGGGGAGGGGCACGTGCTCACCAGCTCGCACCGCACCGCACAGCACGCGGACGTCGTCATCGTAGGAGCCGGGGTCTCAGGACTCGCGGCGGCGCACCACCTGATCGCCGCAGGGGTCACGGTCACCGTCCTGGAGGCCGCCGACGATCCCGGCGGCCGGATGGCCACCGAGCACGTCGACGGATTCCGGCTGGACCGGATCGGACAGTTGCTCAACACCTCGTACACGGAACTCGACCGGACCCCCGGCCTGGCCGGCCTGGTCCTCCGCCCCTTCGCGCCCGGGGTGCTCGTCCACACCGACGGCCGACAGCTGCGGGCCGGGGCCCTGACCCCGGCCCGCGCGCTGGCCAGCGGATCCTTCGACCAGGCCCGGCTCAGCGCGTACCTCGGCCGGCTCGCCGCCCTGCCGGTGGAACGCGTACTGGCCCGCCCCGAGCGCACCGCGCTCGCCGCCCTGCGCTCCCGGGCCCTCGGCGCGACCCTGCGCCCCCTGCTCACCGCACTGCTCCGCGATCCGGAGCTCACCACCTCCAGCCGGGTCGCCGACCTGGCCCTGCGCACCTTCGCCCGCGGCCGGCTCGCCGTGCCCGAGGGCGGGGCCGCCGCCCTGCCCGAACTCCTCGCCGCCACCCTGCCGCCCGGCACGGTGCGCACCGGGGTCCGGGTCCGGTCGGTGGCGACCAATCTGGTCACCACAGAGGAGCACGGCGACTTCAGCTGCCGCTCCGCCGTCCTGGCCACGGGCGCCCGGGCCGCCGCCGAACTGCTGCCGGGGCTGCGGGTGCCCGCCTTCCACGAGGTCACCGTCATCCACCACGCCACCGCCGCCCCGCTCCCCTGGGACGGCTCGCTCCTGCTCGACGGGGATCCGCGCTGGCCCGTGGCCCACACCGCCGTGATGAGCGCGGTCGACCCGACGCGGGCCCCGGCAGGCCGCAGCCTGGTCACCACCACCGTGCTCGGCCCGCCGCCGCCCGCCCGTACGGTCGCCTCGCGCCTGGCCAGGCTGTACGAGACCGGCACCCGCGACTGGGAGCTGCTGGCCGTCCACCACGCCCCGGAGGCCGTCCCGGCCATGCCGCCGCCGTACGACCTGCGCCGCCCGGTCCGGGTCCTGGCCGGGCTGTACGTGTGCGGCGACCACCGCGACTCCAACACCGTCCAGGGCGCCCTGCACTCGGCCCGCCGCGCCGCCACCGCCGCCCTGCGCGACTTCGGCATCCGGCTCCCGGCGAGCGCGGAGCCCGCGGTCCGGGCGGTGGCCTGAGAACCACCATCCGACCGTGAACCGAGGGCCCGGTTCCGCCGCGGAACCGGGCCCGCCCGCACGGCCTCAGGACAGCGCCGCCACCCGGTCCCGGTACGTCCGCACCGCCGAGGCGTCCCGGTACGGCTCCAGCCGCCGCTCGAAGTCCCGTACGTACTCCACCGCGCGCACCGACCGCATCTCCATCGCCTGCTGCGCCGCCTCCGCGCCCAGCGCGCACGCCTGGTCCAGCTCGCCGAGTCCCAGCCGCGCCGTCGCCAGCACCACCCGGCAGAACAGCCGCGAGCGCGCGAACCCGGGCGCCCGCAGCTGGAGCGAGCGCTCCGCGTGCTGCGCCGAGGCCCGGTACTGCTGGAGGTCCCGGTGGCAGTGCCCGAACTCGTCCGCCAGCTGCCCCTCGTCGAAGAGGCGAGCCCAGTGGGGCACGTCGTCCCCCGGCCGGGCCGCGCCCAGCGCCCGCTCGGCCCGTACCAGCGAGGCCGTCGCCGCCCGCACCTCGCCCAGCACGGCGTGCCCGCGCGCCTCCGCCGAGTGCAGGAGCGCCTGCACCACCGGCGGCGGCCCCGAGCCGACGCCCTGCTGCGCGACGCGGGCCAGCTGCACCGCCTCGCGGCCGTGGCCGAGGTAGACCGCCTGCCGGCTCATGGTCACCAGCACGTACGAGCCGTAGGGCCGGTCCCCGGCGGCCTGCGCGAGGCGCAGCGCCTGCACGAAGTAGCGCTGGGCGAGCCCGTGCGCGGCGATGTCGTACGAGGTCCAGCCCGCGAGCCGGGTCAGGTCGGCCGCGGCCGAGAAGAGCCGGCGCCCGGTGGTCTCCCCGTACGTGCCGCGCAGCATCGGCTCGGCCTCGTGCTCCAGGTAGCGCACCAGGGCCTGCCGGGCGTGCCCGCCGCCGTAGGTGTGGTCCAGGGTCCGGAACAGGTCGCTCACCGAGCGCAGCGCCGCGATGTCCCCGCTCGTCACCCGCTGGCCGGGCCCCCGGTCGATCTGCCGCTGCCGGGGCACCGAGCCGCGCCCCTGGACCGGGACGCGGGCCGCGGCCGCCGCCGCTGCCGCCGCTGCCGCCGCGGCGGCAGCGGTCGCCGGGTCCGCGCCGCGGCCCACGCGCTCGTCGGCGCGCCCGATGAGCCAGTCCCGGCTGGGCACGACCAGCCCGGCCGGGGTGAACGCGATCTTCCGAAGCTCCGCGTGGGAGCCGGAGTCCTTGCGCCACAGGCCGCTGGCGATGTCCACGGCCTCCTCCGGGGTGGCCGCGAACTCCAGACCGGCGTAGACGGGCGCGCACGCGTCCAGGCCCAGGTCCTGTGCGGAGAGCCTGCGGCCCAGGCGCCGGGTGAAGACCTCGGCGATCAGCGCCGGGGTGGTCCCGCGCGGCTGCTGCCCACGCAGCCACCGGGTCACGGAGGTCTTGTCGTACCGCAGATCGAGACCGTGCTCCAGGCCGAGCTGGTCTACGCGGCGGGCCAGGCCGGCGTTGGAGAACCCGGCTTCCGCGATCAGCGCCGCGAGCTGCCGGTTGGGGACGCGCTGGGCAGGTCGTTCCGTCATCGGCTCCACGGTTTCCTGACGTGACGGACCGGAGTCCCGGCCCTGTGAACGGCGTGAATGTAGCGGCGAACTCCGCTCATGCCGCCCTCTCTGTCCCACATTCATCCGATCGTGTGCAGAACGGGACCCGGGGTGGACAGAGACCCGTGGCCAGGAAGGATCGTTGGCCGATAACTGACTCATCCGGATGGGTCAATGCCGGATGGGTAGAGCGGTGCTGGCACGGTGCTGAATCCAGCCGAGAGGGGCCCTCTTGACCACAGCGATCCCTCAGGGTGAGGTCATGCAACCAGGCGCAACGCGCTCGGCAGGGAGGCACGCCATGGCCTTACGGTTCGTCGGTAAAGATCCCGAGTCCGGAGATCACGGATGCCCGGCCGTGTGGGTGGACGACTTCTCCGACCTGATCAGGTCGGTACAGAAGTCGGCCGTACATCTGGAGATGCGAGACGGGTACGGCGTCGACAACGAGATCGACGGCTTCACCGAGTGGAAGAACGGGCACCGGCTCGACCCGGACGACCGCGCGTCATGGTTGCGCCCGTGGCTCGACCTCGTCCAGGAGGTCACGGCAGGTGAGCAGGTGCGTTGGCTCCCTCGCCGCAACGCCTCGGACCTTGCCCTCCCGGGCAATGACTTCTGGCTGTTCGACGGGAAGCTAGTCCAGTTCAACGTCTTCGACGGGGTGGGCCGGTGGGTGCACACCGACCAGACGGAAGACCCTGCTGTAGCAGCGCACTGCGCGGCAGCGTTCGAAGCAGTGTGGGAGCGCGGCATCCCGCACGAGAAGTACGCCGTCTGATCACTGGCCGGTCAGCTCATGCCCTCCTCCCCGCTCTCCATCGCCCAAGCTGCACGGGCCGCCGTGGCAACCCGTCTGCAAGAGCTGATGAAGGATGCTGCGCTCTCGGGGCATGACCCGGCCGCCCTACCTCCGGGCCTTCGCGGACCTGTCCCGCATCACCGTGCGCGGAACGCCGGCCCGGGACCTAATCGCCAAGGCCATCAGCGCACTTGAGTGAATCTGTGCAACAGCATGCAACAACGTGGATGTGCGGATAGCCCCCTCCCTACGGTCATGACATCGACCTCGAAGCCATCGGGAGGGGCGTCATGGCGGAGGCGCGGACAGACGCGGTCAAGCGGTACGTGGTACGCAAGTTTCCGCACCCGTGGGCCGTGGCCCCGGCCTCATGCGAGAAGTGCCGGAAGTGGGCACGGGAACGTGCCGCCGCGCGTGGCCCCCTCAGCGGCACGGCCGGCACGGACGAAAACGTCCTGATCCGGCGCCACGCCGACAGGGGCCATCAGCACCGCATCATCAGGCACCCCGACCGCAAGCCGACCGCCGGTGCCAGGTGCCTGCGGGAGCCCTGCGAGTGGGCTGCGGACCGCAGCTGTTCTGAGTCGAGAAGCGACGTTCAACAACATTGCAGGCCAGCACCCCCGCCGGCTCGACCGCGGGGGCCCCGACTCAATCCGTGCCCTCATCGCTTTTTCCAGAATGCCATGAGCTCCGCCAGCGCTCGGATGATCTCGGGGCGGTGGCCGGGTTCCGCGTTGCGTAGCGCGTTCAACAGCGCGGCCAGGAACATGAAAACCAAAAGGAATCGGTAGGGCGCTTTACGGACCGACCCCTTCCGTCCGCGTACGCTGCGCGACATGACCCGCAGGCCCACCCGGGCGGAGCCCTCCGCCACCGCCGCCACCGCACGACTGCCCGCACCGCTGCCCGCGCCCGAGCTGACCGAGGCCGAGTGCCGGCGCTGCGGCACGTACATCGCGGGACTGGACGGGCGGTACGCGTGCGGCGTGTGCGGCTGGGTCAACGACCACTCGGAGGGCCACCGACGGTTGCCGACGGCCGACGAGGACCCGGACCGGCCGGCGGCCCGGGGCCGGTCGCGCAGGCCGAGGCCGCTGCCGCCCGGCCCGCAGGAGGACCCGAAGGAGGGCTTGCCCGGCCCGTCGGGCCCCGCCGGCCCCTCTCCGACGGGCCACTGAGGGGGCGGAATCCGGCCGCCGTACCCTTGGCTGGTGCGATACGTGCACACGGCAGGTTCAACGAGGAGGCGCTGCGGTGGCTGAGCTTGGGTTTGTCCATCTGGGCTTCGGACCCGATTACGTCGAGTACACCCAGGCCTGGGAGGAGCAGCGGCGGGTCCACGCCGCGCGCTTCGGGGACGAGATCGGCGACACCTGCCTCCTGCTGGAGCACCAGCCCGTGTACACGGCCGGCCGGCGCACCGCCGACAGCGAGCGTCCGCTGGACGGCACCCCCGTCGTGGACGTGGACCGCGGCGGCAAGATCACCTGGCACGGCCCGGGCCAGCTGGTCGGCTACCCGATCATGAAGCTGCCCCGCCCGGTCGACGTCGTCGCGCACGTCCGCCGCCTGGAGGAGGCGCTGATACGCACCGCCGCCGAGTTCGGGCTGGAGACCACCCGGGTCGAGGGGCGTTCCGGGGTCTGGGTCCTGGGCGACCCGGTCGAGAACAGGCCGGCGATCGGCGGGCTCTCCCTCGACTTCGACCCGCGCCTGACGGACGAGGAGTTCGACCCCCGTCTGAACGGCCCCGAGTACGCCCCCTCCAACGCCGGGCAGCGCCGCGAGGACCGCAAGCTGGCCGCCATCGGCATCCGCGTCGCCAAGGGCGTCACCATGCACGGCTTCGCGATCAACGTGAACCCGGACAGCACGTGGTTCGACCGGATCATCCCCTGCGGGATCCGGGACGCCGGTGTGACCTCGCTCTCGTACGAACTGGGCCGCGAGATCTCCATCGCCGACGTGCTGCCGGTCATCGAACGCCACCTGAAGGACGTACTGGAGCAGGCGGAACCGCGCCCGAGGGAGATCGTGCCCGCCGCGGGCTGACGCCCGGGGGAATGCGGCCGGTCACCGCCAGGTTGGCCGACGTAAGAGCGTATGAAATTACGGGCGTACCCTGGTGGGCGCCGAAGAATCGAAGTCACAGGGAGCCGGTCGTGTCCGCAGTCGCACCCGACGGACGCAAGATGCTGCGCCTGGAGGTCCGTAACAGCCAGACCCCCATCGAGCGCAAGCCCGAGTGGATCAAGACCCGGGCGAAGATGGGTCCCGAGTACACGAAGATGCAGGCCCTGGTGAAGGGCGAAGGACTGCACACCGTGTGCCAGGAAGCCGGTTGCCCCAACATCTACGAATGCTGGGAGGACCGCGAGGCCACCTTCCTCATCGGCGGCGACCAGTGCACCCGGCGCTGCGACTTCTGCCAGATCGACACGGGCAAGCCCGAGGCCCTGGACCGGGACGAGCCGCGCCGCGTCGGCGAGTCGGTCGTCACGATGGACCTGAACTACGCCACGATCACGGGCGTCGCGCGCGACGACCTGGCCGACGGCGGTGCGTGGCTGTACGCCGAGACCGTGCGCCAGATCCACGAGCAGACGGCGGGACGCGAGGGCGGCCGCACCAAGGTCGAGCTGCTGGCCCCCGACTTCAACGCGGTCCCGGAGCTGCTGGAGGAGGTCTTCGCCTCCCGCCCCGAGGTCTTCGCGCACAACGTCGAGACCGTGCCGCGGATCTTCAAGCGGATCCGCCCCGGCTTCCGCTACGAGCGCTCCCTCGACGTGATCCGCCAGGCCCGCGCCTACGGCCTCGTCACCAAGTCCAACCTGATCCTGGGCATGGGCGAGGAGCGCGAGGAGGTCTCGCAGGCGCTGAAGGAGCTGCACGAGGCCGGCTGCGAGCTCATCACCATCACCCAGTACCTGCGGCCCTCGCCGCGGCACCACCCCGTCGAGCGCTGGGTGAAGCCGGCCGAGTTCGTGGAGCTGGCGAAGGAGGCCGAGGAGATCGGCTTCTCCGGCGTGATGTCCGGCCCGCTGGTCCGCTCGTCCTACCGCGCCGGGCGCCTGTACACGCAGGCGATGGAGAAGCGGGGCTCGACCGAGGGCGCGCAGACGCGCGCCGAGGTGTGACGCGCGCTACCATATGGAGTGTGTGAACTCACGCACAAAGTCTTACTGACGGGTAACACCGCATCGACGCGGCCCCTAGGCTCTCTGCACGGAGAGTCCGGCGGGCCGCGTAAATGTTTCATCACCGTTTGACCGACCGGTCATGCCCTGGTAACACCAGTCAGTGACGATGGCTCCACGCACCGCGCACACCGGCGCACACCACCGCCACGCGCCGCCGTGCGCCCCAGACCGTCCCCGAACCGCCCAGCACCGTGAAAGGGATCGACATCATGCAGGCCGCGCCCGTACGCGCCATTGCCATTCCGTCGTTCACCGACGCCTTCCGGGGCTTCGAGTCGCTGCTCATGAGCGGCGCCCGCCGCAACGCATGGAGCGCCGTCCTCGAAGACCGCCGCAGGGCCAAGGACCGGGTCGAAACCGAGCACGTACTCGAGGCCGCGGCCACCCGGACCCCGCAGGCCACGTAAACTTCGCTCTATGGCGAGGAAGTCAAACGCAGAGACTGCTGCGAACCCCGGGCGACTGAAGCAGATCGCCCTGACGTACAAGATGACGCGCAAGGCCGACCCGAAGGTCGGTCTGATCGTCGCGGGCGTGGGAATCGTCACCTTCGGTGTCTTTCTTGCGATCGGCTTCCTGATCGACCACCCGGTCTACCTGGGCATCCTGGGCTTCCTGGTGGCGTTCCTCGCGATGGCGATCGTCTTCGGACGACGGGCCGAGCGGGCTGCCTTCGGGCAGATGGAGGGACAGCCGGGCGCGGCCGCGGCCGTACTGGACAACGTGGGACGGGGCTGGACGACCACCCCGGCCGTCGCGATGAACCGGAGCCAGGACATCGTCCACCGGGCCGTGGGCAAGGCCGGCGTCGTACTGATCGCCGAGGGCAACGCGAACCGCCTGAAGCCGATGCTCGCCGCCGAGAAGAAGAAGCTGGCCCGGATCATGCCTGACATCCCGGTCCACGACTTCATCGTGGGCACCGGCGAGGGCGAGGTCCCGCTCAAGAAGCTCCGTACGACGCTGCTCAAGCTGCCGCGCGTACTGGCCGGTCCGCAGATCACGCAGGTCAACGACAAGCTGCGGGCCATGGGCGATCTCATGAGCAACATGCCGCTGCCGAAGGGCCCGATGCCCAAGGGCATGCGGATGCCGCGCGGCGGAAAGATGCGCTGACCCGCTTTTCGTATACGAGACGGGGGCGCCCCCCGAGCCGGCCGGGGGGGGGGGGGGCCCCGGCGCGGGTGTGGGGTGCGGTTGGGTAGTATGGGG
>NZ_JBFAZJ010000023.1:0-145983 GCF_040681715.1 Streptomyces sp. NPDC051582
CGTGGTGCGCCCGGTGTGGGCGCACCACGCACTCCGCGTACCCCTGAGCAAGCGGTTTCCGCCGCCCTCAGTTCTCCAGGAGGTGCTTCAGCATCTCCTCGTCGCGCGGCATCTCCTTGCGGGCGTGCGGCTTGACCACGAGCGGGGCGATGACCCTGCCGAGGCCGTGGCCCTCGAAGTCCAGGTCCAGGGTCAGGCGCGAGCGCTTGCCGCCGTCGAGGGGTTCGATGGTGCCGTGCACGTCGCCGCGCACCGGTCCGCCGATGCCCTGGACGTGCCAGCTGCGCGGCCGGTCGAGCTCCTTGACCTCCATGGTCATCGGGAACTCCCGCTTGCCCATGCGCCGGGTGATGACGGCCTTCGATCCGACGTGGACGGGTGCGCCGTCGAGCGGGCGGGCGGAAACGGCACTGTCCTGCCACTCCGGCAGGCGCGTCGGGTCCGTCACGTAGTCGAAGACGTCTTCGGGACTGCGGGAAATGTCGATGCTCTTTCTGATCGCGGACATGGCGACCCCTTACTGCCCCCTGGCGGCCTCTCCTTCCACGCTACCGCGCAGGTCAGGCGGTGTCCCGCTGCTCGGCCCGCTGCTTACGCGCGCTCATCGCGGCGTAGACGAGGACGCCGGCGAACAGGAACAGGACGCCCTGGTAGACGGCCGCGTAGCCGGAACCGGCGACCAGCCACATCGAGAAGCCGAACGCCAGGCCGGCCAGGATCCCGTCGCGCACCAGGCGGCCCCGGTGGACGCGCTCGGCCCGCCCGGAGAGCAGGAAGTACAGCTGCGCGGCGGTGGAGAGCAGGTACGGGACGGTCGCCGTGAAGGTGGTGACCAGGACGAGGATCTCGAAGACCCCGTCCGAGCCCGCCGTGTAGTTGTAGATCGTCAGGCCCGAGGCCAGGACCACGGTGACGATTACGCCGACCACCGGGACGCCCCGCTTCTTCGTCCCGAAGACCTTGGGGAAGAGCCCGTCGCGGGCGGCGGCGTACGGGGTCTGCGCGCTGAGCAGCGTCCAGCCGTTGAGGGCGCCCAGCATCGAGATCACGGCGGCGCAGGCGACGAGGGTGCCGCCCCACGTGCCCCCGAACATGGCGTTGACGGCGTCGGTGAAGGGGGCTTCCGAGGCGATCAGCCGGTCGTGGGGGACCAGGCCGAAGACGGAGAGGGTGCCCAGCAGGTAGACGACGGCCGCGCCGGCGGTGCCGAGGATGGTGGCCCGGCCGACGTTGCGGGCGGGGTCGCGGACCTCGCCCGCGCTGACGGCCGCCGACTCCACGCCCAGGTAGCTGAACAGCAGGATCGCCGCGGCCGCGGACACCGCGCCGGCGGGGCTCTGGCCGGTGGCCTGGAAGGGGCCGAGGTTCGCCGGGTCGAAGAAGAACAGTCCGCCGACGGCGACCAGCAGCAGCGGGGCGAACTTCAGCACCGTGGCCACCAGTTGGACGGCGCCGACGTAGCGGGTGCCGGCCAGGTTGGCGAGCGCCGGGAGCCACTGCACGGTGAGGGCGGCCAGGCACATCGCCGCCTTGTGCTCCCCGATGGCCGGGAAGAGCACGGACAGGTAGCCGACCGCCGCGACCGCGAGGGCCGCGTTCGAGACCCAGGCGGTGATCCAGTAGCTCCAGGCCGCGAGGAACCCGGCGAAGTCACCGAACGCGGCGCGGGCGTAGACGTACGGGCCGCCGGTCTGCGGGAGCCGTTGCGCGAGCCGGCCGAAGACCAGGGCGAGGGCGATCGCGCCGGCGGTGAGCACGCCGAAGGCGACCAGGCTGATCGTGCCGAAGGGCGCCACCGAGGCGGGCAGCAGGAAGATCCCGCCGCCGATGATGTTGCCCATGACCAGGCAGGTCGCGATCGGCAGGCCGAAACGCCGGGCATGGGGGTCGCGGCCCTGCTCGGGGGGTGCGGCGGTCTCGGCGGGCAGGGTTGCGGTGCTGGTCATCGGTGGTGCGCCTCGGAATGTCTCACATGCTGGGCAGGGTCAACCCATGGTTGACCAGTGCGAGGGCGGTACAAAATCAGCGGATTTCGTCCCGCGCGGGCACCCCTGCGGAAGGAAGGCTTCCGCTGTTTCCGCCCCCCGACCGGGGTTCCTCCACCGGCCGTCCCGGGGGGTCCGCCATCACCCCGTCCACCGGCGGAGCCACCGGTACCTGGGGGCCGTCGGCCTCCCGCAGCCAGCCCCGCAGCACCGCGTGCACGGCCTCCGCGCCCACCAGGTCCGGCTCCGGCTCCGACAGCTCCGTCGGCCACATCAGGAACGGATGCCCCTGCTCCCCGCCCAGGCCTCCGTGCGAGCCGATCTGCTCCTCGAAGGCGTGCACCTCCCCGGTGCGCGGGTCGTACGCCGAGTTCACCATGACGTCGGCGACGTGCGGGAAGGCGTCGGTCCGCCGCACCGCCCGCGCCGCGCCCGGTCCGAACCGGGCCAGCAGCTCCTCGGCCGCGCCCGGCTCGTCGAGGCGGGCCACCGTCCCGCCCGGGCCCAGCACCTCCCCGTCCACCAGCAGGAACCCGATGCCGGGATGGTTGGCCAGGGTCGCCAGCAGGGCCGGGTGCGCCCGCTCGATCCGCTCCCGCGAGGCCCGCCCCCGGACGTCCGGGAAGGAGATCAGGCCGAGGTTGCCCGAGGCCAGCACCACCGGGTCCGGGCCCCGCCCGGGGTGGGCCCCCTCGCCCTCCTCCACCGGCCGGTGCAGGGCCGCGAGCACCGCCGTGCGGGCCTCGGCGCCGCTGCGGGTGCGGCCGGCCCGGCGGGAGACCGGCAGTCCGCAGCCTGCGCGGACCAGGTCCTTCAGGGTCAGCCCGTACCGGCCGAGGAACGTCTCCCCCGGGCTCTGGCCGTGGTCCGAGAGCAGCACGATCCGGTACTCCCGGGGCGCGTGCTCGGCGACGCGGGCGAGCAGCGCGAGGGTGCGGTCGAGCCGGGCCAGCACCCGGTCGGTGTCCCGGCCGTGCGGCCCCGAGTGATGGGCGACCTCGTCGTAGGCGACCAGGTCCGCGTAGATCGCGGCGCGCCCCGCGAGCATGTCGCCGATCACCGCCGCGGCGACGACGTCCCGTTCGACCACCGTCGCGAAGGCCCTGATCAGCGGGTACAGCCCGCCCCGGGCCACCCGCGGCCGCTCTCCCCGCAACCGGCCCCGCAGCGACTGGCCGATCTCCCGGGCGACCTCGGCGACGAAGGACAGTGCGGTGCGGACGGCGTTCGCCGGGTCGGAGAAGTACGCGAAGTAGCCGGCGCGGGAACGGTTCGCCCGGCCCCGCCGCGCCGAGACCGACAGGACGAGGGCCAGTTGGTCGGCGCCGCCGCTGAACAGGTTGCCCCGGCTGGCCCCGTCGAGGGTGAGCAGTCCGCCGTCGCCGGTGCGGGCGATGGCCCGGCGCTGGAGTTCGGCGGCGCTGGTGGGCCGGTTGCAGACCACCACCTCGCCGGTGTCCTTCTCGTACCAGCGGAAGGCGGGCACGTCGAAGGTGTAGCCGTGCAGGATGCCGAGCTGGCTGGCGCCGGTCTGGCTGGACCAGTCGGTGCGCCAGGCGGTGAGGCGGTGGCTGCCGTCCAGCCAGCCGGCCACCGTGGGCATCAGGCCGCTGCCCGCAGCGCGGCGCAGCGTCTCGTACCCGACGCCGTCGAGCTGGAGGAAGAGCAGGCCGGGGGCGGCCTCGCGGGGGCGGGGCGCGCCCTTGTGCCGGGTGCGCCGCCGGCGCCGGTCGGCGAGCCGGTGGAGCCGGCGCCGGTACGCCTCGTCATCGCGTACGGCCAGTGCGGTGGAGGTCGCGGAGGCGACGGCGGACATGACGGCGGCCACCACCACGGCGGTCTCCGGGGCCACTTCGCCGCGTCCGGAGGGGATCAGGCTGAGGGCGAGCAGCAGCAGCGAGCCGTTGAGGAAGAAGACGAGCAGTCCGAGCACCAGCGCGGGCACCAGCAGCAGGGCCCGGACCAGTACCGGCCACACCAGCGCGCTCAGCAGGCCGAAGGCCCCGGCGCCCCAGGCGGCGGTCAGCCCGATCTCGGTGACGCTGTCCTTGTCGCCGGACCGGAGCCGGAAGTCGGGCAGGATGCCGGCGAGCGCGAGCATCGTGAGGGTGGACACCGCCCAGACGAGGATCACCCGCACCAGGGCGCTGCCCAGGGTCCGCCACCGTCCTCGCCACACGCCGTACCGCCTCGTGTCTCCCCCGGATCCGCGCCCCGCCCGCGGTCCCGGCCGCACCCTCCAGCGTCGCACAGGGTGGCGGCCCGGGCCGGGTGAGCGGGGTGGCGCACGGAGGTGCGAACCGCGGCGGCCAGGCGCGCGGGGCGCGCGCCCGCGCGTGGTCGGGCTACGTGCCGTCGTAGCCGGCGGTCGGCATGGACAGGCGGCGGTGCACCTCGGCCTTCATGGCGGAGGTGTACTGCGGCTCGGCGAGCCCGGCCGTCTCCAGGCGTACGCCGCGCCGCTCGCACTCGGCGGTGAACTCCTCGACGGAGCGCAGTGCGCGGGCCAGGACCCGGCGGTTGGGGGCGACGAAGAGGTCGACCTGGCCGGCCTCGACGTCGCACCAGAGTCCGCAGTGGTTGGCGCGCAGTCCGTAGAAGAGCAGCGTCCTCGTCACGACGTAGCCCTGGTCGGCGGCCCAGCGGGCGCACATGGCCTGCTGGCTGCGGGTGTCGACGGCGAAGGGGTCGGCGTCCAGGTCTTCGAGCGGGGCCAGGCTGGCGATAGCGGCCACGCGCAGCTCATCCATGACGCCCGACCCTACTCCGATCCGCGGCCCGGGAGGAGGGGGCTGCGGACTTCGGTTCGGGGCACTTCGGGTGGGCAGGATCTACCCTTCAAGACACCCCCGGGGGCCGGGGGCCGAGCGAGCGACGGGGAGGCCGGGTGCCGGTGGAGATCACCTGGTGGGGCCATGCCACGTGCACGGTCGAGGACTCCGGGGTGCGGCTGCTGACGGACCCGCTGTTCGCGCGGCGGCTCGCGCATCTGCGGCGGCGGCGCGGGGCGCCGCCCCCGCCGGAGGCGGCCGAGGCGGACGTGGTGCTGGTGTCCCACCTGCACGCCGACCACCTGCACCTGCCCTCGCTGGCCCGGCTGGCGCCCGGGACCCGGCTGCTGGTGCCGCGCGGCGCGCGCCGGGCCGTGCCGGGGCTCGCGCGGGTGGCGGCCGCGCGCGGCTTGCCCGTCACGGAGGTGGCCCCGGGCGAGGAGGTCGGCGTACGGGCGGGGGTGCGGGTCCGGGCGGTCCGCGCGCGGCACGACGGGCGGCGGCTGCCGTTCGGGCCGCGTCTGGC
Organism: Streptomyces sp. NPDC051582; assembly: GCF_040681715.1. Lineage (NCBI taxonomy): Bacteria > Bacillati > Actinomycetota > Actinomycetes > Kitasatosporales > Streptomycetaceae > Streptomyces > Streptomyces sp. NPDC051582. The sequence continues at coordinate 5,283 of NZ_JBFAZJ010000023.1, forward strand.
GCCGGCTCTCGGGTACGTGGTCCAGGGCTCGGCGCGGACGTACTTCGCCGGGGACACCGCTCTGTTCGAGGCGATGGCCGGGGAGGTCGGGCCGGTGGACGTGGCCCTGCTGCCGGTCGGCGGCTGGGGCCCGTACCTGGGGCCGGGCCATCTGGACCCGGACGGGGCCGCGCGGGCGCTGGCGGAGCTCGCGCCGGCGGCGGCGGTGCCGGTGCACTACGGAACGTACTGGCCGATCGGGCTGGACGCGGTGCGGCCGCACGAATTCCACTCGCCGGGCGAGGAGTTCGTACGGCGGGCCCGCCTGCTGGCGCCGAAGGTGACGGTACGGCTGCCCGGCCACGGCGAACGGGTGCGGCTGCCGTGACGTGGGAGGCGTACGGGCCGCACGGCGTCGGGGCCGCGGTCGCGGCGGCGGCCGGTCAGGTGCCGCCGGAGACGACCCGGCAGGCGGTGGGCTACCCGGCGCTGTTCGTGCTGGTGGCGCTGGGGGCGCTGGTACCGGTGATCCCGACGGGGGCGCTGGTGAGCTCGGCGGCGGTCGTGGCGTTCCATCAGCAGTCGCTGCCGTTCGGGGTGCTGCTGGTGTTCGGCGTCGCGGCCGTCGCCGCGTTCGCGGGGGACCTGGCGCTGTACTGGCTGGGGCAGCGCGGGGTGCGGTCCCGGGGCGGTTCGCGCTGGCTGGAGGCGCTGCGGGGGCGGGCGACGCCCGAACGGCTGGCGCAGGCGCAGCGGAAGCTGGACGAGCACGGGGTGCTGGTCCTCGTGGTCTCCCGACTGGTCCCGGCGGGCCGGATCCCGGTGATGCTGGCCTGCCTGCTGGCCCGGCTCCCGCTGCGCCGCTTCGCCCGCGGCGACGCCCCGGCCTGCCTCGCCTGGGCGGCGACGTACGGGCTGATCGGCATCCTGGGCGGCTCCCTGTTCTCGGAGCCGTGGAAGGGCGTCGCGCTGGCGGTGGCCGTGACCCTGCTGATCAGCGGGGCGCCGGCGCTCTGGCGCCGGATCCGCGGCTGACACGACACCCGCGTCCACGGGCGCGCTCAGCGCGGCTCGCGCAATCCCGCGACCAGGAGGTCGACCATCCGGCGCGCATCGTAGCGGGAGTCGGCCTCGGCGCCGATGCAGAGGTTCCCGACGCCGCGCATGAGCTGGTAGGCGGTGAGGTCGCAGCGGATCTCGCCCGCCTCGACGGCGGCGTCGAGGAGCTCGGCGCAGACCGGCAGGAGGCGGTCGAGGAAGTAGGCGTGCAGGGTCTCGAATCCGGCGTTGTCGGCCTGCATCGCGCCCGCGAGCCCGTGCTTCGTGACGAGGAAGTCGGCGAAGAGCCGGACCCACCGGCCGAGGGCGGCGTGCGGGGTCGGGCCGGCCGCCAGCAGGGCCGGCCCGGCCTCGGCGCAGGCCTCGACCTGGTGCCGGTAGACGGCGATGACGAGGTCCGCCCGGGTGGGGAAGTGGCGGTAGATCGTGCCCATGCCGACGCCGGCCTTGGCAGCGATGTCGCGTACGGGCGCCTCGACGCCCGAGGCGACGAAGACCGCCGCCGCCGCGTCCAGCAGGGTCTGCTGATTGCGCCGGGCGTCCTTGCGCTTGGACGCTGCCGCGCCGCCCGTGTCCTGGCCGCTGTCGCTCACGGCGGCACTCCTTTCCCTCACCGGCCTCGCACGGCGGAACGGCGCCCCGCATCGATAACGGAGCAAGGTTCCGGTTTGTCCATGATGGCAGACCCGCGCGCCGCCCACCAGACCGCCCACCGGACCCCGCGCGCAAGAACCCGTTCGGGGCCGAGCACGCGCTCGGCGGCGTCCCCGGACCGAGGTGGCCGAGAGCGGCCGCACGGCGGGCCCGTTCGGGTCGGGTCAGGAGGTCAGTCCGGCCAGGACCGATCCCAGGAGGTCCAGGGAGCGCCGTACGTGCGGGAGCCCCAGGGGGTCGCGCGAGGTGAGCGCGGCGAGCCGCTCCTGCGGGGTGGCGCCGAGCAGCGGGCCCGTCGAGAGGCGCACCCGCAGCGCGCCCAGCTCGTCGGCGAAGCGCTGCCCGCCGGGGGTGGGTGCGCCGAGCCGCCCGCCCAGGTAGTCCTCCAGTTCCATCGCGTCGCGGACCCCCTGCCGGGCCAGCCCGGCGCGCAGCGGGGTCAGGTCGGCGTAGAGGTGGCGCCCGGCCTGCGGTGGCCGGGCGAACGCGCCGACGGCCAGCAGCTCCCGGTGGGCCGCCGCGGCGACCACCCCGTGCAGCGCCGCCGCGGCGTAGGCGCGTCCGGCGACGGCGTCGGGTTCGTCGAGCGCGTAGGCGGCGGCGCCGGCGACCGGGCCCGCGACCATGGCCCCGGTCGCGGTGAGGATGTCGAGGGTGCGGGCCCGCAGCCAGGTGCCGCGCGGGGTGCCGGGGAAGCGGACCACGGCCGCCGGCCACCCGGCGGGCAGCAGGGCTCCGGACAGGTCGAGGAGTACGGCTGCCTGGTCGGGCAGCATCTCGGCGGGGCTCAGGACGAGGGTGTCGTGCGGCTGGTGGACGGTGTCGCGCCAGCTCTCGTCGCTGACGACGAACAGCCCGGCGTCCCCGGCTGCCTCGCAGGCCTCGCGCAGCATTTCGGGAGGGGGCACGGTCGCCGTCGGGTCGTCGGCGACCGACAGCAGCAGCACGCGCGGATCGCCGCCCTCGGCGCGCACCCGCCGTACGGTCTCCAGCAGGGCGTACGGATCCGGGATGCCCCCGCATTCGGCCGGGGTCGGCACGTGGTACGCCCGCCGTCCCAGCAGCCGGACCTGTGGGGTCCACCATGCGGGACAGGGCCGGGGCAGCATCACATCGCCCCCGTACGCGCCGAGCAGCGCGAGCAGCAGGGCGGGGGCGCCGGGTCCGGCGGCCACGTTCTCCGGCGCGGTGGGCAGCCCGCGCCGCCCCCAGTGCCGGCAGGCGGCCTCGCGTACGGGCCCCCCGCCGCCCGGGGGTTCGGGCGCGGAGCGCTCGGCGGCTGCGGCGATCACGGCGGTGAGCTCGGGGAGCACGGGCAGGCCGGGCTGGGGCGCGGGCGGCCCGTAGCGGACCGGACCGCGGCCCTCCGCCGTGCGCTGCGTCCCCGACACCTCTCCCCGCCTTCCCCGTTGCGCATCGGTCCTCATCGGCCCGCCGCCGGCCGACCGACCACGACCTCGAACATGCCCTTTATACGGCTGTTCGCAGTGGTATGCCTGTTGTCGCCGTCCCGCGGGCGGCGACACGGCTCAGCCCCGCCTGCCCACCAGGGCCAGCAGCCGGGTCTGGGCGTCCGCGCCCGCCGGCACCTCCAGCGGCGCGGCGAACAGGCCGCCGGCCGCGAGCCCGTCGGCGTACGGCATGACCTCCTTGAGGGCGAACTCGACGAGGCCGTCCGGGAGCCGGTCCTCGGCCCCGATCCCCCGCGAGAGGTCCCAGGCGTGCACGACGCAGTCGGCGGTCAGCTCGGCGCAGTACGCCCGCCCCAGCGCGGGCCCGTACGAGAGCCTGACCGCACGGTCCAGCGCCCCGGGCACGGCGAACGCGGCGTGCGCGGCGCCCGAGGCCCGCTCCCAGACGCCGACGGGGTCCTCGCCGAGGACGTCTCCGGAGAACGCCTCGCCGACGTCCTCGACGGTGCGCCCCTCGGTGACCATCGGCGGGATCCAGAGCAGCTCGCCGGCGACGTGGTTGACCAGGTCGCGGACGGTCCATTCGGTACAGGGGGTCGGGGCGCCCCACTGGCCGTCCCCGACGGCGCGCACCCGCTCGCCGAAGAGCCGCAGGGCCTCGGCGTGCCGTTCGAGCAGCGCGCTCGCCACCGCGTCGGCGCCCGCGTCCCCGCCTGTCGTGTCCGGCATGGCTCTCACCGTCCTCTGCCAGGGGGCCGGATCTCTGGGGCCCACTGTCCTCGCACACCCCTCCCCCTGCCACCGACCTGCCCGGATGTATTGCGACACAAGGAGTCTGCCCATATGTCGAAACGCATATCTCAGCACTCGAACAAATCCTCTACGGTGATCACACCGCTTCGACGAAGAGAAGGAGTCGGCTCATGAGCGCCGAAGAGCCCAGGGAAACCGCCGTCTACACGCACGGGCACCACGAATCCGTCCTGCGCTCGCACCGCTGGCGCACCGCCGCGAACTCGGCGGCGTACCTGATCGGCGAGCTGCGGCCGGGGATGGCGGTCCTGGACGTGGGCTGCGGACCGGGCACGATCACGGCGGACCTGGCGGAACTGGTCGCGCCGGGCGGCCGGGTGACGGCGGTCGACGCGGCCGGGGACGTCCTGGAGCAGGCCGCGCGGTACGCGCGCGAGCGCGGCCTGGCCGACGCGGTCACCTTCGCCACCGCCGACGTCCACGCGCTGGACTTCCCGGACGACTCCTTCGACGTGGTCCACGCCCACCAGGTGCTCCAGCACGTCGGCGACCCCGTACGGGCCCTGCGGGAGATGCGCCGGGTGTGCCGGCCGGGCGGGATCGTGGCCGCCCGCGACGCCGACTACGCGGCGATGACCTGGTACCCGGCCGAGCCGGGCCTGGACGAGTGGCTGGGCCTGTACCGCCGGGTGGCCCGCGCGAACGGCGGCGAACCCGACGCCGGGCGCCGCCTGCTGTCCTGGGCGCGGGAGGCGGGGTTCACGGAGGTGGCCGCGTCGGCGACGGCCTGGTGCTACGCCACCCCGCAGGAGATCGCCTGGTGGTCCTCCCTGTGGGCGGAACGCACGACGGCCTCGGCGTACGCCTCCCTCGCGACGGCCTCCGGCCACACCTCCCCGGCCGGCCTGAGCGCCGTCGCCGAGGCCTGGCACCGCTGGTCCGCCGCGCCGGACGCCTGGTTCTCGGTCCTGAACGGCGAAATCCTGGCCCGGGCCTGACGTCCCGTTCCCGGTCGCCGCGACCGTCCCGCGAACCGGACGGGAGGAGTTCGCCCGACCGGGCGGGAAGCCTTCGCCGCGACCCGGATTTGGGCCCGTGCCCCGGAGGTGGTTGGCTTGCCGCGACGAGCGGGACACAACTGCTGGAGGAACAGCTATGGCGCAGGTCGAGGCCACCACGGAGCGGATCATCGCGGCTGACGCGGAGACCGTGTTCGACGCGCTGGCGGACTACACCGGGACCCGGGGGAAGCTGCTGCCCGAGCACTTCAGCGAGTACGAGGTGCGTGAGGGCGGCGACGGCGAGGGCACCCTCGTCCACTGGAAGCTCCAGGCCACCAGCAAGCGCGTGCGCGACTGCCTGCTGGAGGTCACCGAGCCGACCGACGGCCAGCTCGTGGAGAAGGACCGCAACTCCACCATGGTCACCACCTGGGTGGTCACCCCGGCCGGCGAGGGCAAGTCCAAAGCCGTGGTCACCACCGTCTGGAACGGCGCCGGCGGCATCGGCGGGTTCTTCGAGCGCACCTTCGCCCCCAAGGGCCTCGGCCGGATCTACGACACGCTGCTCGCCAACCTGGCCACCGAAGTCGAGGGCTGAGCAAGGCCGTTGCCGCGCGGTCGGCGTACGGCCGCGCACGGACGCCGGCTCCGGGGGCTCACCGGATCGGGTGGATTTCCCCGCCGACGCGAGCCCCCGGCCCGGGCGTGGCCCCGGGCCGCGGCGGGCCCCGGCGGCTAGGCTGGAACCCTGCGCACGATCGGCGTGGAAGCCCGCGCGGACGCCGTCGTCCGCCTCGGCCGCCCCGCGCCGACGCGCCGTGCGCAGCCGACCGCCCGGGGGGCCCGATGAAGATCCTCGTCTCCGCCGACATGGAAGGCGCCACGGGCGTCACCTGGCCCGCCGACGTCCTGCCCGGCACCCCCCAGTGGGAGCGCTGCCGCCCCATGTTCACCTCCGACGTGAACGCGGCCGTCCTCGGCTTCTTCGACGGCGGCGCCGACGAGGTCCTCGTCAACGAGGCCCACTGGACCATGCGCAACCTGTTGCTCGAACAGCTCGACGAGCGGGCCGAGATGCTCACCGGCCGCCACAAGACGCTCAGCATGGTCGAGGGGGTCCAGCACGGGGACGTCGACGGCATCGCGTTCCTCGGCTACCACACCGGCGCCGGCTCCGAGGGCGTCCTCGCCCACACCTACCTCGCCAACTCCATCACCGGGGTCTGGCTGAACGGGACCCGCGCGAGCGAGGGCCTGCTCAACGCCCACGTCGTGGCCGAGTACGGGGTGCCCGTCATCCTCGTCACCGGCGACGACCTGACCTGCGTCGACGCCGGCGGCTACGCACCGCAGGCGCTGAAGGTCGCCGTCAAGGACCACGTCTCGCGCTACGCCGCCGTCTGCCGCACCCCGGCCCGCACCGCCGCCGCCATCCGCGCCGCCGCCAAGGAGGCCACGGCCCTCGCCGTACGCCGGGATCCCGTGCGCGGCGGTCCGTACACGGTGGAGCTGGAGTTCGACGCCGCGCACCTGGCGATGGCCGCCACCGTCGTCCCGGGTGCCGAGCGCTTCGGGGAACGCAGGGTCGCGTACACCAGCGAGACGATGTACGAGGGGATCCGGACCTTCAAGGCGGTCACGACGGTCGTCTCGGCAGCCGTGGAGGAGCAGTATGGCTGACATGCCCGCACTCACCCATGAGTCCCCGGCGGACCGGGAGTCCCCCGTGGACCGGATCGCGCTCGACGAAGCGGTCGATTTCACGTCCGGTCTGATCCGCATCGACACCACGAACCGGGGCGGCGGCGACTGTCGTGAGCGCCCCGCCGCCGAGTACGTCGCCGAGCGGCTCGCCGCGGCCGGCGCGGAGCCGGTCCTGCTGGAGCGCACGCCCGGCCGCACCAACGTGGTGGCCCGGATCGAGGGCACCGACCCCGGCGCCGAGGCGCTCCTCGTCCACGGCCACCTCGACGTGGTGCCCGCCGAGGCGGCCGACTGGAGCGTGGACCCCTTCTCCGGGGAGATCCGCGACGGGGTGGTCTGGGGCCGCGGCGCCGTCGACATGAAGAACATGGACGCGATGGTGCTGGCCGTCGTACGGGCCTGGGCGCGGGCGGGGGTCAGGCCCCGCCGGGACATCGTGATCGCCTACACGGCCGACGAGGAGGACAGTGCCGTCGACGGTTCGGGATTCCTCGCCGACCGGCACGCGCACCTCTTCGAGGGCTGCACGGAGGGTCTGAGCGAATCCGGGGCCTTCACCGTGCACAACGGCCCCGGACAGGCCCTCTACCCGATCGCAGCCGGTGAACGCGGCACCGCCTGGCTCAAGTTGACGGCCCACGGCACCACCGGGCACGGCTCCAAGCCCAACCGGGCCAATGCCGTCAGCCGGCTCGCCGGCGCCGTGGCCCGGATCGGCGAGTACCGCTGGCCCGTGCGGCTCACCGGCACGGTCGCCGCCTGCATCACCCGACTCGCCGCCCTCCAGGGCCTGTCGGTGGACCCCGGCGGCCGCGGCTTCGACCTCGACGCCGTCCTCGGCAAGCTCGGGCCGGCCGGCCTGCTCGTCGAGGCGACGGTGCGCAACAGCGCCAACCCGACCATGCTCAGCGCCGGTTACAAGCTCAACGTCATCCCGGGCACGGCCACCGCGTACGTGGACGGCCGGATGCTGCCCGGCACCGAAGCCGAGTTCGCCGCCACCCTCGACGAGCTCACCGGGCCCGACGTCACCTGGGAGTTCCACCACCGCGAGGTGGCCCTCGAAGCCCCCGTGGACGGCAGGACGTTCGGGATCCTGCGCGAGTCCGTGGAGCGCTTCGACCCCGAGGGCCACGTGGTGCCGTTCTGCATGGCTGGTGGCACCGACGCCAAGCAGTTCTCCCGGCTCGGGATCACCGGATACGGCTTCTCCCCGCTGAAGCTGCCGCCCGGCTTCGACTACTGGTCCCTCTTCCACGGCGTGGACGAGCGGGTCCCCGTCGACGCCCTGCACTTCGGCGTACGCGTCCTCGACCACGCCCTGCGGACCCTGTGATGGTGACCCCGTGATGGTGATTCTGTGATGGTGAGCCGGTGATGGCGGTGCCGACCGGGTCCTACGGCAGCTGGCCCTCGCCCATCGACGCGGCCGTCGCCGCCTCGCTCGACGGGCGGCCCGAGTACGTGGGCACCGTCGGCGCCGAGGTGTGGTGGACCGAGCCCCGCCCGGCCGAGGCCGGCCGCCGCACGCTGGTGCGCCGGCCCGCCGACGGCGGCGGCGCCGAGGCCTCGGTGCTGCCGGCCCCGTGGAACGTCCGCAGCCGGGTCACCGAGTACGGCGGCCGCCCTTGGGCGGGGGCCGAACGGCCTTCGGGCGGGCCCCTGTTGGTGTTCGTCCACTTCGCCGACCAGCGGATGTACGCGTACGAGCCCGACGCGCCCGGCGGCGGTGCCCCGCGCCCCCTCACCCCGCTCTCCGCGCTCGGCGGCGGACTGCGCTGGGCGGACCCCGTCCTGCGCGACGGCGAGGTCTGGTGCGTGCTGGAGGAGTTCACCGGACCGGCGCCGACCGACGTGCGCCGGGTGCTGGCGGCCGTACCCCTGGACGGCTCGGCCGCCGAGGACCGCTCCCTCGTGCGCGAACTGACCGATGACCGGTACCGGTTCACCACCGGGCCCCGGCTCTCTCCCGACGGGCTGCGGGCGGCCTGGCTGGTGTGGGACCACCCCCGGATGCCGTGGGACGGCACCGAGGTACGGCTCGCCGAGGTCGGGCCCGACGGGACGCTGACCGGGGCCCGCACCGTACTCGGCGGCCCCGAGGAGTCCGTCGCCCAGGTGGAGTGGGCCCCGGGCGGGGCCCTCCTCGCCGTCAGCGACCGCAGCGGCTGGTGGAACCCGTACCGGGTGGATCCGGAGACCGGCGAGGCCGTCGAACTGTGCCCGCGCGAGGAGGAGTTCGGCGGCCCCTTGTGGAAGCCCGGGCTGAGCTGGCTGGCCCCGCTGCCCGGCGGGCTCGTCGCCGTCCTGCACGGCCAGGGTTCCTCCGTACTCGGCGTCCTCGACCCGGAGAGCGGCGACCTGGTGGACGCCGCCGGGCCGTGGACGGCCTGGCAGCCGACGCTCGCCGCGCACGGCAACCGCGTGTACGGGGTCGCGGCCAGCCCGCGCAGCGCCTACGAGGTGGTGGAGCTCGACGTCGAGTCCGGGCACGCCCGGGTGGTCGGCGCGGCCGGGGTGGACCCGGTGGACCCCTCGTACTACCCGGAACCGCAGAGCCGGACCTTCCTCGGCCCGGGCGGCCGGGAGATCCACGCCCACATCTACCCGCCGCACCACCCGGCGCGACGGGCCCCCGCCGACGAACTGCCCCCGTACGTGGTGTGGGCGCACGGCGGCCCCACCGACCACGTGCCGCCCGTACTCGACCTGCACATCGCCTACTTCACCTCGCGCGGCATCGGTGTGGCCGAGGTGAACTACGGCGGCTCCAGCGGCTACGGGCGCGCCTACCGGGAGCGGCTGCGCGAGCAGTGGGGCGTCGTGGACGTGGAGGACTGCGCGGCGGTGGGCCGGGCGCTGGCCGCCGAGGGCACCGCGGACCCGGCGCGGCTCGCCATCCGCGGCGGCAGCGCGGGCGGCTGGACGGCGGCCGCCTCGCTGGCCGCCACCGACCTGTACGCCTGCGGGACGGTCATCTACCCCGTGCTGGACCTGCTGGGCTTCGCCGAGGAGACCCACGACCTGGAGTCCCATTACATCGACGGCCTGGCCGGCCCGCCGCAGACCCTCGCCGTGACGTGCCGGGAGCGCTCACCGCTGGCCCGCGCCGGCCGGATCACCGCGCCCTTCGTCCTGCTCCAGGGCCTGGAGGACCCGGTCTGCCCGCCCGCCCAGGCGGAGCGGTTCCTGGCCGCGCTGCGCGGGCGGCCGGTACCGCACGCGTACGTGGCCTTCGAGGGCGAGGGGCACGGGTTCCGGCGGGCGGAGACCATGGTCCGCGCGCTGGAGGCGGAACTCTCCCTGTACGCCCAGGTGTTCGGCATCGAGCGGACGGACGTCCCGCGACTGGCACTGGAGCCGGACCCGGCGGCGGAGCGGTAGGCCCCTCAGCCGGTGGGGAGGTCGAGCCCGGTGTAGATCTCGTTGAGCACGGTGGGCAGCAGGGCCTGGGCGGTGGTGCGGCCGTCCGGGGTCAGGGTCAGGTTGGTCCAGATCACGAGCGTGACGTCGTTGTCCGGGTCGTGGCCGATGAAGGAGTTGAAGCCCGGGAGTTCACCGCCGTGGTAGTACATCGCGGCGTTCGGGCCGAAGCGCTGGTAGGAGATGCCGTAGCCGTACTTCTGGCCGTCGGGTGCGGAGGGGTCCTCGGCCTGCGGGCCGGCGAGCCACTGCCGCTGGGTCGCGTGGTCCAGCACCTTGCCCGTCACCAGGGAGCGGATCCAGGTGGCCAGGTCGTCGGCGGTGGAGACGGCCCCTCCGGCGGCGGTGGCGTAGGAGGGGTTCTGGCGGGTGTAGTCCACGGGCCGCAGCTTCCCCGACTGCGCCGCCTCGCGCATCGCGGCGGGGTAGGGGTCGTCGGCCAGTGCGTAGAACGAGCCTCCGTACATGTAGCCGTGCGCGAAGGGCGCGGGCAGGGAGCGGTCGTCGGCGGCGGGCAGGAACGTCCCCTTCAGCCCGAGCGGGGTGAAGAGCCGGTCCCGGAACTGCTCGGCCAGGGGCCGGCCGCCGGCCTTCTCGGCGACCAGGCCCAGCAGGGCGTAGTTGGTGTTGCTGTACTCGTAGGACGCGCCGGGAGCGAAGTTCGGCGGGTGCCGGAAGGCGATGGCCAGGGCCTGCTGCGGGGTCCAGGCCTTGCCCGGGTCGGCGTCGAGCGTCGCGGCGAGTTCGGGCGCGCTGGTGTAGTTGTAGAGCCCGCTGCGCATCTTCAGCAGCTGGGCGAGGGTGATGTGCTCGCCGTTCGGCACTCCGGGGACGTAGGCGGAGACCGGGTCGTCCGGCCGGAGCTTGCCGTCCTGGGCGAGGAGCATGATCAGCGCGGCCGTCATGGTCTTGGTGTTGGAGGCGATCCGGAAGTGGTCGCCCGTGTCCGGCGGTGCGGCCTTGCCCAGCTCCGCGGTTCCGGTGATCGCCCGGTACGTGCCCTGCGGGGTGCGCAGCAGCACGACCGCGCCGGGGACCGACAGCTTCTTCGCCGCGCGCTCGACGGTGGCCTGGAAGGCGGCCGGCCGGATCGGTTTCAGCGGCGGGGGGATACGGGTGGGAGCGGGAGCCGTCATCGTTACCGCGGGGGCGGGCGTGGGCGACGGGGCGGCACGCGCCTGCGCGGCGGCGGCCGAGCCGGGGCCGCCCGCCGCGATCAGGAGGGCGGCGCAGGGCGCCAGCAGGGCCGTGCTCCGGCGTGCCCGGGAGGTCCTCATGCACTCACCCCGACCCGATGCGGGCGGCGGCCGAAGGAGGGCCGCCACCCTTTTTGGGCAGAATCACCCAATTTTAGCAGCGCGGCCGGCGGCGGACCGTTCCACGGCGTGCGGCCGGGCCCCGGGCGGGCCCGGCGGGGGTGCGGCGCGGGCCCGGCGGGGTGCGGCGCGCGCTGGTCCGGCCGGGGGCCCGCCGCACCTCATAGCCTGGGCGGATGTCATCCTTCACGTACCTCCGCGAGGGGGAGCGCGTCGGGCTGCGGCCCTTCCGGCTCGCCGACGGCCCCGAGTTCACCGCACGCGTGCACGAGAGCCGGCACCTCCACCACCCCTGGCTGAACCCGCCGGCGACGATCGAGGAGTACGAGGCGTACGCGACCCCGCTGATCGAGGGCGACGGGCGGGCGGGCTTCCTCGTCTGCGAACGCGGCACCGGGGCCATCGCCGGTTTCGTCAACGTCAACAACATCGTCTACGGCGCCTTCGACTGCGGCGCGCTCGGCTACGGCGCTTTCGCGCACTCCGCGGGGCGGGGCCTGTTCCGGGAGGCACTGCGGCTCGCGGTGACGCAGGCCTTCGCCCCCGGCGACGGGGGCGGCCTGGGGCTGCACCGGCTGGAGGCCAACATCCAGCCGGGCAACGCGGCCTCCCTCGCGCTGGTCCGCGGGGCCGGGTTCCGCCAGGAGGGGTTCTCGCCGGACTTCCTCTTCGTCGACGGGGCCTGGCGCGATCACGAACGCTGGGCGATCACCGCCGGGATGCCCGTCGCGTAGCGCTCCGGCCAGGGCTTTGCGCAATCCTGACCGGTGGTGATCCGCGGAACCCCTGTGCACCGGCCGCCCCGGCGTGTTCCATTTCCTGCATGGCCACCACCGTCCGCCGCGCCGTACTGAACCTGCCCGCAGCCCCGTTGGGCCCCGAGAACCCGCTGCCCGCCCTGCGCGCGCCCGCCGACGCGCACACGCTGGACGGCCTCCCCCAGCCGCCGCCGGGAGGTGCCCCCGGGCGCGAGGGACTGCCGCGCGACATGGCCCGCCAGATCGGCTACGAGCCGCTGCGCTCGCTGCTGCCCGTACGGCTGCGGGACGGGTACCAACGCCGCAGGCGGGAATCCGAGTTCGAGGCCGTCGTCCTGGAGAACGCCCACCTGCGGGTCACCGTGCTGCCCGGGCTCGGGGGCCGCGTCCACTCGCTCGTGCACGTGCCCACGGGCCGTGAACTGCTCTACCGCAACCCGGTGTTCCAGCCCGCCAACTTCGCCCTCAACGGCGCCTGGTTCTCGGGCGGCATCGAGTGGAACATCGGCGCCACCGGCCACACCACCCTCTCCTGTGCCCCGCTGCACGCCGCGCTCGTCCCGGCGCCCGACGGGGGCGTGATGGTCCGGCTCTGGGAGTGGGAGCGGCTGCGCGACCTGCCGTTCCAGGTGGACCTGTGGCTGCCGGAGGACTCCGAGTTCCTGTACGTCGGCGTCCGCGTCCGCAATCCCCACGAGCGGGCCGCCCCCGTCTACTGGTGGTCCAACATCGCCGTCCCGGAGGACCCCGGCACACGGGTGCTCGCCCCCGCCGACGAGGCCTGGCACTTCGGCTACGAGCGCGCGCTGCGCCGGATCCCCGTGCCGCGGTGGGAGGACCAGGACCGTACCTACCCGCTGCGCAGCGAGTACCCGGCCGACTTCTTCTACGAGATCCCGGACGGCGCCCGGCCGTGGATCGCCTCGCTGGACGCCGGGGGGCACGGGCTCGTCCAGACCTCCACGGCCCGGCTGCGCGGGCGCAAGCTGTTCGTGTGGGGTTCGGGAGAGGGCGGACGGCGCTGGCAGGAGTGGCTGACCGAGCCCGGGACCGGCGGCTACGCCGAGATCCAGGCCGGGCTCGCCCGGACCCAGCTGGAGCACGTACGGCTGGAGGCCGGCGCGGAGTTCAGCTGGCTGGAGGCGTACGGACCGCTGGCCGCCGACCCGGGGCCGGTGCACGGCCCCGACTGGCCGGCGGCGCGCCGCGCCGCGGAGGCGGCCCTCGCCGCCGCACTGCCCCCGGAGCGGGTCGAGGAGGCGTACGAGGCGTGGCGCGGGTGCGCCGACACGGAACCCGGGGAGCGGCTGGCGGCGGGCTCGGGCTGGGGCGCGCTGGAGGTGCTGTGCGGCGGGTTCAAGCTGCCCGGCACCCCGTTCGAGCAGACGGGGCTCGGCGAGGCCCAGGCGCCCTGGCTGGAGCTGTGGCGCACCGGGGTCTTCCCCGCGCCGCGGCGGGTGGCGCCGCCGGGGCCCAGCCTGGTCGCCCCGCACTGGCGGGACATGCTGGAGACGGCCCCGGCGGATCCGCTGACCGAATACCACCTGGGCGTGGCCCAGTGGCACGCGGGCGATGTGGCGCAGGCGGTGCGCAGCTGGGAGCGCGGGCTGGCGCTGGCGCCCTCGCGGTGGCCGCTGCTGCGCTGCCTGGCGGTGGCGGACGCGCTGGCCGGCGATGCGGCGCGGGCTGCGCAGCGGTACGCCGAGGCCTTCGAGGACCTGGCGCAGGAGAGCCGTGGCGGTGAGCCGTGGACGGCCGCGGAGTCGGCGCTGGGGCGGGAGGCGATGACGACGCTGCTGGCGGCCGGCCGGCTGCCGGCGGCGCGGGCGGTGTGGGACCGGCTGCGGCCGGCGCTGCGCGAGGAGGGCCGGTTCCGGCTGCTGGCCGCGCGGCTGCTGGCGGCGGAGGGGCATGCGGGCGCGGCCCGCCGGGTGTTCGAAGACGGCTTCGAGCTGCCGGACCTCCGCGAGGGCGACGAGGTCCTGTCGGAGGTCTGGTCGCGGATAACGCACCGGCCGCTCCCCGCGACGTACGACTTCCGGATGCGCCCGCCCACGTAGTGGATCTCGGCGCCCGGCGGATGCGCCCCCGACCCGCACGATCATGGGAACGTCTGTTCTATTCTCGGGGCGAGAACACTGAGGGAGGCGCTCATGCGCTGGGACAATCTGACGGACGGGCCCGGAGCCCCGGAGCGGGCGGGGGCGCTCTTCGGGGCCGCCTCCGTCGTCACGCGGACCTTCGACACCCCCGAGTTCCGCGGGATCACCTTCCACGAGGTCCGCGCCCGCTCGGTCCTCAACCGGGTGCCCGGCGCCTCGCGCATGCCGTTCGAGTGGACGGTCAACCCGTACCGCGGGTGCAGCCACGCCTGCGTGTACTGCTTCGCCCGCAAGACGCACGGCTACCTCGACCTCGACACCGGCATCGGCTTCGACTCCCAGATCGTCGTCAAGACCAACGCCCCCGAGGTGCTGCGCCGCGAACTCGCCGCGCCCCGGTGGGACGGCGCGCACATCGCTATGGGCACCAACGTCGACTGCTACCAGCGCGCCGAGGGCCGCTACCGGCTGATGCCCGGGATCATCGAGGCCCTGCTTGAGCGGGCCAACCCCTTCTCCGTCCTGACGAAGGGGACGCTGATCCTGCGCGACCTCCCCCTCCTGAGGCGGGCCGCCGAGGTCACCGACGTCGGCGTCTGCGTCTCCGTCGGCTTCACCGACACCGCCCTGTGGCGGACCGTCGAACCCGCAACGCCCTCCCCCGCAGCCCGGCTCGCCGCCGTCCGGGCCCTCACCGGGGCCGGGATCGAGTGCGGGGTGCTGATGGCCCCGGTCATCCCCTTCCTCGGGGACTCCCCCGAGCAGTTGCGGGCCACCGTCCGGGCCGTCGCCGAGTCCGGGGCGACCTCCGTGACACCCCTGGTACTCCATCTGCGGCCGGGTGCCCGCGAGTGGTTCACGGCGTGGCTGGGCGCACACCACCCCCACCTCGTCGCGCGGTACGAGCGGATGTACGCGGGCGGCTCGTACGCACCCACCTGGTACCAGCGGCAGATCACCCGGCAAGTCCACGAGCTCGCCGCCGAATTCGGCATCGGACCCTCCCGGCGGGGCGCGGCCCGCCGGATCCCGGTCCCCGAACGCCCGGCCGGGCCGGCGCCCGCCGAACCGGTCCAACTCAGCCTCCTGTGACCTCGTACGGCCCCTGAAGGCTCATCACATCGGGCCAATCCGTGGCCCAATCCCGCCTTCCAGGCGTGGTTTCCGGGACGATTCCGCCCAGAACCCTCGGCTGGGAGGCCCCATGCTCCACCCCGCGAACCCCGCACACCCTGCGAACCCCGCGAAGAAGCGCGGCCCGCTGACGAAGCGCGCCGCCGTCCTGCTGTCGGTCGCCACCGCGACCGCGGCCGCCGTCGTCACGAGCCCGGCGGGCGCCGCGCCCACGGCCGCCGCGCCCGCCGGCGCCGTGCGCTGGACCGGCTGCGCGACCCCGCGCTACCCGACGCTGCAGTGCGCCTCCCTCAAGGTCCCGCTCGACCACGACCACCCGGCCGGCCGGCAGATCTCCCTGGCCCTGACCCGGGTGCCGCACACGGCCGCCACCTCGCAGGGCCCGCTGCTCGTCAACCCCGGCGGGCCGGGCGGCAGCGGCCGCGCCCTGGCCGGGTTCGTCGCCTCCGCGCTGCCGAAGGACGTGGCCGCCCAGTACGACGTGATCGGCTTCGACCCCCGCGGCGTCGGCAAGAGCGAGCCCGCCCTGGACTGCGGGCCCGGCCACTTCTCCCCCGTGCGCCCGGACTCCGTACCGCTCGACGCGCGGACCGAGCAGGCCAACCTGGACCGGGTGAAGTCCTTCGCCGAGTCCTGCCAGACCAGGCACGCGGACGTGCTCCCCTACATCGGCACCGTCTCGGCCGCCCGCGACATCGAGGTGCTGCGCGGGGCCCTCGGCGCGGCGAAGGTCAGCTACTTCGGGTACTCGTACGGGACCTACCTGGGCGCGGTGTACGCCAAACTCCACCCGGACCGGGTGCACCGCCTCGTCCTGGACTCCGTGGTCGACCCGGGCGGGGTCTGGTACGAGGACAACCTCGCGCAGGACCAGGCGTTCGACGCCCGCCACAAGGCCTTCCTGGCCTGGGTGGCCCAGTACGACGAGAAGTACGGGCTGGGCACCGACCCCGCGGGGGTCGAGGAGCGCTGGTACGCGATGCGGGACGCCCTGCGCGGGGCCCCGGCGGGCGGCAAGGTGGGCCCGGCGGAGCTGGAGGACACGTACATGCCGGGCGGCTACTACAACGGCTACTGGCCGATCCTCGCCGAGGCGTTCTCGTCGTACGAGGTGGCCAAGGACCCGAAGCCGCTGGTGGCGGCGTACGAACGGTTCGGGGCGGTGGAGCCCTCCGCGGGCAACAGCTACAGCGTGTACACGGCGGTGCAGTGCAGGGACTCGGCCTGGCCGAAGGACTGGAACCAGTGGCGCGCGGACATGTGGCGCACCCACGCGAAGGCCCCGTTCATGACCTGGAACAACGCCTGGTACAACGCTCCGTGCGCGTTCTGGCGGACGGAGCCGCTGGCGGCGCCGGACGTGACCAACGCCGCCCTCCCGCCGGCCCTGCTGCTCCAGGCGACCGAGGACGCGGCGACCCCCTTCGAGGGTGCGCTGAGCATGAAGGGGAAGCTGAAGGGGGCGGCGCTGGTGGTCGAGGAGGGCGGCGGCAACCACGGGGTCGCCCTCAGCGGCAACAAGTGCCTGGACGAGAAGGTCGCGGCGTACCTGCGCAGCGGCCTGGCCTCGGACGCGACCTGCCCGGCCCAGGCCGCCCCGAAGCCGACCGCGGCCACCCGCGCGGTCCCGCCCACGGCGGGCGGCACGGCCCTCCACGGCCTCCTGGGCTTCCGCGGCTAACCCCCGCCGACCGGCTGCCGGCATCCTCGGCCGCCCGGGTGGCCGGGAGCTCCCGCTGAGGCGGAAGCCGCCGCCACCGTCCCGGCGGACCGCCGAGCCGTCTGCCGCGCGCCCGACCCGGCCGGCGCGGGCGCGGCCGGTTCAGCGCAGCTCGCGCAGGGCCGCCGTCGCCGACACCGCGAGGCGGGGGTGGGACTGGGCGCGGGTGAGGAGCTCCCGGGCGCGCGGGTCCCCGAGGGCGCCCAGGCCCTCGACGCAGGCCAGGGCCACCCGCCAGTACGGCTCGTGCGGCGACAGCAGCCGGGACAGCGTCGCCATCAGGACCGGCGCCGATTCCGGGGCGCGCAGGGTCGTGAGGAGCCGTACGGGCTGGAGGGCGTAGGCGGTGCGCAGGGTGTTGGTGGCGAGGGCCGCCGCCGCGCGGGCCGTACGCGGGTCGCCCAGGGCGGCCAAGGCCTCGGCGGCGGCCGCGCAGCGCGGCGGGTCGCGGTGGTTGAGGAGCAGCACCAGCGGTTCGAAGGCCCGCCGGTCCCCGGACAGGCCGAGGCGGTACGCGGCCAGTTCGCGGGCCCACAGGGGCAGGCCGGCGGAGGTCAGGGAGGCGGCCAGCGCGTCGGAGTCGGCCGCGAGCAGCTCCCCGTACAGCGGGGACTGCCCGGCTTCCGTTCGCAGGCGCTCCAGCACGTCGTTCACCCGGCCACCCTAGGGCGGTGCGCCCGCCGCCACGCCGGGTTTCCGGAGATGGCTGATCGATGATCGATGATCGGTACATTTGGGCGGTACAGGTCACATCTCCGCGCTCTGGCGCCGCAGTTACCGACGGGTTACGCTCCCATCAACGTACGAGGCCGGCCTGGTGACGCAGCCGCCCCGTATCAGTCGGTCCGGTAGCTCCCACGACTCTCGTGCACCAGCTACCTCTGCTGCCCTTCGTGTACGGCGCGGCCCCGGGACAGGGTCCGCCGTTCTCCGCCCCGCGCTTCCCGACGGGCCGGACCTCCCGCCGCGCGTCGTGCGCCGTGCGGCGCCCTCAGTCGTCACCCTCTTCCACTGGAGTCCCGCGATGGACCTTCCGTCCACGTCCAGTCAGTCCACCGGCCAGTCCGCCTTCCAGACCATCGCCGTCGTCGGCCTCGGCACCATGGGCACCGGCATCGCCGAGGTCCTCGCCCAGGCCGGCCGCGAGGTCATCGGCATCGACATCAGCGAGGCCGCCACCCGCCGGGCCACGGCCGCCCTCGCGGCCGCCACGGCCCGTTCGGTGGCCCGCGAGCGCCTCACCGAGCAGGAGCGCGAGGGTGTCCTCGCCCGTTTCCGCACCTTCACCGAGTTGTCCGCCGCCGCCGACGCCGACCTCGTCATCGAGGTCGTCCCGGAGAGCTACGAGGTCAAGCAGCGCCTCTTCCGCGAGCTCGACGCGATCGTCCGCCCGGACACGATCCTGGCCACCGGCACCAACGCCCTCTCGGTGACCCGCCTCGCCGCCGAATCCCAGCGCCCCGAACGCGTTCTCGGCCTGCACTTCTTCAACCCGGCCCCGGCGATGAAGCTGGTCGAGGTGGTCTCCAGCGTCCTGACCGCCCCGACGGCCGTCGAGGCGGTCACGGTGCTGGCCCGCGAGCTCGGCAAGGAGCCCGTCTCCGTCGGCGACCGCCCCGGCTTCGTCGCGGACGGCCTGCTCTTCGGGTACCTCAACCAGGCCGCCGCGATGTACGAGTCGAAGTACGCCTCCCGCGAGGACATCGACGCGGCGATGCGGCTCGGCTGCGGCCTGCCCATGGGCCCGCTCGCCCTGCTCGACCTCATCGGCGTGGACACGGCCCGCACCGTCCTGGAGGCCATGTACGCCTCCTCCGGCGACCGGCTGCACGCCCCGGCCCCGATCCTGGGCCACCTCGCCGAGGCCGGTCTGACCGGCCAGAAGTCCGGGCGCGGTTTCTACACGTACGCCGAGCCGGGCAGCTCCACGGTCGTCCGCGACGCGCAGACCCCGCTGGACGGGGCCGGGTTCGGCGTGGGCCGGCCGGTTTCCAAGGTCGGCGTGGCGGGCTCGGGCACCATGGCGAGCGGCATCGCGCAGGTCTTCGCCCAGGCCGGCTACGCGGTGGTGCTCGCCGCCCGCAGCCCGCAGAAGGCGGCCGCCGCGAAGGCGGCGATCGGCAAGTCCTTGGACCGTGCGGTGTCCAAGGGCAGGCTGACCGAGGAGAACGCGGCGCGGACGCTGGAGCGGATCACCCCGGCCGGCTCGCTGGACGCCTTCGCCGACGTGGACCTGGCCGTGGAGGCCGTCGCCGAGGACCTGGCGGTCAAGCAGGAGCTGTTCGCCGCCCTCGACAAGGTCTGCCGGCCGGGCGCGGTGCTGGCCACCACGACCTCCTCGCTGCCGGTGATCGCGGTCGCCCGCGTGACCTCGCGGCCCGAGGACGTGATCGGCATGCACTTCTTCAACCCGGCGCCGGCGATGAAGCTGGTCGAGGTGGTCCGGACCGTCCTGACCTCCGACGACGTGCACGCCACGGTCCGCGAGATCTGCCTGAAGGTGCGCAAGCACCCGGTGGACTGCGGGGACCGGGCCGGCTTCATCGTGAACGCGCTGCTGTTCCCGTACTTGAACAACGCCGTGAAGATGGTCGAGCAGCACTATGCGAGCCTCGACGACATCGACGCCGCGATGAAGCTGGGCGGCGGGTACCCGATGGGGCCCTTCGAGCTCCTGGACGTCGTCGGCCTGGACGTCTCGCTGGCGATCGAGAAGGTGCTCCACAAGGAGTTCCGCGATCCCGGTCTGGCCCCCTCCCCGCTGCTGGAGCACCTGGTGGCGGCGGGCTGCCTGGGCCGCAAGACCGGCCGCGGATTCCGTGAGTACGCCCGCCGGTAATCAGCGCCCCGGCCAGGTGCCCCCAGAGCCGGATGCGTGGGGAGGGCTGCTCGGGTCTGCCGCACCCTCACGGCAGGCCGTACCCTCCGAGCCCAGTGCGGGCCCTCCCCCGCATCCACCCCCGCCCCACCCCCCTCAGGCGCGCGCCCCCGCGCAAATGAAGTACTTTCGCTCTATGTCCCAGCCCGCCAAGTCCTCG
Source organism: Streptomyces sp. NPDC051582 (assembly GCF_040681715.1). NCBI lineage: Bacteria > Bacillati > Actinomycetota > Actinomycetes > Kitasatosporales > Streptomycetaceae > Streptomyces > Streptomyces sp. NPDC051582. Next base: position 25,336 of record NZ_JBFAZJ010000023.1, read on the forward strand.
CCCCGCGCCGCCACGGCCTCCGACGGTACGGAGAGCACGGCCGGCACCAAGGCGGCCGCGCAGCGGCTCAAGATGCGCCGCGAGCTCGCCGCCGCCGCCATGGAGCTGTTCGCGACCAAGGGGTACGAGGCGACGACGGTCGACGAGATCGCCGCGACGGCGGGGGTGGCGCGCCGGACCTTCTTCCGGCACTTCCGGTCCAAGGAAGAGGCGATCTTCCCGGATCACGACGACACCCTGACCAGGGCCGAGGCGGTTCTGGACGTGGCCCCGGCACACGAGCACCCGCTCGACACGGTGTGCCGCGGGATCAAGGAAGTCATGAAGATGTACGCCGCCTCGCCGGCGGTGTCGGTGGAGCGCTACCGGCTGACCCGCGAGGTGCCGGCGCTGCGGGAGCGGGAGATCGCCTCGGTGGCCCGGTACGAGCGGCTCTTCACCCGCTATCTGCTGGCCCACTTCGACGAGACCGACCACCACGACGGCAACGACGACCCGCTGCTGGCCGAGGTGGCCGCCTCCGCGGTCGTGACGGCCCACAACCACGTGCTGCGGCGCTGGCTGCGGGCCGGGGGCCAGGGGGACGTGGAGGCGCAGCTGGACCACGCCTTCTCGATCGTGCGGAAGACCTTCGGCACCGGCATCGGCGCGGGCCGCACCCTGGGCACCGCTCCGCCCCCGGCCCCGGCCGCGCCGGCGGAGGTCCGCACGCAGGGCGAGGTGCTGGTGGCGGTGGCCCGTACGGACGCCCCGCTCGACGAGGTCATGCGGACCATCGAGGAAGCACTCAGAAACAAGCAGTAGTCGCACACATCACAGTGGCCGCTCCCATTCCGGGGGCGGCCGCTTTTGTTTGTCCGACTTGCCCCTACTCGCGGGTAACACTGATCGATCATCGCTCATCTGCGCAGGTCAATAGGCAAATGAGAGAAAGTTTTGGCACGCGGTGCCTTGCTGAGTGACACGGGGTGCCATACGTTGAATCTCGTCCGGATGTCCCCGCGGTCCACGCCCACTCGGCACGAGCCGCGCCCCGGATGCCTGCGTCACCAGGCCCCGCGCGCACGCCCCACCACGGGCGTCGCGCCAGCACCACAGCTCCGCCGGACCGACGGCACCCGCAGTACCGCAGCACCACCCACACCACACCCGTACCGCGCACCCCGCGTATCCCTCAGCGCACCCTCAACAGCGCTCGCCGGAGGCAACACCGTGAAGGACATCCTCGACGCGATCCAGTCGCAGGCCGCTACGGCCGCCGACTTCGCGGCCCTGCCGCTCCCCGACTCCTACCGTGCGATCACCGTGCACAAGGACGAGGCGGAGATGTTCGCGGGGCTCACCACCCGTGAGAAGGACCCGCGCAAGTCCCTGCACCTCGACCAGGTCCCGGTGCCGGAGCTCGGCCCGGGCGAGGCCCTGGTGGCCGTCATGGCCTCCTCGGTCAACTACAACTCGGTCTGGACGTCGATCTTCGAGCCGGTGTCGACCTTCAGCTTCCTGGAGCGTTACGGCAAGCTGAGCGACCTCAGCAAGCGCCACGACCTCCCGTACCACGTCATCGGCTCCGACCTCGCGGGCGTCGTGCTGCGCACCGGCCCGGGCGTCAACTCCTGGAAGCCGGGCGACGAGGTCGTCGCGCACTGCCTCTCGGTGGAGCTGGAGTCCTCCGACGGCCACAACGACACGATGCTCGACCCCGAGCAGCGCATCTGGGGCTTCGAGACCAACTTCGGCGGCCTCGCCGAGATAGCGCTCGTCAAGTCCAACCAGCTGATGCCCAAGCCCGACCACCTGAGCTGGGAGGAGGCCGCCTCCCCCGGCCTGGTCAACTCCACCGCCTACCGCCAGCTGGTCTCCCGCAACGGCGCCGGCATGAAGCAGGGCGACAACGTCCTGATCTGGGGCGCCAGCGGCGGGCTCGGCTCGTACGCCACCCAGTTCGCGCTGGCCGGCGGCGCCAACCCGATCTGCGTGGTCTCCAGCGAGCAGAAGGCGGACATCTGCCGCTCGATGGGCGCGACGTCGATCATCGACCGCAGCGCCGAGGGCTACAAGTTCTGGAAGGACGAGCACACCCAGGACCCGAAGGAGTGGAAGCGCTTCGGCAAGCGCATCCGCGAGCTGACCGGCGGCGAGGACATCGACATCGTCTTCGAGCACCCCGGCCGGGAGACCTTCGGCGCGAGCGTCTACGTCACGCGCAAGGGCGGCACCATCACCACCTGCGCCTCCACCTCGGGCTACATGCACGAGTACGACAACCGCTACCTGTGGATGTCGCTCAAGCGCATCATCGGCTCGCACTTCGCCAACTACCGCGAGGCGTGGGAGGCCAACCGCCTGATCGCCAAGGGCAAGATCCACCCCACCCTGTCCAAGGTCTACTCCCTGGAGGAGACCGGTCAGGCCGCGTACGACGTCCACCGCAACCTCCACCAGGGCAAGGTCGGCGTCCTGGCGCTGGCCCCCGAGGAGGGCCTGGGCGTGCGCGACCACGAGATGCGCGCGACGCACCTCGACGCGATCAACCGCTTCCGCAACGTCTGAGATCGTTCAAGGGCCAAAGGGACAGCCTGAGATGACAGAGCGCCAGAAAGACCGTCCGTGGCTCATGCGGACGTACGCCGGCCACTCCACGGCCGAGGCGTCCAACGAGCTGTACCGCCGCAACCTCGCCAAGGGCCAGACCGGCCTGTCGGTCGCGTTCGACCTCCCGACGCAGACCGGCTACGACCCCGACCACATCCTCGCCCGCGGCGAGGTGGGCCGGGTCGGGGTCCCGGTCTCCCATCTGGGCGACATGCGGCGGCTGTTCCAGGACATCCCCCTGGAGCAGATGAACACCTCGATGACGATCAACGCCACCGCCATGTGGCTGCTGGCGCTCTACCAGGTGGCCGCCGAGGAGCAGGGCGCGGACATCGCCCAGCTCCAGGGCACCACCCAGAACGACATCGTCAAGGAGTACCTCTCGCGCGGGACGCACGTCTTCCCGCCCGGGCCCTCGCTCCGCCTGACGACGGACATGATCGCGTACACGGTCAACCACATCCCGAAGTGGAACCCGATCAACATCTGCTCGTACCACCTCCAGGAGGCGGGGGCCACCCCGGTCCAGGAGATCTCGTACGCGATGTCGACGGCGATCGCCGTGCTGGACTCGGTGCGCGACTCGGGCCAGGTGCCCGAGGAGCGCTTCGGCGAAGTCGTCGCCCGCATCTCGTTCTTCGTGAACGCGGGCGTCCGCTTCATCGAGGAGATGTGCAAGATGCGCGCCTTCGGCCGCATCTGGGACAAGGTCACCCGCGAGCGCTACGGCATCGAGAACCCCAAGCAGCGCCGCTTCCGGTACGGCGTCCAGGTCAACTCCCTCGGCCTGACCGAGGCGCAGCCGGAGAACAACGTCCAGCGCATCGTGCTGGAGATGCTCGCGGTCACGCTCTCCAAGGACGCCCGGGCCCGCGCCGTGCAGCTGCCCGCCTGGAACGAGGCGCTGGGCCTGCCCCGGCCCTGGGACCAGCAGTGGTCGCTGCGCATCCAGCAGGTCCTGGCGCACGAGAGCGATCTGCTGGAGTACGAGGACATCTTCGCCGGATCCCACGTCATCGAGGCCAAAGTCGACTCCCTGGTCGCCGACTGCCTGGCCGAGATCGACCGGATCCAGGAGATGGGCGGCGCGATGGCCGCCGTCGAGTCCGGGTACCTGAAGGGCGAGCTGGTCTCCTCGCACGCCGAGCGGCGCGCCCGGATCGAGGCCGGCGAGGACAAGATCGTCGGCGTCAACTGCTTCGAGCAGACCGAGGAGAACCCGCTGACGGCCGACCTGGACGGCGCCATCATGACGGTGGACCCGGCCACCGAGGCGCTGACCGTGGAGCGGATCGCCCGCTGGCGGGCCGAGCGGCAGGAGGCCTCGGACCGGCAGGGGAACGGCGACCCGTTCGTCTTCCCGACGGTGATGCAGTCCCTGGACCGGCTGAAGGAGGCCGCCGCCGGGACCGAGAACCTGATGGAGGCCACCCTGGAGTGCGCCCGCGCCGGTGTCACGACCGGCGAGTGGGCGAACGCCCTGCGCGAGGTCTTCGGCGAGTTCCGCGCCCCGACGGGGGTCTCCTCGGCCCCGGTGGCGGTCACCGCCGAGGAGGGCACGCCGATGGCCCTGGTCCGCGAGAAGGTCTCCCGTACCGCCGAGGAGCTGGGCGCGGGCCGGCTGCGCCTGCTGGTCGGCAAGCCGGGTCTGGACGGGCACTCCAACGGCGCCGAGCAGATCGCCGTACGGGCCCGCGACGCCGGGTTCGAGGTGGTCTACCAGGGCATCCGGCTGACGCCCGAGGAGATCTCCTCGGCGGCGCTGGCCGAGGACGTGCACTGCGTGGGACTGTCCATCCTGTCCGGCTCGCACAGCGCGCTCGTGCCGGACGTGCTGGAACGCCTCCGTACGGCGGGGGCGGGTGACATCCCCGTGGTCCTCGGCGGCATCATTCCGAACGCCGATGCCATCGCCCTCAAGGCGGCCGGAGTGGCTGCCGTCTTCACACCCAAGGACTTCGGTATCACGGAGATCATCGGCCGTATCGTCGACGAGATCCGGAAAGCGAACAAGCTCGACCCTCTGGAGGTCCCCGCATGACCACGCCCTCTTCGCCCGTGAACCGGCTGCGTCCGCGCCGCTCCTGCCTCGCGGTGCCGGGTTCGAACCCGCGCTTCCTGGAGAAGGCCCAGGGACTGCCGGCCGACCAGGTCTTCCTCGACCTGGAGGACGCCTGCGCCCCGCTCGCCAAGGAAGGCGCCCGCCACACGATCGTGGACGCGCTGAACAACGGCGACTGGACCGGCAAGACCCGGGTCGTGCGCGTCAACGACTGGACCACGCACTGGACGTACCGCGACGTCATCACGGTCGTGGAGGGCGCGGGCCAGAACCTCGACTGCATCATGCTGCCGAAGGTCCAGGACGCCCAGCAGGTCGTGGCGCTGGACCTGCTGCTGACGCAGATCGAGAAGACGATGGGCTTCGAGGTCGGCAAGATCGGCATCGAGGCGCAGATCGAGAACGCCAAGGGCCTGGTCAACGTCGACGCGATCGCCGCCGCCTCGCCGCGCCTGGAGACCATCATCTTCGGCCCGGCCGACTTCATGGCCTCGATCAACATGAAGTCGCTGGTCGTGGGCATGCAGCCGCCCGGTTACCCGGCGGACGCGTACCACTACATCCTGATGCGGATCCTGATGGCGGCCCGCATGCACGACCTCCAGGCGATCGACGGCCCCTTCCTGCAGATCCGCGACGTGGACGCCTACCGCGAGGTGGCCGGCCGGGCGGCGGCGCTGGGCTTCGACGGCAAGTGGGTGCTGCACCCGGGCCAGGTCGACGCGGCCAACGAGGTCTTCTCCCCCTCCCAGGAGGACTACGACCACTCCGAGCTGATCCTCGACGCGTACGACTGGTGCACCTCCGAGGCCGGCGGCAAGAAGGGCTCGGCCATGCTCGGCGACGAGATGATCGACGAGGCCAGCCGCAAGATGGCCCTGGTCATCGCGGGCAAGGGCCGCGCGGCGGGCATGCAGCGCACCACCAAGTTCGAGATCCCGGAGGCCTGAGCACGATGCAGTTCGGACGCACGTACGAGGAGTTCGAGGTCGGCGCGGTCTACAAGCACTGGCCCGGGAAGACGGTCACGGAGTACGACGACCACCTCTTCTGTCTGCTGACCATGAATCACCACCCGCTCCACATGGACAGCAATTACGCCGAGAACACGACCGACTTCGGCAAGAACGTGGTCGTGGGCAACTACATCTACTCGCTGCTGCTCGGCATGTCCGTGCCGGACGTCTCCGGGAAGGCCATCGCCAACCTGGAGATCGAGTCGCTGCGGCACGTGGCGCCGACCTTCCACGGCGACACCATCTACGGCGAGACCACGGTCCTCGACAAGACCCCGTCGAAGTCGAAGAACGACCGCGGGATCGTCTACGTGGAGACCAAGGGTTACAAGCAGGACGGCACCCTCGTCTGCGTCTTCCGGCGCAAGGTGATGGTCCCGACCGAGACGTACATCAAGGAGCGCGGCGGCGAGCAGCCCGGCCGCCCCACGCTGAAGGAACAGGGGAAGTAGCCATGGCCCGACTCGCCCAGACCGCCGGGCTGACCGACGTCCAGCGGGAGATCCTCAAGACCGTCCGGGAGTTCGTCGACAAGGAGATCATCCCGGTCGCGACCGAGCTCGAACACCGTGACGAGTACCCGCAGCAGATCGTCGACGGCCTCAAGGAGCTCGGCCTCTTCGGCCTGATGATCCCGGAGGAGTACGGCGGCCTGGGTGAGTCCCTCCTCACCTACGCCCTGTGCGTGGAGGAGATAGCGCGGGGCTGGATGTCCGTCTCGGGCATCATCAACACCCACTTCATCGTGGCGTACATGCTCAAGCAGCACGGCACCCAGGAGCAGAAGGACCACTTCCTGCCCCGCATGGCGCTGGGCGAGGTGCGCGGCGCGTTCTCGATGTCCGAGCCGGGGCTGGGCTCCGACGTGTCGGCCATCACGTCGAAGGCGGTGAAGGACGGCGAGGAGTACGTCCTGAACGGCCAGAAGATGTGGCTGACGAACGGCGGCTCCTCGACCCTGGTGGCCGTTCTGGTCCGCAGTGACGAAGGACACCCCGAGGGCACGGCGCCCCACAAGTCGATGACGACCTTCCTCGTCGAGAAGGAGCCGGGCTTCGGTGAGGTCCGTCCGGGCCTGACGATCCCGGGCAAGATCGACAAGATGGGCTACAAGGGCGTCGACACGACCGAGCTGATCATGGACGGACTGCGCATTCCGGCCAATCGGGTCCTCGGAGGCCAGACGGGCCGAGGGTTTTACCAAATGATGGACGGGGTCGAGGTCGGCCGCGTCAACGTGGCGGCGCGTGGCTGCGGAGTCGCTCAGCGTGCGTTCGAGCTGGGTGTCTCGTATGCCCAGCAACGTCACACTTTCGGCAAGGCGATCGCGGAGCACCAGGCCATCCAGTTCAAGCTGGCCGAGATGGCTACCAAGGTCGAGGCCGCCCATGCGATGATGGTCAATGCAGCACGCAAAAAGGACTCCGGGGAACGAAACGACCTGGAGGCAGGGATGGCGAAGTACCTCGCCTCCGAATACTGCAAGGAGGTAGTCGAGGACGCCTTCCGTATCCATGGCGGCTACGGGTTCTCGAAGGAGTACGAGATCGAGCGCCTCTACCGGGAGGCGCCGATGCTGCTGATCGGTGAAGGTACGGCCGAGATCCAGAAAATGATCATCGGTCGGCGCCTGCTTGAGGAGTACCGACTGCAGGGCTGAAAGTCCCTTTTGCGGCGGATCCTCCATGGGTTCGTCGCAAAAGAATCACTGGCAGTCACTGGCTGGCGGCCATCGACTCGGCTTCTGGCTTGCCCAGTTGTTGCGTGCAACCGATAGCATTCCAGTAAAGCCGCCGTCCCGTCCCCCTGTTTGCGGCGCGGCAATCACCCGCTACGAAGGTCATCCATGCCCCACAGCCAAACCTCTGCACCTCGCGTCGGCATCCTGAACGGACGTCTCGCACGCGGAGCATCGCCGTGGCTTCTGCCGACCGTCGCCACCGCTGCGCTCAGCCTCGCCCGGGCCCGCAAGTCCGGCCGCTGGGCCGCGGTGGCCGTGCCCACCACCGCTCTCGCGGCGGGCATGCTGTGGTTCTTCCGCGACCCCGAGCGTGAGATCACGCAGGGCCGGGTCATCTCGCCCGCCGACGGCGTGGTGCAGAGCATCATGCCGTGGAAGGACGGGCGGACCCGGGTCGCGATCTTCATGAGCCCGCTGAACGTCCACGTCAACCGCGCGCCCCTCGCGGGCACGGTGACGTCCGTGGAGCACGTCCCGGGCGGGTTCGTCCCGGCGTTCAACAAGGAGAGCGAGAACAACGAGCGCGTTGTCTGGCACTTCGACACCGAGCTCGGCGACATCGAGATGGTGCAGATCGCCGGCGCCGTCGCACGCCGCATCGTCCCGTACCTGCCGGCCGGCACCAAGGTGGAGCAGGGCGAACGCATCGGTCTGATCCGATTCGGCTCCCGCGTCGACATCTACCTCCCCGAGGGTGTCGAGGTCGCGGTCGAGGTCGGACAGGCCACCACCGCGGGGGTGACCCGAATTGACCGTGACTGACCCTGAGACTCCCACCACACCGTCGGGCGGCTGGGTGCCCGAGGCCGCGGAGGAGGAGTCCGCCGAGGACGACATGCCGCTCTCGCTGCGGCTGTCGATAGCGGACACCCTCACCCTCGGCAACGCGACGTGCGGATTCATGGCGGTGTACTTCACCACCACCGGGATCCTCATCCCGCACCTCACCGGCAGCGGCGAGTCGGGCATGGCCCGCAACAGCGCCGCGACCGCGGTGATACTGATGCTGCTCGCGGCGGTCTTCGACCTCTTCGACGGCATCGTGGCCCGCAAGCTGCGCAGCTCGCCGATGGGCGCGGAGCTGGACAACCTGTCCGACCTGATCAGCTTCGGCCTGGCTCCCGCGTACTTCGTGCTCGTGTACGGCATGGTCGCCGACGACGCGGTGCAGAAGATGTCGGCTCTGGCCGCGATCGTGGTGCTGCTGGCCGTGGTGCTCAGACTCGCGAGATTCAGCTGCGTGACCATGAAGGACGGCATGTTCCAGGGCATGCCGAGCCCCTTCGGCGCGCTCACGGTCGTCTCGATCGTGCTGCTGGAGCTGCCGTTCATCCCGACGCTGCTGGCGATCATCGGGGTGGCCTGGCTGATGGTGAGCCGGGTCGAGTACCCCAAGCCGCGGGGTGTCCTCGCGGTGGCGATGCTCAGCTGGATCATCGGGGCCATGGGCCTGCTGGCGGCTTGGGCGTTCGACGCCCCGGGCGGCCAGCTGCTGCTCCAGGCGGGCTGCGCCCTGCAGATCGCCCTCGCGGCCACCATCCCGCTGTTCGCGACGACCCGTCGCGCGAACACCTTCCGCCACAACCGCCGCGAGGCGCGAGCGGCGTCGCAGCTCCCGTAACACTGTTTCCGAAGGGCCCCCGGTGCCATGAGGCACCGGGGGCCCTTTCGCGTGCACGGGGGCTGCGCGCGGGGCGGGGCCCCCGGCACCGGCCACCCCGACGGCCGCCCGCCCGCCGCCCCCGGAGGGCTAGGCTTGATGTCGGAAAACCGCCAGCCGCGCCAGGGGCCGACCGGGATGCTGGAGCCATGTACACCGACACCGACCGCTGTGTGAGGGCCGTCCAGTCGAAGGACGCCCGCTTCGACGGATGGTTCTTCACCGCCGTGCGGACGACCGGGATCTACTGCCGGCCCAGCTGCCCCGCGGTGCCGCCCAAGGTCGAGAACATGAGCTTCCTGCCCAGTGCCGCCGCCTGCCAGCAGGCCGGGTTCCGGGCCTGCAAGCGCTGCCGGCCCGACACCTCCCCCGGCTCCCCCGAGTGGAACGCCCGCGCCGACGCCGTCGCCCGGGCCATGCGGCTCATCCAGGACGGCGTCGTGGACCGCGAGGGCGTGCCGGGGCTCGCGGCGCGGCTGGGGTACTCCACCCGCCAGGTGGAGCGCCAGCTGAACGCCGAGCTCGGCGCCGGGCCCCTCGCCCTCGCCCGGGCGCAGCGCGCCCAGACCGCCCGGCTGCTGATCGAGACCTCCGCTCTGCCCATGGGCGACGTCGCCTTCGCCGCCGGGTTCTCCTCGATCAGGACCTTCAACGAGACCGTCCGCGAGGTCTTCGCCCTCGCCCCGGGCGAGCTGCGCCTGCGCGCCGAGAAGGCCAACCGGCACGTTCCGAGGGTGCCCGGGACGATAAGCCTGCGCCTGCCCTACCGGGCCCCGCTCAACCCCGACAACCTCTTCGGCCACCTCGCCGCGACCGCCGTCCCCGGCGTCGAGGAGTGGCGGGCCGGCGCGTACCGCCGGACGCTGCGGCTGCCGTACGGCACCGGGGTCGTCGCGCTCAGCCCGCAGCCCGACCACATCGGCTGCCAGCTGGCCCTCACCGACTTGCGCGACCTGACCATCGCCATCAGCCGCTGCCGGTGGATGCTCGACCTCGACGCCGATCCCGAGGCGGTCGACGAGCAGCTGCGGACCGATCCCCTGCTGGCCCCCCTCGTGGACAAGGCCCCCGGGCGCCGGGTGCCGCGCACCGTCGACGCGGCGGAGTTCGCCGTACGGGCCGTGCTCGGCCAGCAGGTGTCCACCGCGGCGGCCCGTACGCACGCGGCCCGGCTGGTCACCGCGTACGGGGAGCCGGTGGCCGACCCCGATCCCGAGGGCGGGCTGACCCACCTGTTCCCCTCGCCGCAGGCGCTGGCCGCCCTGGATCCGCAGTCCCTGGCCCTCCCGGCGAGCCGGCGCACCACTTTGACCACCCTCGTCGGCGTGCTGGCCGACGGCTCGCTCCCGCTCGGCATCGACAGCGACTGGGAGGCCGCCCGCGCGCGGCTGAACGAGCTGCCCGGGTTCGGCCCGTGGACCACCGAGGTGATCGCGATGCGGGCGCTGGGGGATCCCGACGCCTTCCTGCCGACCGACCTCGGGGTCCGGCGGGCCGCCAGGGAGCTCGGCCTGCCGTCCACCCCCGTGGCGCTCACCGCCCGGGCGGCCGGCTGGCGGCCCTGGCGCGCGTACGCCGTGCAGTACCTGTGGGCCACCGACGCCCACCCCATCAACCACCTGCCCGTCTGAGGAGTGCATTCCGTCATGAGCACCATGAGCACCATGAGCGCCAAGCAGCACAGCATCGTCGACAGCCCCTACGGTCCGCTCACCCTCGTCGCCACCGACGGCGTCCTCAGCGGCCTGTACATGACCGCGCAGCGGCACCGCCCGGCCGAGGAGTCCTTCGGGGAGCGGGTCGCCGCGACCGAGGAGCCGTTCCCCGAGGTGGTGCGGCAGCTGGCCGCGTACTTCGCCGGGGAGCTCACCGCGTTCGACGTGCCCCTCAGGCTGGAGGGCACCGCGTTCCAGCGCAGCGTGTGGGACCAGCTCGTACGGATCCCGTACGGCCGGACCTGGTCGTACGGGGAGCTCGCGGCGAAGCTCGGCAAGCCGAACGCCTCGCGCGCGGTGGGTCTGGCCAACGGGAAGAACCCGGTCGGCATCATCGTCCCGTGCCACCGGGTGATCGGTGCCTCGGGCAGCATGACCGGCTACGGCGGGGGCGTCGAGCGCAAGGTGCGGCTGCTGGCCTTCGAGGCCGGCGAGGCCGAGGCCGGCGAGGCCGCGCTCTAGCCGTGGATCAGACCAGCACCAGGGGGACGAGCAGGGCGAAGGCGGCCCCGGCCTCCACCGCGTAGGCGTACAGGGAGGGGTGCTGGACGGGGGCGGCGAGCAGGACCACGCTGTGCTGGGCGTCGGCCGCCGCCACCCAGTCGGCGTCTGCGCCGAGGTTGCCCTGGTACCAGCCCTCGCAGGCGCCGGGGCCGGTGACCGCGAGGAGGTCGTCCTCGCGGCGGTAGAACGCCTGCCAGCCGGCGGCGGGGACCGACCAGCCCTCGAAGTCCGTGAACGAGGCCCAGCCGCCCTCGCGTATCGCGGTGTCGAACAGCCACACCGGCGTCCCCCCGGGGGTGACCTCGCCGCCCTCCTGCTGCTCGGTGGTGAAGTGGACCATGGGCAGTGCGTCGGGTCCGTCGGCGGTGCTGGGCCAGGCGTACATCGTGATCATCAGAGGATTCTGTCCTGCTTCGAGTAGGCCCGGTGTCACGAGGAGACCGGGCGGCTGCCGTTCTCCAGCTCAGCGGTGCCCTCGCCGGATTCCAGGACCCGGTAGGCCTCCCGGGTGCGGCGGCCGAGCGATCCGGGGAGGTACGCGGTGAGTTCGGCGGGCTCGACCAGCCGCCAGGAGAGCAGTTCCTCCTCCTGGAGCCTGATCGAGGCGAGTTGCGCCGCGTCGAGCACGCCGCCGTCGTAGAGGTAGGCGACCAGCGGCGGCCGGCCCTCGCCGAGCGTCCAGTCGACGGCGAGCAGCCGGCCGAGCGGCAGGTCCAGGCCGATCTCCTCGGCGCTCTCGCGCCGGGCGGCCGTCCGCGGGGACTCGCCGAGGTCCGATTCGATGGTGCCGCCCGGAAGGGCCCAGCCCTCGCGGTAGTTGGGCTCGACGAGCAGCACCCGTCCGTCGGCGTCCCGGTAGAGGGCGGCCGCGCCGGCCAGCACCCGGGGCAGGCTCGCGATGTACGTGGCGTAGTCATCGGTGGTGGTCACGCCGCCAACCCTACCCAGCCGCCCCACCGGGCGGGATCACGCCTCCGGGGTGTTCGGCGGGGGCGGGTCCGCACGGTCGCGGCGGGCGGAGTCGGCCAGGCGGCGCAGGCGCGGGTGGCGGGCCGGGCCCGCCTCGGTGACGGCGTCGCCGACCATCGCCTTGACCGCGTCCCGCATGCCGTGCAGGGCGTGGTGGCGGGCGGGGCCGGCGCCGGGGTCCTCGCGGAGTTCCTTCACCAGGGCCCAGCAGAGCAGCAGCATGACGAGCACGAAGGGCAGCGCGACCAGGATGGTGGCGGTCTGGAGGGACTTGAGGCCGCCCGCGACCAGCAGGACGGCCGCCACCGCCGCCATGAGCACGCCCCAGGTGACGACGAGCCAGGTGGGCGGGTTGAGCGAGCCGCGGCTGGTGAGCGAGCCCATCACGAGGGAGGCGGAGTCGGCGCTGGTGACGAAGTACGTCATGACCAGGACCATGGCCGCGTACGAGGTGACGGTGCCCAGCGGGAGCGCGTCCAGCATGGCGAACAGGGAGGCCTCGGCACCGTCCTTGACCTTGACGGCGAGGTCGGCCGCGCCGGTGGAGTCGAGGCGGATCGCAGTGCCGCCCATCACGCAAAACCAGACCACCGTGGCGCCGCTGGGCACGAGCAGGACGCCGATCAGGAACTCGCGGATGGTGCGGCCGTGCGAGATGCGGGCGATGAACGTACCGACGAACGGCGCCCAGGACAGCCACCACGCCCAGTAGAAGATCGTCCACGTGCCGAGCCAGGCGCTGTCGGTGAAGGCACCGGTGCGGGTGGCCATCGGGAGCAGTTCGTGCAGGTAGCTGCCGACGCTGGCGGGAATCACGTCGAGGACGTAGACGGTCGGACCGAGGATGAAGACGAAGAGCATCAGGGCGGCGGCGAGCACGAGGTTGATCGTGCTCAGCCATTTCACGCCCTTGTGCAGGCCGGAGAAGGCGGAGAGCACGAACGCGGCGGAGAGCGAGGCGATGATGATCAGCTCGACGCCGGTGGAGTCCTCGACCCCGGTCGTGATGTGGAGCCCTTCGGCGACCTGGAGCGCGCCGAGGCCGAGGCTGGTCGCCGTGCCGAAGACGGTGGCGAAGACGGCGAGCAGGTCGATGGCCTTGCCGGGCCGGCCGTTGGCGCGCGCCTCCCCGATCAGCGGGACGAAGGCGGCGCTGAGGCGGTTGCCGCGGCGCTTGCGGAAGGTGGCGTAGGCGAGCGCCAGACCGGAGATGCCGTAGATCGCCCACGGGGTCAGCGTCCAGTGGAAGAAGGAGTAGTCGAGGGCGGCCTGGGCGGCCGCCCCGGTGCCGGGAGCGGCCCCGGAGGCGGGCGGCGGGTTCAGGAAGTGGGTGAGCGGCTCGCCGACCCCGTAGAACATCAGGCCGATGCCCATGCCCGCGCTGAACATCATCGCGATCCACGCGAGGTTGGTGAACTCGGGCTCGGACTCGTCGGCGCCGAGCCGGATCCGGCCGAAGCGGCTGATCGCGAGGACGACGCACATGACGAGGAAGACGTCTGCGGCGATCACGAACAGCCAGGCGAAATTGGCCAGGACCCAGGCCAGCGCGGTGCTCGACGCCGTGTCGAAGGACTGTTTGCCGAGGGCCGCCCAGGCGACGACGGCCAGCACGGCGATCACCCCGATGGTGACCACGGCACGGTCCGGTTCGGGCTCCGGGCCCTGCGGACGGGCGTCATCCAGTGATTCCGCGCTCATGCGGCCACACTATGCAGGCGTATATCCCTATTTAGGCGGATGGCGCGCCGCCTGTGACCCAGGCCACCCATGGGCATAGGAGGATCCTCCGGATAGGCTCATGGAGGCGCGACTGCACTGTTCGATAGCAAGGGATTAGCAAGGTGACGGACGGAGCAGTAACTGAGACCGCGCGCGTGCTCATCGCCGCGGACAAATTCAAGGGCTCGCTCACGGCCGTTCAGGTCGCGGAGCGGGTGACGGCCGGCCTTCGCAGGGCCGTACCGGGCGTGGAGATCGAGACCCTCCCCGTCGCGGACGGCGGCGACGGCACGGTCGCGGCCGCCGTGGCGGCCGGGTTCGAGCGCCGGGAGGTACGGGTCACCGGACCGCTCGGCGAGCAGGTCACGGCCGCTTTCGCGCTGCGCGCGGGCACCGCCGTGGTCGAGATGGCCGAGGCCTCGGGGCTTCAGCTGCTGCCGGCGGGTGTCTTCGCCCCGCTGACGGCGACCACGTACGGCTCGGGCGAGCTGCTGAAGGCCGCGCTGGACGCCGGCGCGCGCTCGATCGTCTTCGGCGTGGGCGGCAGCGCCACCACCGACGGCGGCGCGGGGATGCTGGCCGCGCTGGGCGCCGTGTTCCTGGACGCGAACGGTGAACCGGTCGGTCCGGGCGGCGGCGCGCTCGCCGGGCTGGCGTCCGCGGACCTGTCCGGGATCGACCCGCGCTTCGCGGACGTCGACTTCGTCCTGGCGAGCGACGTGGACAACCCGCTGACGGGCCCGAAGGGCGCGCCCGCGGTCTACGGCCCGCAGAAGGGGGCCACGCCCGAGGACGTGGCGGCGCTGGACGCGGCGCTGGCGCACTTCGCGGTGGTGCTGGAGAAGTCGATCGGCGAGAAGGCCGGCCGGCTGGCCGCCGCCCCGGGTGCGGGCGGCGCGGGCGGCATCGGGTACGGGGCGCTGCTGCTCGGTGCCTCGTTCCGGCCCGGTATCGAGCTGATGCTGGAGGTGCTGGGCTTCGCGCCCGCGCTGGAGCGGGCCACGCTGGTGATCACCGGTGAGGGCTCGCTGGACGAGCAGACCCTGCACGGCAAGGCTCCGGCCGGTGTCGCGGCGGCGGCGCGCGCGGCGGGCAAGCCGGTCGTGGCGGTCTGCGGCCGTCTGCTGCTGGGCCAAGAGGCCCTGGAGGCGGCGGGCATCCGCAAGGCGTACCCGCTGACGGACCTGGAGCCCGACCCGGCCAAGTCCATCCCGAACGCGGGTCCCCTGCTGGAGCTGGTGGCGGCGAACATCGCCGCCGAGGTGCTCTGACCTCAAAACGGCCGTACGAGGCCCGGCGCCCCCGAGCGGGGTGCCGGGCCCCGGCGTTTCCCGGCCGCGCCGATGCGCGGGTGCCGGCGCGCCACCGTCGCCGCGGAACTACGCGCCGAGCAGCTCGGCCGTGGTGACGACGCGGGCGAAACCGCCGCCGTGCAGGTTGACGGCGGTGGCGGTGGCCAGCTCGTCGGCGGTCAGGTTCAGCCCGTCCGGACCCGCGAGGTCGAAGGTGTGCGTGGCGTCGAGCGGGACGAGGACGTCGTAGCCGAGGTTCCCGGCCATCCGCGCCGTGGTCTCGACGCACATGTTGGTCTGGATCCCGGTCACCACCAGCTGGCCGATGCCCCGGGCGGTCAGCCACGCGGCCAGGTCGGGGGTGCCGTAGAAGGAGGAGTTCACCGTCTTGGTGACCAGCAGGGACTCCTGCCCCGCCCGGTCGGTCACGAAGTCCTTGAACGCGTGGCCGGGGTGGTCGGCGGCCAGGACCGAGCCGGCGGTGCGCGAGGCGTGCCGCACGAGGACCACCGGACGGCCGGTCTCCTGCCAGGCGTCCATCAGGGCGGCGATGTTGGCCTCGGCGGCCGGGTTGTTGCGCGGGCCCCAGTACGACGCGTCGTCGAAGCCCTTCTGTACGTCGATGACCAGCAGGGCGGCGTCGGGGGCGAGTGCGATCTCGTTCTTCGTCATGGCTTCATGATCTTCCGCCGGACGGTCCCGTCGACAGCGGCAACCGGGACCCTGATCGATGGGATCCTGCCAAGATGGCAGCATGCATCGTGTCGCCGTCGTCGTGCAGCCCGGCATCCGCGGTTTCGACCTCGCCGTCATCACCGAGGTCTGGGGGCCCGACCGCAGCCGGATCGGCGTGCCCCGTTTCGAGCTGCGCCGGTGCGCCCTCGACACCGGGCCCATCCCGCTGCCCGGCGGGCTCACCCTGGCCCCCGACCGGGGCCTCGACTGGCTCGCCGAGGCCGATCTCGTGGTCGTACCGGCGCTGGCCGAGCCGTCCGACCCGACGCCCGAGCCGGTGCTCGCCGCCCTGCGGGAGGCGCACGCCCGCGGCGTACCGGTGGCCGCGCTGTGCGCGGGGGCGTTCATCCTCGCCGAGGCCGGCCTGCTGGCGGGCCGCCGGGCCGTGACGCACTGGTCGCTGGCCCCGCGGCTGGCCGCGCGCCACCCCTGCGTCCTCGTCGAGGACGCCCCGCTGTACGTGGAGGACCGCGGGCTGTGGACCTCCGCCGGGGTGGCCTCCGGGATCGACCTCTGCCTGCACCTCGTACGGCGGGCCCACGGGGCGGAGGCCGCCGCCGCCATCGCCCGGTCGATGGTGACGGGCCCGTTCCGCACCGGTGACCACGCCCAGTACCTGGACCGGCCCACTCCGGCGGCGGACCGGACCGCCGAGGCCCTGGCGGCCGTACGCGAGCGGGCCCTGCGCCATCTCGACGAACCGCTGTCCGTGGCCACGCTGGCCCGCTGGGCGGGGATGTCCCCGCGCTCCTTCGCCCGCCATTTCGTCGCCGCGACCGGCACCACCCCGCACCGCTGGCTGCTGGGCCACCGCCTGGACGCGGCCCGCAGACTGCTGGAGCGCACCGACCACCCGGTGCCCGAAGTGGCCCGCCGCGCGGGCTTCGCCAGCGAGGTCACCTTCCGCCAGCACTTCACCTCGTACGTCGGCCTCAGCCCGCGGGCGTACCGCGGTGCGGCGGCCATCCGCCGGACAGCCCGCCCAAATCCCGGGTGACAGTGTTAGAAATGGCTCATGACCGGACGTTTGGGTCGACCCAGGGGATCGCCGCCCCGGCAGCCGACCGGGCGCGACCCGGGCCTGCTCGCGCGCCGCTCCGGCGGTGCCCGCAGCGTCGCCGGTCAGGTCTTCGCGCTCATGGCGGTCATCGTCGTCCTGCTGATCACCGCCGCCGCGCTCGCCCTCGTCTTCCAGGAGCGCTACGGCACCCAGCGCGACGCGCGCCACCGCTCGCTGGCGGCCGCCGAGGCCTTCGCCCACGCCCCCGGCCTCCCCGCGGCCCTGAGGGCCGCGAATCCGACGGCCGAGCTGCAACCCCTGGCCGAGGCCGCCCGGCGGGCCGCGGGCGTCGACTTCATCGCCGTGATGACCCCCGACGGGCTGCGCTACACCGACTCCCGGCCGGAGCTGATCGGCAAGCGGGCCACCGGCGACCTCTCGCGCGCCGTGGCCGGGCACCCCTTCACCGAGGTCTTCAAGGGCTCGCCGAGCGACGCCGTCCGTGCCGTGGTCCCCGTACGGGACGCGAGCGGCAAGGTCGTCGGCCTGGTCGGCACCGGCATCGAGGTCGACACCGTCTCCGACACGGTCTCCGGTCAGCTGCCGCTGCTGCTCGGCGCGGCAGCCGGTGCGCTGCTGCTGGGCACCGGCGGTGCCGCCCTGGTCAGCAGGCGGCTGCGGCGCCAGACCCGGGGCCTGGGCGAGACCGAGATGGCCCGGATGAACGAGCACCACGAGGCCGTCCTGCACGCGGTGCGCGAGGGCGTCCTGATCATCGGCGCCGACCGGCGGCTGCTGCTCGCCAACGACGAGGCCCGGCGGCTGCTGAACCTGCCGCCCGACGCCGAGCAGCGCCACGTGAGCGAGCTCGGCCTCGATCCGCGGACCACTGCCCTGCTGGTGTCCGGGCGGGTCGCCACCGACGAGGTGCACCTGGCCGGGGACCGGCTCCTGGCCGTCAACGTGCGCCCGACCAAGCCGTACGGAGGTCACCCGTCCGGCAGCGTCATGACCCTGCGCGACACCACCGAACTCGCCGCCCTCTCCGGCCGCGCCGAGGTGGCCCGGGAGCGGCTCCAGATGCTGTACGACGCCGGGGGGCGGATCGGGACCACCCTGGACGTGGTGCGCACCGCCGAGGAGCTGTCGGAGGTGGCGGTCCCCCGGTTCGCCGACTTCGTCACGGTGGAGCTGCTGGAGCCGGTGCTGAAGGGCGAGGAGCCCTCGCGGGGCTCCGGCGTCTACACGGAGATGCGCCGGGCCGCGATGAGCGGGGTGCGCACCGACCAGCCGCTCCAGGCGGTCGGCGAGGTCATCCGCTTCGTGGTGCCGACGGCGCCGATGGCGACGGCCCTGGGCGCCGGGCACGCGGTGCTCGCCGCCGATCTGAACGCGGCGATGGGCTGGCGGGCCCAGGACGAGGCCGGAACCCGCCAGGCCCTGGACTACGGGCTGCACTCGCTGATCTCGGTACCGCTCCAGGCGCGCGGGGTGGTCCTCGGGATGGCGAACTTCTGGCGGGCGGCCGACACCCCGGAGGCGTTCGAGGAGGAGGACCTGTCGTTCGCGGAGGAGCTGGGGGCCCGGGCGGCCGTCTCCATCGACAACGCCCGCCGCTACACCCGGGAGCACGCGACGGCCGTCGCCCTCCAGCGGAGCCTGCTGCCCCGGGTGCTGCCGGACCAGACCGCCGTGGACGTGGCCTTCCGGTACCTGCCCGCGAAGGCCGGGGTGGGCGGGGACTGGTTCGACGTGATCCCCCTGGCCGGCGCCCGGGTGGCGCTGGTCGTCGGCGACGTCGTCGGGCACGGCGTGCACGCGGCGGCCACGATGGGCCGGCTGCGGACCGCCGTGCACAACTTCTCCTCCCTGGACATGCCGCCGGACGAGCTGCTGGGGCACTTGGACGAGCTGATCCACCGGATCGACCAGAACGAGACCGCGGGCTCGGGGGACCCCGCGGAGGGGGCGGGCGAGGCGGCCGGGGTCACCGGCGCCACCTGCCTGTACGCGGTGTACGACCCGGTGTCGGGGGTCTGCGCGATGGCGAGCGCCGGACACCCCGGACCGGCCCTGGTCCGGCCGGACGGCGCGGTGGAGTTCCCGGAGCTGCCCGCGGGACTGCCGCTCGGGGTGGGCGGCATGCCCTTCGAGGCCACGGAGCTGCGGCTGCCGGAGGCGAGCCGGCTCGTGCTGTTCACGGACGGGCTGCTGGAGGACCGCGACCGGGACTTCGACACCGGTCTCGGCCTGCTGGCCGAGACGCTCTCCCACCCCGGCCGCAGCCCCGAGCAGGCCTGTGCCGACGTACTGGCCGCGCTGCTCTTCCCGGCGCCGAGCGACGACATCGCGCTGCTGATCGCCGACACCCGGCGGCTGGAGGCGGACCGGATCGCCGAGTGGGAGGTGCCGCCCGAGCCGGCCGCGGTCTCCCGGGTGCGGGCGGCGGGCTCGGCGCAGCTCGCCGCCTGGGGGTTGGGGGACATCGCCTTCACGGCCGAACTCATCCTCAGCGAGCTCATCACCAATGCCATCCGGTACGGGAACGCGCCCATCCGGGTGCGGATGCTCCGTGACCGCAGCCTCATCTGCGAGGTCTCCGACGGCAGCAGCACCTCGCCGCACCTGCGGTACGCGGCGACCACGGACGAGGGCGGGCGCGGCCTGTTCCTCGTCGCGCAGTACGCCGAGCGCTGGGGCACCCGGTACACCGAGCGCGGCAAGGTCATCTGGGCGGAGCTGCCGCTGAGCGGCGGGCCGGAACCGGTCCTGCCCGCGCCGGACCTGGCGGCGCTGGAGGACCTGGCCTGGTGACCGCGTCGGCGGCGCCCCGTACGGCCCGCACGCCGGCCGGCCTACGGGCCGTACGGGCGCTCAGCGGTCCCCGTCGGCCGACGTACGGGCGAGCAGGACCGCCACGTCGTCCTGCGGGGCCTCCGGAAGCAGCCGGGCCAGGATGTCGTCGCACAGCCCCTCCAGGGGCTGCCCGGCGTCGCGCAGCGCCCACCCGAGCTGGGCCATGCCCTGGTCGAGGTCGCGGTCGCGGGACTCGATGAGGCCGTCGGTGTACAGCACGAGCAGGCTCCCGGGCGGCAGGGCGACCTCCTCGGTGCGGAACTCCTGCCCGCCCGTGCCCAGCGGGGTGCCGGGCGGGCCGTCGAGGAAGGTCACCTCGCCGCCGGCCGTGGCCACGGCCGGCGGGGGATGGCCGGCGCGGGCGATGACGCAGCCGCCCGTGGCCGGGTCGTGGACGGCGTAGACGCAGGTGGCCATCTCGTCCTCGCCGAGGTCGGCGACGGCCTCGTCGAGCGAGCGCAGCAGCCGGGTCGGGGAGACGTCCTGGCGGGCCAGGGTGCGTACGGCGGTGCGCAGCTGTCCCATGACGGCGGCGGCGTGGATGCCGTGGCCCATGACGTCCCCGATGACCAGGCCGGTACGGCCGCCGGGCAGCTGGATGACGTCGAACCAGTCGCCGCCGACGTCGTGGTCGCTGGCGGGCAGGTAGCGGCCGGTCAGTTCCAGGCCGGTGACCCGGGGCAGGGCGCTGTTGCTGAGGCTGCGCTGGAGGGTGAGGGCGGCCCGGCGCTGGTTGGTGTACATCCGGGCGTTGTCGATGTTGAGGGCCGCCCGGGCGACCACCTCGTCGATGAGGACGGCGTCCTGCTCGTCGAAGGGCTCGCGGTCGGCCGTCCGGGTCACGGTGACCGCGCCGAGCACGGTGCCGCGCGCGAGGAGCGGGATCAGCCGGGCGGAGCCGAGCGTGGCGAGGTAGGCGCGCAGCTCCGCGGCCCGCGGGTCGGGGAGCAGCGCCTGGACGTCGGAGGTGTACAGGTTCATGGGCCGTCCCTCGGCGATGACCCGTTCGTAGACGGAGTCGGCCGGGATCTGGAAGGTCTGGCCGGGTGCCAGCCGGGCGGTGGGGGCCTCGGGGTCGGGGAACTCGACCGCGATGCGGCGGAGCACGCCCTCGTGGCTGGCCGCCGCGTCGTCGGGAGCGAGGACGGTCTCCAGCAGCTGTACGTCGGCCGAGTCGGCCAGCTGGGGTACCAGGACCTGCACGATCTCCCGGGCGGTCTGGCTCAGGTCGAGGGTGGTGCCGATGCGGGTGCCGGCTTCGGCGAGGAAGGCGAAGCGGCGGCGGGCCCGCTCGGCGTCGCCCTGGGCCCGCTGGCTCTCGGTAATGTCGATGAGGGAGGCGATCACGCCGAGCGGGCGGCCGGAGCCGTCGAGGAGGGGGGCGTACGAGCAGGACCAGGTGTGGTCGTGTCCGGGGTCGGCCGGGGTCCGGCCGGTGCGGCGGACGTCGACCACGGCGGTGCCCCGGTCCAGGACCTGCCGCATGGTCGCTTCGAGCGCGGCGGCGTTGACTCCGGGCACGACCTCGGTGAGCCGCCTGCCGAGGTGCTCCGCGGCCGAGGCGCCGTTCATCCGGGCCAGGGCGTCGTTGACCCGCAGGAAGCGCAGGTCGGGGCCGAGGGTGGCGAGGCCGATGGGCGACTGGGTGAACAGGCTCTGGAGGGCGGCGAGCGAATCGCGCATGCGCAGGACCTCGGAGGTCTCCACGGCGATCAGCATGGCCCCGGTGCGGCCCTGTGGATCGGCGGCGGGCACGATCCACATCTCCATGGTGACGCGGTGCCCGTCGCGGTGGCGGACGGGAAGGGTGCCGACCACCGTCTCGCCCGCCTGGACCCGCCGGGTCAGATCGTCGGCGAGGGCGTGGTTGGCCTCGGGGACGAGGACGGAGGTGCCGGGGAGCCCGAGGATGTCCTCGGGCCGGTGGCCGAGCAGGTCCTGGGCGGCGAGCGACCATTCGACGATGATCCCGTCGGCGTCCTCCCGCCAGAGCGCGATCGGCAGCAGCTCGCTGAGTACGCCCGCGTACCCGACGGCCGCGGCCGGCTGCTCCGGGACTCCGCTCGTCGACTGGTATGTGTCCACCGCACCGACCTCACCCCGGGGGGTCCGATTCCTACCGATTCACCCTATCCGAGCCATCGGCGCGGGGCGCTGTGTCACGTCGGCGCGGTCCGCTCCCTCGGGTACAGCCAGGGCAGGACGAAGGTGACCCAGACCAGGACGGCGTAGAGGATGAGGGCGGCCCACCAGCCGCCGAGCCCGATGCGGTCGAACTGGACGAGGGCGGCGATCAGGCCCGCGATCACGGCGGCCCCCGGCAGCAGCCACCACCGGTCGGTGCCCACGTACAGCACGGCCGCGGCGGCCAGGGCGAAGCACGCCCCGACGATCAGAGTGCTCCAGCCGCCGCCGACCGGGGGAAACGGCGCGTAGCGCAGCCGCCAGAGGGCGACGGGCGGACCGGCCGCCGCGATCAGGCCGACGGTGACGCACAGCCAGTGCGGCCGGACCCATTGGCGGACGAGCGCCACCAGGGCCGCCATCGCGTACAGGCAGACCGGGACGTGGGCGAGCAGTGAGGACCAGTGGGCGGTGGAGAAGGCGATGCCCGTCCACATCAGCACGGTCGCGGTCAGGGCCCACAGCGGAGCCACCGCGGCGACCAGGAACGGGAGGTAGACCAGGGGCTTGAGCACGCCGAGGGCGACCTGTGCGAAGCGGGCCCCGACCTTGCCGGTCGGCTGGACCGCGCGCCAGGCGAGGAGCCCGGTCCGCAGGGCCGCCCGGCGCGGGTCCCGGGCCCGGAGCAGCTGCCCGACCTCCTCCGCGCCGATCCTGGCGAAGGAGTCGAGCGCGGCGTCGAACGCGGCCGGATCGGCCAGGTCGGGCGGGTCCGGCGGCGGGTCGGGGGGCCGGTTGCCGCCGCGGAAGCCCTTGCGGTTCAACTCGGCGAGGAAGGGCAGCTCCTCGCGGAGGATCTCGTGCTGGCGCACGGCCGTGAGCACGTCCCGGACCCGGTCCCACGGGTCCAGGCCCGGCTGCGTCCTGACGCTCTCGGCCCAGAGGTCCATGAACGCCGGGCCGAGTCCCGTCGCGGCGGCGACCGCCTCGCCCAGTGCCGTGGGATCGCCGATGCCGCCGAACGCGTCCCCGAGCCGCTCGTCGGTGGCGACGATCGACACCAGGGAGGCCGCCCCGTCCAGGCGCCCCCAGGTCCAGTCGCTCATCCGCCAGCGGGCGCTGAGGAAGGCCGCGAAGTTGTTGAGCTGGTTGCCGCTGAGTTTGGCGCGGACCATGCCCTTCGGGGAGTTCTGGACCGCCTCCGGCAGCACCCTGCGGGTGACCCAGCTGGTGTTCGCGGCCGAGACGGTGTGGAAGTCGATGTCGGGGGCCTCGGCCAGCGGGTCCGGGCGCAGCGGGCCGAGCAGCAGCTCGGCGTACGCCAGCGCGTCGGCCATCGGCGGACCGAGTCCCGTGGCCGCCGCGTGCAGCGCCTCGTAGCCGGGCACGTCGGGAGCCAGGCCCACCCCGATCTCCGCGCCGAGTTCCGACAGCCTGTCCCACAGCAGGGCGAAGCCCTCCGGTACGGCCGCCGGGCCCGGTGGGGGCGGCGGAGGCGGGTATCCACCGGTGACGGCCGTCGCGAGGTTCGCAGCCCAGTCCTCCCACACCGCGAGGGCCGGGCCCGGGGCAGGCACCGCCGGCATGAGGGAGCCCAGTTGCGCGGACGCCTCGCGGAAGGGGGTGGTGACGTCCTCGGGGATCAGCCCCAGCGCGAGGGCCGCCCGGTAGCGGTCCAGGAGCAGTCTGTCCCGGGCGGCGATCAGGGTGGCGACGGCGACGCGGCAGGCGAACAGCCGCCTCCGGTACTGCCTCACCAGCTCCACGTCCACCGGACCCTCGCCGGACTCGTACGCGCTCAGCCAGTCCATGAGCAGCCGTACCGCACGCGCCAGGGGCAGTGGGGAGTACCCGGGCGCGGGCAGCATGCCGGGGCCGGCCGCCAGTTCGCCGGACGCCTTGCGCAGCCGGGTGAACAGGTCCGTCGAGCCGCGCCCCGCGCTCTCGTCGAGCACCTCCAGCGGCCCCGGGCCGGCGGGGAGGGGCAGCGCGTCCGGGCCGGTCACCTCGGCCGGGTCCTCCAGCAACCGGATGAGCCGCAGCGCCTCCGCCCGGCCGAGCTTGTCGGCGTACTCGGCCAGGCGGGACGCGTCCCCTGCCGCCGCCGGGACGAAGACCGGCGGCAGCACCCCGCCGGCGGCCCGCTTCTGCTGGGCGGCGGCCTCGGCGGCGCGCAGTTCGAGGGCGTCGTCGCGCAGGGACTCGGCTCCGGTCTTCACGGCCAGGGACTTCGCGGCGATCCGCACCAGGCGGGTCACGCGCCGGCTGCTCCCGGGCTCGGGCGGCGGCGGGAACGGCGGCACCGGCTGGAGGAACAGGAGCCAGCGGTCGGCCTTGCGGGCCACCGGGGCCCCGGCGACGGCCCGTACGGCCCAGGCGACGGGGATGTTGTCCAGCAGCCCGCCGTCCATCAGTTCGGCGCAGCCGTTCAGGTTCTCGTCGGGGTAGCCGCTCTCGCTGCTGACTCCGCGCATGTCCACCCGGGGCGGGTCCTCGACGGGCTGGGCGCCGTTGCCGACGTACACCCGGGCCGGTTCGAAGGCGCCGGGGAACGAGGAGGAGGTGCGCGCCGCGTAGGCCAGCCGGTTCAGCGCGGCCTCCCGGGCCGCACCGGTGACATCGGCGTGGAAGTCCGTCAGGGATCTGCGGTGGCGGAAGCGGAAGTAGGCGTTCGAGCGGCCGACCAGGAGCGGCCGGCCGAGGGTGGGCCGCACCCGGTCCCGGCGCGGGCGCAGCCGGGTGGCCGTCAGGATCAGCCGCAGCGAGGCGGGGGGCTTCCAGTGCGGCGGAGCCTGGTCGACGAGCCGGCCCAGCGCGTCGCGCAGCTCCTTGTAGAAGACCTCGTCCCCGCGCATCAGCGAGGTCGGCAGGTGGAAGGGCGTGGAGCGGCGCAGCAGCCCTTCGAGGTCGCCCAGGCGCAGCCACAGGTCCCGTACGCCCCGCCCGAAGGGCATCCCGTACACGAGGTGGCAGGCCAGGAGCACGCCGTTGAGCCCCCCGGCACTGGTTCCGACGAGGACGTCGACGTCGACGTCCTCGTATCCGCACACTCCGAGCAGCCCGTGGTAGAGACCGTCCTCCGGAACGGGCTCCCCGCCCGCCGGGGGTACGGCCGGCGGTCGTGCCGCCGCGCGGAGCGCCGCCGTCTCGCAGCACGCCCCGCCCATCCAGACGGCAAGGCTGACTCCGCCGCGCATCGCGAGGGCCAGGCGCAGTTCGGTACTGCGCTTTCCCGGCAGGTCGTCGCTCATGGCACCAGCTTGACCCCGGATCAAACCCGCCGCACCCGGGCGGCCGCCACCTCGCGGGAGCGGTCGGCGGAGCGGCGGAAGTTCTGTGCCGGGCGGGCGAGTTCACACCCCGGCCGCCGCCCCGGAGGAGGAACGGGACCTCCTCCTCCGGGACTCCCGGGCCTACTCCCAGTCGTCCCAGGGCGGGTCCGTGTCGTCGAAGTCGAAGGGCGGTTCCTCGTCGGTGTGCGGGGCGGGGGGCGGCGCCGCCTCGGAGCCGGGCGCGGGCGACGCGGTCGTCGTGGCGGCGGTCGCGGTCACGGTGGCGGTGGCGGTGGCGGTGGCGCCGGTCTCGGCCAGCGCGGCCAGGATCCCCTCGGCGTACTTGGTCAGCTTCGCCTCGCCGACCCCGCTGATCGTGCCGAGCTCCTCGGCCGTGCCCGGCAGCCGGGTCGCGATCTCCCTCAGCGTCGCGTCGTGGAAGACCACGTACGCCGGAACGCCCTGCTCCTTCGCGGTCGCGCCCCGCCAGGCGCGCAGGGCCTCGAACACCGGCACCGCCGCGGCCGGCAGGTCGACCGGGACCCGCCCGGCCTTCCCGGAACCGGAGCCGGAGGACTTGCGGGCCGCGGGGGCCGGCGCCGCCTCCTTGCGCATCGGCACGCTGCGCCGCCCGCCCAGCACCTCGCCGCTCGCGTCCGTGAGCACCAGCGTCCCGTACTCCCCCTCGACCGCCAGCAGCCCGGAGGCCAGCAGCTGTCGTACGACCCCGCGCCACTCCGCGGTGCTCAGGTCCGTGCCGATCCCGAAGACCGACAGGGCGTCGTGGTCGAACTGGATGACCTTGGCCGTCTTCTTGCCCTGGAGGATGTCGATGATCTGCCCGGCGCCGAACTTCTGCCGCCGCTCCTTCGCCAGCCGCCACACCGTGGACATCAGCTTCTGCGCGGCGACCGTGCCGTCCCAGGACTCGGCCGGGGCCAGACAGGTGTCGCAGTTGCCGCACGCCCCGGCGGCCGACTGCCCGAAGTACGCGAGCAGCCGCACGCGGCGGCACTCGACCGTCTCGCACAGCGCGAGCATCGCGTCGAGGTGCGCGGCCAGCGAGCGGCGGTGCGTCTCGTCGCCCTCGGAGCCCTCGATCATCTTGCGCTGCTGGACCACGTCCTGGAGGCCGTACGCCAGCCAGGCCGTGGCCGGCTCCCCGTCGCGCCCGGCGCGGCCGGTCTCCTGGTAGTACCCCTCGACCGACTTCGGGAGGTCCAGGTGTGCCACGAAGCGCACGTCCGGCTTGTCGATGCCCATGCCGAACGCGATGGTGGCCACCACCACGACCCCGTCCTCCCGCAGGAAGCGCGACTGGTTCGCGGCGCGCGTCCGTGCGTCCATGCCCGCGTGATAGGCGACCGCGTCGATGCCGTGCTCGACGAGGAAGGCCGCGGTCTTTTCCACCGACGCCCGCGACAGGCAGTACACGACCCCGGCGTCCCCGGCGTGCTCGGTGCGGATCAGCTCCAGCAGCTGCCGGGTCGGGTTGTTCTTCGGGGCGATGCGGTACTGGATGTTGGGCCGGTCGAAGCTGGCCACGAAATGCCGGGCCTCGCCCTCCGCCAGGCCCAGCCGGGCCGCGATCTCGGCGTGCGTGGCCTCGGTGGCCGTCGCCGTCAGCGCGATCCGCGGCACCTTGGGCCAGCGCTCGTGCAGCATCGACAGCGCGAGGTAGTCGGGCCGGAAGTCGTGGCCCCACTGGGCGACGCAGTGCGCCTCGTCGATCGCGAAGAGCGAGACGGTGCCCCGGTCCAGCAGCCGCTGGGTGCCCTCGGTGCGCAGTCGCTCCGGGGCCAGGTACAGCAGGTCCAGCTCGCCGGCCAGGAAGGCCTGCTCGACGGCCTGGCGCTCGTACGTGTCCTGGGTCGAGTTGAGGAAACCCGCCCGCACCCCGAGGGCGGTCAGGGCGTCCACCTGGTCCTGCATGAGTGCGATCAGCGGCGAGATCACCACGCCCGTACCGGCTCTGACCAGTGCCGGGATCTGGTAGCAGAGCGATTTGCCGCCGCCCGTGGGCATCAGGACCAGCGCGTCGCCGCCGCCGGCCACGTGCTCGATGATCTGCTGCTGCTCGCCGCGGAAGGAGTCGTATCCGAAGACGCGGTGCAGCACCTCCAGGGCATCGGGGGTCTCGGTGGGGGCGTCGACAAGGCTCATCCCAGAAGCCTATCGACCCCCGCCGACACCCCTGACCGCATCCGCCGGATCCGGCCGCCCCGGGCGGCCGGGCCCCGGCCCCGCAGGACGACCCGGCCCGACGGGACCCGGCCCGCAGGACGGGGCACCTACGCCAGGGCCGCCTCGAAGACCGCGTACGCCTTCTCGTCGAAGAGGACGAAGCGGACCTCCTCCACGGGCGCCGCGGCGCTCGCGCGGACCGTTGCCACCGCGATCCGGGCGCCGTCGTCCATCGGCCAGCCGAAGATGCCGGTGGAGATCGCCGGGAAGGCGACCGTACGGGCCCCCAGCTCGGCCGCGACCCGCAGGGACTCGCGGTAGCAGGAGGCCAGCTGCGCCGAGCGGTCCTCGTCCCGGGACCAGACCGGGCCCACCGTGTGGATCACCCAGTCCGCCGGGAGCCGGCCGGCCGTCGTGGCCACGGCTCCTCCCGTCGCGAGGCCCTTGCCGTACTGCGAGGCGCGCAGCGCCCGGCAGGCGGCCAGGATCTCGGGGCCGCCGCGCCGGTGGACGGCGCCGTCCACTCCCCCGCCGCCGAGCAGCGAGGAGTTCGCCGCGTTGACGATCGCGTCCGCGCGCTCGGCCGTGATGTCGCCCTGGACGAGGGTGATGCGCACCATCAGGAGGAGGCCCTTCTCAGGTGGCGCCAGACCGCTTTGGCGGCGTTGTGCCCGGACATGCCGTGCACTCCGGGGCCGGGCGGGGTGGCGGAGGAGCAGAGGAACACGGCCGGGTGGGCCGTCGAGTACGGGAACAGGGACGGCTTGGGCCGCAGCAGCAGCTGGAGCCCGGAGGCCGCGCCGCAGGCGATGTCGCCGCCGACGTAGTTGGCGTTGCGGGCGGCCAGCTCCGGCGGTCCGGCGGTGGCGCGGGCCAGCACCAGGTCGCGGAAGCCGGGGGCGAAGCGCTCGATCTGCCGCTCGACGGCCTCGGTGAGGTTGCCGCCCCAGCCCGCGGGGACGTGCCCGTACGCCCAGAACACGTGCTTGCCCTCGGGTGCCCGGGCGGGGTCCACCAGACTGGGCTGGGCGGTGATCAGGAAGGGGTTGCGGGGGGCCCGGCCGCCGGTGGCCAGCTGGAGGGCGGCGTCGATGTCGCGGGCGCGCGGGCCGATCTGCACGGTGCCGGCCCGGCGCGCGGCCTCGGCGGTCCAGGGCACGGGACCGGACAGGGCGTAGTCGAGCTTGAAGGCGGCCGCGCCGTAGCGGTAGCCGTCGTAGGCGCGGCCCAGCCGGGCGATCCGGGCCAGCGCGGTCGGCGAGGTGTCGAAGACGTACGCCCGGGCCGGCGGCAGGTCGTCGAGGCGTTTGACCTCGAAGCCGGTGTGGACCGCGCCGCCGAGGTCGCGCAGGTACCCGGCGAGCGCGTCCGAGATGGACTGCGAGCCGCCGCGCGGCATGGGCCAGCCGCCGGCGTGCGCGGCGAGGGCGAAGACCAGGCCGACGGCGCTCGTGCCGATCCCGCCCAGCGGGGCGATGACGTGCGCGACGAGCCCGGCGAACAGGGCCCGCGCCCGCTCGTCGCGGAAGCGGTTCAGCAGCCAGGTGGAGGGCGGCAGTCCGGCGAGTCCGAAGCGGGCCAGTGTGACGGGGTCCCGGGGCAGGGCGGTCGACGGCAGGGACATGAAGTCCCGGACCAGGGTGTCCCATCTGCCGAGGAAGGGCTGCACGAGCCGCCGGTAGGTGCCCGCGTCGCGCGGCCCGAGGGAGGCCGCCGTCTCGGAGACGGAGCGGGAGAGCACGGCGGCCGTGCCGTCGTCGAAGGGGTGCGCCATGGGCAGCGGGGGGTGCAGCCACTCCAGCCCGTACTGCTTCAGCGGCATGGTGGAGAACACCGGCGAGGCGATGCCCAGCGGGTGCACGGCCGAGCAGGGGTCGTGCCGGAATCCCGGGAGGGTGAGCTCCTCGGTGCGGGCTCCACCGCCGACCGTCTCCGCGGCCTCGAACACGGCCACCGAGAAGCCGCGCCGGGCCAGCTCGACGGCGGCCGTCAGCCCGTTGGGCCCCGCCCCCACCACGACCGCATCGAGAATCGACGACACCTTGAGGCTCCTTCGTCCGGCGGCGGCTGCGCTCCCAGGATATTCGGGCCGTCCAGAGCGGCCCCGCCCGCGCCCGGCCGGACCGGACGCTCCTGCGCGAGGGGCGCGGCCGGCGGTGGACGCGGCGCTCTACGCGCCGCGCAGCAGCTCGCGGATCCGCAGCGCCGTGGCCTCGTCGCGGCCCACCGCGAACGGCAGCTCGTTGTCCCGGTCCACCCGGAAGGGGACCCCGGCGACGGTGCTCTGCGCGCCGCCCGCCTCGGCGACCAGCAACAGCCCCGCCGCGTGGTCCCAGGCCGAGGGCCAGGTGAAGGCGAGGCCGTCCATCTCGCCGCGGGCCACCTTCAGGTACTCCAGGCCCGCCGAACCGCAGGGCCGGGCCGCGATCCCGGGCACGTCGAGCCGGGCGAGGCGGGCCTTGTCCTCGTCGGAGGTGTACAGCGGGTGGGCCATGGCGACCCGCAGGTCGGCGCCGGGCCGCGGCGAACCGCTGTGGATGCGCTCGCCGTTGACGTACGCGCCCTGCCCGCGCACGGCGGTCGCCAGCTCCTCCAGCGCCGGGGCGAAGGTCCACGAGGCGAGTATCTCGCCGCGGTGGGCCAGCGCCACCAGGGTGCAGAAGGCCGGGTCGCCGCCCACGAACTGCCGGGTGCCGTCGACCGGGTCCACGATCCAGACCGGCGCGTCGGCGCGCAGCGCCCCGTACACGGTCGGGTCGGCGTGGACCGCCTCCTCGCCGACGACGGCGGATCCGGGCAGCAGGTGCGTCAGCGAGGCCGTGAGGTGCTCCTCCGCCTTGCGGTCGGCGACGGTCACGAGATCGTGCGGACCGCTCTTCTGGTCCACCTCGTGCTCGGCGAGCTGCCGGAACCTCGGCATGATCTCGACCGCCGCCGCCTTGCGGATCGCTTCTTCCACTGCGGACAGGTCTTGGGCCAGGAACTGTTCGATCATGCCCCCCATCACACCATGCCCGGCTGACAAACCCCACCGGTCGTCCCGTCCACTGGCCGACGTCCAGGTGGACTCCAGGTGGCGCCGGTCAGCGGGCGGGGTGCCGGCGGATCATCAGGGCGGTGTAGAGGAGGAAGGACGAGGCCACGCCGACCGCCCAGCCGTAGTCGGCCAGCGGCTTGAGGAAGGGGATCAGGCCCTCCTCCGGGAAGGGGCCCTGGCCGGGGGCCGAGTGGGAGCCGCCGATGGCCAGGACGCCGCCGACCAGGAACGCGGCCACCGCGCTGATGTTCCAGCCGCCCGTGTACCAGTACGGGCCGCCCTCCCGGTAGAGGTCGGGCAGGGAGAGCCGGGTGCGCCGCACGACCCAGTAGTCGGCGATGAGGATGCCGGCCACCGTGCCGAGCAGGCCTCCGACCAGGCCGAGCCAGGTGTAGATGTACAGCTCGGGAGTGGAGGTCAGCTTCCACGGCATGATCAGGACGCCGACCACTCCCGTGATCAGCGCGCCGCGCCGGAAGTCGATCCGGCGCGGGGCCAGGTTGGCCAGGTCGTACGCCGGGGAGACGACGTTGGCCGCGATGTTCACCGAGATCGTCGCGACGAGCACCGTGACCAGGGCGTAGAGCAGCCCGAAGAAGCTGTCGGTCTTGGCGACCAGCTCCACCGGGTCCCAGATCGGGGCGCCGTACACCGCTTCCGAACCGGAGGTGACGAACACCGACAGCAGCGCGAACAGGGTCATCGTCGTCGGCAGCCCGAGGGTCTGCCCGAGGATCTGGCTGCGCTGGCCCGCGCCGAAGCGCGTGAAGTCGGGGATGTTGAGGGAGAGGGTGGACCAGAAGGCGATCATCCCCATGAGCGACGGGAAGAACACCGGCCAGAAGTCCTCGCCCCAGCCGAGCTTGGACGGCTGGTCGAGCAGCTCGCCGAAGCCGCCGGCCTTGACCCCGATCCACACCAGCAGCGCCAGCGCGCCGACGATGACGAACGGCGCGGCCCAGTTCTCGAAGCGCCGCAGGGCATCCATCCCCCGGTAGATGATGGCGAGTTCGAGGATCCAGAAGAGGATGAAGCACAGCCACAGCGGCCAGGGCTGGCCGGCGATCTTCCCGGCGTCCTCCCAGCCTCCGAAGATCTTGCCGAGCAGGACGAAGATCCCCGACCCGCCGATCCAGGTCTGGATCCCGAACCAGCAGCAGGCCACGGCCGCCCGGATCAGGGCGGCCAGATTGGCCCCGCGCACCCCGAACGGGGCCCGGGCCAGCACCGGGAACGGGATCCCGTACTTGGGCCCGGCGTGCCCGATGAGCAGCATCGGCACCAGCACGATGAGGTTGGCCAGCGCGATGGTGAAGACGGCCTGTTTCCAGTCCATCCCCAGGGCCACCAGCCCGGAGGCGAGCAGCCAGGAGGGGATGTTGTGCGCCATGCCGACCCACAGGGCCGTGAAGTTGTACGTCGTCCAGCGCCTGGCCCCGACCGGTACGGGCAGGAGGTCCGGGTTGGCGAAGCGGCCGTCGGAGGGGACCTCCCCGGGAGCGAGCTCCACGCGGTCCCGGGTGTCG
Organism: Streptomyces sp. NPDC051582; assembly: GCF_040681715.1. NCBI lineage: Bacteria > Bacillati > Actinomycetota > Actinomycetes > Kitasatosporales > Streptomycetaceae > Streptomyces > Streptomyces sp. NPDC051582. The sequence goes on from NZ_JBFAZJ010000023.1 coordinate 57,343, forward strand.
CCGATCGTGTGGTCCGGCATGTGCGCGCGCCCTCTCGGGTCGGTGGGGATCTCGGTCAGGCTCTGAGCGCCGGGATCACGTCGGCGCCGTATGCGTCGATGGTCGCCTCCCGGGCGTCGTGCATGTCGTAGAGGGCGAACTGGTCGACGCCCAGGTCGCGCAGGACTCGGAGCTTGTCGACGTGGGCCTCGGCGGGGCCCAGCAGGCAGAAGCGGTCGACGATCTCGTCGGGGACGAAGTCCGCCGACGGGTTCCCGGCGCGCCCGTGGTGGCTGTAGTCGTATCCCTGGCGGGCCTTGACGTACTCCGTGAGCTCCTGCGGAACCATCGAGGAGTGTTCGCCGTACCGGGAGACCAGGTCCGCGACGTGGTTGCCGACCATGCCGCCGAACCAGCGGCACTGGTCTCGGGCGTGGGCCAGGTCCTCCCCCACGTACGCGGGCGCCGCCACGCAGATGGTGATCGAGGCGGGGTCGCGGCCGGCCTCCGCGGCGGCTTGCCGGACCGCCTTGACCATCCACTCGGTGAGGTAGGGGTCGGCGAGCTGGAGGATGAACCCGTCGGCCTTCTGACCGGCGAGGGCCAGCGCCTTGGGCCCGTACGCGGCCATCCACACCGGCAGCTTCCCGTCCTTGATCCACGGGATCCGCAGCGGCTTGCCGTCCACCTCGGCCTCCCGGCCCTCGGCCAGGTCGCGGATGACGTCGATGGCCTCCCCCAGCCGGGCCAGTGTGTTGGGGGCCCGGCCGACGACCCGCATCGCCGAGTCCCCGCGCCCGATCCCGCACACCGTCCGGTTGCCGTACATGTCGTTGAGGGTGGCGAAGGTGGAGGCGGTGACCTCCCAGGTGCGGGTGCCCGGGTTGGTGACCATCGGGCCGACGTGCAGCTTCTGCGTGTTGGCGAGGATCTGGCTGTAGATGACGAAGGGTTCCTGCCACAGGACCGCCGAGTCGAAGGTCCAGCCGTAGCGGAAGCCGTTGCGCTCGGCGCGCTTCATGAGGCTGACGACCTGGGAGGCGGGTGGGTCGGTCTGCAGGACGAGGCCGAAGTCCATGCGTCGCTCCTTGCTGGGTAGTGCGGGTGCCGGGGCGTGCGGGCCCCGGCCGCCCCCTAGAGGTACTGGCAGGTGGACCGGGGGATGAACACCCCGTGGCCGGCCCGGCCCGTGTACTCGCGCCGGTCGATGACGAGTTCGCCGCGGGAGAGCACGGTGTCGACGCGTCCGGTGATCCGCTTGCCCTCGTACGCCGAGTAGTCCACGTTCATGTGGTGCGTCTCGGCGGAGATGACCTGCTCGGCGTGCGGATCGTAGAGGACGATGTCGGCGTCGGAGCCCGGCGCGATGGTGCCCTTCTGCGGGTAGAGGCCGAACATCCGGGCCGGGCTCGCGCAGGCGATCTCGATCCAGCGGCGGCGGCTGATGTGCCCGTCCAGGACGGCCTGGTGGAGGAGGTCCATCCGGTTCTCCACCCCCGGCAGCCCGTTCGGGATCTTGGAGAAGTCCCCGCGGCCCAGTTCCTTCTGGCCCCGGAAGCAGAACGGGCAGTGGTCGGTGGAGACCACCTGGAGGTCGTTGGTCCGCAGGCCCCGCCACAGCGCCGCCTGGTGCTCGCGCGGACGCAGCGGGGTGGAGCAGACGTACTTGGCGCCCTGGAAATCGGGCTCTTCCAGGTTGTCGGTGGACAGGAACAGGTACTGCGGACAGGTCTCGCCGAAGACCGGCAGGCCCTTGTCGCGGGCGGCGGCCAGCTCGGCCACCGCCTCGTCCGCCGAGACGTGGACCACGTACAGCGGGGAGCCGGCGACGCGCGCGAGCTGGATCGCCCGGTGGGTGGCCTCGGCTTCGAGGACGACCTTGCGGACCTCGCCGTGGTGGCGGGGGTCGGTCTCGCCCCGGGCCAGGGCCTGTTCGACGAGGACGTCGATCGCGATGCCGTTCTCGGCGTGCATCATGATCAGCCCGCCGTTGCCCGACGCCCGCTGCATGGCGCGCAGGATCTGCCCGTCGTCGCTGTAGAAGACCCCCGGGTAGGCCATGAACAGCTTGAAGGAGGTGACGCCCTCCCCGATCAGGTGGTCCATCTCCTTCAGGGTCCCCTCGTTGACGTCCGAGAGGATCATGTGGAAGGCGTAGTCGATGGAGCATTTGCCGTCGGCCTTGTCGTACCAGGTGTCGAGTCCCTGGCGCAGGGCCTGCCCCATGCTCTGCACGGCGAAGTCCACGATGGTGGTGGTGCCGCCCCAGGCGGCGGCCCGGGTGCCCGTCTCGAAGGTGTCCGAGGCGGCGGTCCCGCCGAAGGGCAGCTCCATGTGGGTGTGGGCGTCGACCCCGCCGGGGATGACGTACTTCCCGCTCGCGTCGATCGTGCGGTCGGCCGTCCAGGCTTCGGCGGCCGCCGAGCCGTGGGCCGCCAGGGCGGCGACGCGGCCGTCCTCGACCAGGACGTCCGCGTGGAGTTCGTCGGCGGCCGTGATGACGAGGCCGCCGCGGATGAGGGTGCGGATGGACATGTGCGGCGCCTCCCGGTCACACGATGCTGTGCAGGGCCCGTTCGAGGATCTCGGCGCCCTCTTCCGCCTCGGCGACGGTGAGGGAGAGCGGCGGCGCGATGCGCAGCACGCTGGTGTTGTACCCGCCGCCCTTGCCGAGCAGCAGGCCGCCCGCGCGGGCGGCCTCCAGTACGGCGGCGGCCGCGTCCGGGTCGGCCGTGTCGGTGCCGGGCTTCGTCAGCTCCAGGCCGGCCATCAGGCCCCGGCCGCGGACCTCCCGTACGGCGGGCACGGTGGCGGCGATGGCGCGCAGCCGCTCCAGGAGCAGGCCGCCGACGCGGCGGGCGTTGCCCTGGAGGTCGTGCTCCAGCAGGTACGAGAGGTTGGCGACGCCGGCCGCCATGGTGACCGGGGAACCGCCGAAGGTGGAGATGGAGTTGGTGTCGATGCAGTTCATCACCTCGGCGCGGGCCACGACCCCGCCGATGGACATGCCGTTGCCGATGCCCTTGGCGAAGGTGAGGATGTCCGGCGGACCGTTCTGCCCGTGTGCCTGCCAGCCCCAGAAGTGGTCGCCGGTACGGCCCCAGCCGGTCTGCACCTCGTCGCTGATCCAGAGGATCCCGTGCCGGTCCAGGACCTCGCGGAAGGCCCCGTACAGCCCGTCGGGCGGGGCGGTGAACCCGCCGACGCCCTGGACGGGTTCGGCGATGAGGGCGGCGACACCGCCGCGGGCCTGGCCCAGCACGTCTTCGAGGTCGGCGACGGCGGCGGCGGTGAAGGCGGCGTCGTCGAGGTGCGCGAAGGGTCCGCGGGTGCGGACGGCGCCCTGGACGTAGTAGGTCTGGAGCGGCGAGAGGCTGGTCGGGGACCAGCCCCGGTTGCCGGTGATGGAGACGGTCGAGAAGGACCGGCCGTGGTAGCTGTTGCGCATCGCCAGGATCTGGTTGGAGCGGCGGTACGCGGTCGCCAGCAGCAGGGCGGTGTCGTTGGCCTCCGTGCCGGAGGTGGTGAAGAAGACCCGGGCGTCGGGGATGCCGGACAGGGCGGCCACCCGCTCGGCGAGCTCGATCATCGGGCGGTTGAGGTACAGGGTGGAGGAGTGGATGAGCCGGCCGGCCTGTTCGGCGACGGCCTTGGTGACCTCGGGCAGGGCGTGGGCGGTCATCGTGGTGAGGATGCCGCCGAAGAAGTCGAGGTACCGGTTGCCGTCGGCGTCCCAGACGTGGCGGCCCTCGCCGTGCGTGAGCTCGATGGGGCGGTCGTAGTAGAGCGCGAGCCAGTCGGGCAGTACGGCCTGGTGGCGGCTGTGCAGGGGGATCGGGTTGGTCACGGCTGAACGAGCCCTCCGTAGGCGTCGGGGCGGCGGTCGCGGTAGAAGGCCCACTGGTCGCGGACCTGCTTGATCAGGTCGAAGTCGAGGTCCCGGACGAGGAGTTCCTCGTCCTTGCCGCTGGCGACCTCTCCGACGAACTGGCCGCGGGGGTCGACGAAGTAGCTGGTGCCGTAGAAGTCGTTGTCGCCGTACTCCTCCTGGCCGACGCGGTTGATCGCGGCGACGAAGTACTCGTTGGCGACGGCCGCGGCGGGCTGTTCCAGCTGCCAGAGGTAGGAGGACAGGCCCCGGTGGGTGGCGGAGGGGTTGTAGACCAGCTGGGCCCCGGCCAGGCCCAGGGCGCGCCAGCCCTCGGGGAAGTGGCGGTCGTAGCAGATGTAGACGCCGACCCGGCCGACGGCGGTGTCGAAGACGGGCCAGCCGAGGTTGCCCGGGCGGAAGTAGTACTTCTCCCAGAAGCCTTTGACCTGGGGGATGTGGTGTTTGCGGTACTTGCCGAGGTAGCTGCCGTCGGCATCGATGACGGCGGCGGTGTTGTAGTAGAAGCCCTCGGATTCGAGCTCGAAGACCGGGACGACGATGACCATGCCGGTCTCGCGGGCGAGCGCCTGCATCCGCTGGACGGTGGGGCCGTCGGGGACGGCCTCGGCCCAGCGGTAGTGCTCGGGTTCCTGGACCTGGCAGAAGTAGGGGGCGTTGAACACCTCTTGGAAGCCGATGATCTGCGCGCCGTCGGCGGCGGCCCGCCGGGCGTGCTCCTCGTGCTTGGCGATCATCGACTCGGTGTCTCCGGTCCAGGTGGCCTGGACGAGTGCGGCGCGGACGACTTGGGCCATGAGCTGCTCCTCGCGACGGGAACGCCGAGTTCTACGCACGTAGACGGTGTGCGTAGGGAGTAGAACGTAGGCCTCGTCACACCGCGGGGCAAGACCGCCGTGCGCGGTTGGGTGAGTCGATCAAGTTATGGCAACGGGTGGTCGGATCCGATCATCGGGCGGACGGTTTCGCAATCCGCAAGGCGTGTACGAGGTCACGGTGGTGCGTGCCGGAGAGGGCCTCGGCCGCCCGGAGCAGCCGGGGCGTGAACCACTGCGGATCGCGCCGGGCCAGGCGGACCGCCTCCTCGGCGGTGCGGACCTTGACGAAGGCGCCGAGCAGGGCGTCGGCCTCGCCGGTCCGGCCGGCCCCGGCCAGGGCCAGGGCGGCCTCGGCGATCTCGGCGGCGGGGCGGGCCGCGCCCTGGCGCAGCAGGGCCTCGCAGTCGGCGCGCCGGCCGGCCGCGCCGAGGGCGGCGGCGGCCGCGGCGAGCCGCTCGGGCGGGAGCGAGGCCGCCTCCCAGAGCAGCGTGGCCCAGTCCGCCCCGAGCCCGGCCCGGACCAGCGCGTCGGCGAGGGCGGGCAGCCGCGCGGCGGGCCATGCGGCCGCCTCGCAGAGCAGTACGTGCGCCTCCCCGCCCCGGCCCCGGGCCCGCAGCCCGAGCAACTCCCCGATCACGGCGGCGATCCCGCCGGGGCCCGGGCCGCCGGCCTCGCGAGCGGGGACCTGCCCGTCCCGACCGGGGGTGTCCGGTGCGGGGGCGTCCGGGGCCGGGGCGTCCAGGGCCGGGGCCCGTCCGTCCTGTGCGGAGGCGCCCCGTGCGGGGGCGGCCGACCGGCTCTGCGGCACCGCCGCCGGGGCGAGGTGGTCCGGCTCGGGCGGGGTGAAGCGGGGGCGGCCGATGGCCACGGAGCGGGACCTGCGGAGGGCGGGGGCCCCGGTCGCGGGGCGGGGCTCGGGGGCGGCCGCGAGGCGGGGCTGCGGGTGGGGTCCGGGGCGGGGCTGCGGGTCGGGTACGGGGCGGGGCTGCGGGTGGGGTCCGGTGTGAGCCTCGGGGCGGGGCTCCGGGCGGGGTCCGGTGTGAGCCTCGGGGCGGGGCTCCGGGCGGGGTCCGGTGTGAGCCTCGGGGCGGGGCTCCGGGCGGGGTCCGGTGTGGGCCTCCGGGTCGGGTACGGGGCGGGAATCCGGGCGGGGTGCGGGACGGGGCTGCGGGTGGGCCTCCGGCGCGGCGAAGCGCGCACCGCGAGGGGCGGCGGCGGGCGCCTCCGCGTGGCCCGGCGGCGGCGTGAAGGGGGCGGGGGCGGGGGCGCCCGCGTACCGGGCCCCGCCACCACGCCGCGCCCCGCGCAGCCACCGTCCCTCGGCCCGTCCGACGGGCGGCTCGGTCCGTTCCTCCCCCGCTTCCCGCGGGCCCGGCACCCCGGACACCACCCCGCCCTCCTCCACCCCGGCCCAGGCCCCGGGCGCATCCGTCCACGCGGCAGGCCGGCCCGCCCGCGGCGCCGGCCCGGCCGCCGCGCCGGGCCACGGGTCGGCGGACCAGCCCGGCCCGGGCGGGCTCGTCTCCCGGCGGGCCGGGCCCGCGGACGCCGGCGGCCCGGCCGGGGCCGCTAAGACTCCGAGCCGGGCCACGAGGTCTTCCTGGCGGGAGGCGGCCCTGGCGGCGTCGTCGTGGACCCAGGCCAGTTCGCCGGTCAGCGCCTGCGCCTGCGCCGGGTCAGCGGTCGCGGCCAGGCGGGCCGTCAGGGTGCCGTTCGCCGCCTCCGCCACGGCTCGCTGCTCGGCGGCCGCCGCCAGCAGGGTCCGGAGTTCCTCCGCACCGCCGGGCAGCCGGTCCCACACCGTGACGGCCGCGGCCCGCAGCCGGGCCGCGTGCTCCCGCTCCCGCGCGGCGAACTCCGCGCCGCGCGCCCCCGCGAGGTCCCCGAGCAGTGACTCCACCACGTCCCAGGGCGGCATCGCGGCCCCCTCCAGGCAGGCCCGCAGGCCCTGCGGATCCCGGCGCAGAAACTCCCCGTACCAGCCCGTCCCCGGATCGAGTCTCTGTGCCAACCCCCTCAAATAGTCCGAGAGTTGACCGATCACCAGCGAAGTCGGGGTCTCCATGCCCGCATTGGACCCCACCCGCGTTACGGGCGGGCTACGGGCGCCTCAAACCTTGACGGCGATCGCGGTGTGCGGACGCTTCCCGCGCCGGGCCAGCGCGGCCGGCACGTCCACCGCCCAGAACTGCCACGTGTACTTCCGCGACATCAGCTTCCGCACCCGCCTCAGCCCCGCCTCGTCCAGCAGCCGCGCCTCGCCCTCCAGTACGGCCGCCCCTTCGGCGACCCGGCCCCGCACGTCGCAGGCGCTGAGCGCGACCCGCCCGTTGTTGCGGATCCGCTTCACCTTCCAGGAGTCGCTGCGCGTCCACACGTAGAGCTCGCCCCCGTCGGCCACCGCCCACACCGGCGTCGCCACGGGCGTGCCGTCCTTGCGGAACGTGGTGAGGCTGACGTACTTGCCCTGGTTCAGCTCGTCGAGAGTCATGCCCGGAGCCTACGACGGCGCCCGGGGCGCGGAGGGTCGCGTACCCGGATCCCGGGCGGACGCCCGGCCCGGCGGCGTCACGCAGACCGCGAGCAGCAGACCCGCCGCGAGCAGGGCGCCGAGGAGGGCGAAACCGAGTCGTTGGGAAGCGTTCGAGGAGGGCACGCCTTCACGCCTGCCCCGTGCCGGCGTGCTCCCACCGCCGATTGGGCCGTTCGGCCCGCCGGCCCCGCCCGAAAGAAACCGCAGGTCCGCGGCCCGGGCGGCGCTTCAGGCGGACCCGCCGGAAGCTCAGGCCGGAGCGAACGCGCAGCGGCGCAGCACGTCGTCCAGGGACAGCCCGAGCGCTTCGGCGAGGGCGGCCACGGTGAAGAAGGCGGGGGTCGGCGCGCGGCCGGTCTCGATCTTGCGCAGGGTCTCCGCGGACAGACCGGCGCTCGCCGCGACCTCGACCATGCTGCGGCCGCCGCGGGCCTCGCGCAGCAGCGCGCCGAGGCGCTCGCCGCGCTCGCGCTCTTCGGGGGTGAGAGGGGTACGGACCATGCCCGCATCCTACCCCCTTGACCAATAACTATCCCGTTAAAGTTATACCGGTATAGTTATTGGCATGGTGGAACTGAAGACAGAAGAATCGATCAACGAGATGCGCGCCCCCGGCCGGGTCGTCGCGCGGGCCCTGGCCGCCGTCCGGCAGGCCGCCCACGCAGGGGTGTCCCTGCTGGAGCTGGACGAGGCGGCCCGCGCGGTACTGGCCGAGGCCGGCGCGAGCTCGCCCTTCCTCGGCTACCGGCCGCACTTCGCGCCGGTGCCCTTCCCCGGGGTCATCTGCGCCTCGGTCAACGACGCGATCGTGCACGGAGTCCCCGACGGCTACCGGCTCCGCGACGGGGACCTGGTCAGCATCGACTGCGGGGCGGAGCTGGGCGGCTGGGTCGGGGACGCGGCGGTCAGCTTCACCGTGGGCCGCCCCCGCCCCGCCGACGTACGGCTGATCGAGACCGCCGAGGCGGCCCTCGCCGCCGGCATCGCCGCCGCGCGCCCCGGCAACCGGATCGGCGACATCGCCCACGCCATCGGCACGGTCTGCCGCTCCGCCGGGTACGGGATCATGGAGGACTTCGGCGGCCACGGCGTGGGCCGCACCATGCACGAGGACCCGGGCGTGCCCAACGAGGGCCGACCGGGGCGCGGCATGCAGCTGCGCCCCGGCATGGTCCTCGCGATCGAGCCGATGCTGATCGCGGGCGGCACCGACGACTACCGGTGCGACGGTGACGGCTGGACCCTGCGGACCGTCGACGGCAGCCGCGCCGCGCACACGGAACACACGGTCGCGATCACCGCAGAAGGCCCGAGGATCCTCACCGCCCTCTGAGTCACCTGGAGCTGGCGGGCCCTACGGTTTTCCGTACGGGTGGACCACCATCGCCGAGCCCCCGCCCCTGCGGCTCGTCTCGGCGGCGGCGAGCCAGCGGCCGTCCGGGAGCCGCTGGACCCCGGTCGCCGCGCCGATCTCCGGGTTCTGCCGGAAACCCTGGCCCAGCGCCTCCAGTCGGCCCCGCAGCGGGCTGTTCCACAGCCCCGGCTCCAGCTCGGTGGTGGTCTGGTTGCGCTGGCTGGCCCGCGGCGCCGCGATGGCGTCGACCAGCGGCAGCCCCCGGTCGAGGTGCCCGATCAGGGTCTGCAGGACGGTGGTGATGATGGTGGCACCGCCCGGGGAGCCCACCGCGAGCACCGGACGCCCGTGCTCCAGCACGATGGTCGGGGACATGGACGAGCGCGGCCGCTTGCCGGGGCCGGGCAGGTTCGGGTCCGGGACCCCGGGGGCGGCCGGGGCGAAGGAGAAGTCGGTCAGCTCGTTGTTGAGCAGGAACCCGCGGCCCGGGACGGTGATCGCGCTGCCGCCGGTGGACTCGATGGTCAGGGTGTACGAGACGACGTTGCCCCAGCGGTCGGCGACCGTCAGGTGCGTGGTGTTCTCCCCCTCGTACGTGGTCGGGGCGGCCTGCCCGGAGCCGGCGCAGGCCACCGGGTGGCGCGGGTCGCCGGGGGCCAGCGGGCTGGTCAGGGTACGGTCCGGGGCGATCAGGCAGCCGCGCGAGTCGGCGAACCGCTGCGAGAGCAGTTCCCGGGTGGGCACGTTCTCGGCGGCCGGGTCGCCGACCCAGCGGCCGCGGTCGGCGAAGGAGATCCGCGAGGCCTCGATGAACCGGTGCAGGTACTGGGTCTCGGACAGCTTCGACAGGTCGGTGCGCTCCAGGATGTTGAGCGCCTCGCCGACGGTGGTGCCGCCCGAGGAGGAGGGCGCCATGCTGTACACGTCGAGGCCGCGGTAGCCCACCTGGGTCGGGGCCTGCCGCTTGGTCCCGTACGCGCGCAGGTCGCCGGTGGTCAGGTCGCCGGAGCGGACGATCCGGGTGGCGGCCGGGGCCACGGGGGGCTTGCGGACGGCCCGTACGATGTCCTCGCCGATCGGCCCCCGGTAGAGCGCCCCGGTGCCCGCCCGCCCCAGCTCGGCGTACGTGGCCGCCAGGTCGGGATTCTTGAAGGTGGAGCCGACCACCGGCAGCGCCCCGCCCGGCAGGAACAGCTTCGCGGTGTCCGGGAAGTCCTTGAACCGGTCCTGGTTGAGCTCGGTCTGGGCGCGGAACGTCGGATCGACGGTGAACCCGTCGCGCGCCAGTTTCTCGGCGGGCTTCAGCATCTGGGAGAGCGAGCGGGTGCCCCAGGCGTCCAGGGCGCTCTTCCAGGTGGCCGGGGTGCCGGGGACGCCGACGCTGCGGCCGCTGGTCTGGCCCTGCTCGAACGGGATGGGGACCCCGTTCTCCTGGAACAGGGTCTGCGTCGCCGTGGCGGGCGCGGTCTCGCGGCCGTCGATGGTCTGCACCCGGCGGGACTTGGCGTCGTAGTAGACGAAGTAGCCGCCTCCGCCGATTCCGGCCGAGTACGGCTCGGTGACCCCGAGCGCGGCGGCCGTGGCGACGGCCGCGTCCACGGCGTTGCCGCCGGAGCGCAGGACCGCGATGCCGGCGGCCGAGGCGTCGGCGTCGACACTGGCGACGGCCCCGCCGTACCCGGCGGCGACGGGGACCTTCGCGGGAGCACCGCCCGCGGAGTCCGACGGCGGGGCCGCCGCGCCGGTGGACACCAGCGCTCCGGCGAGGGCGACGAGCGCTAACTGACGTGTGGCGGAACGACGCATCCGAACCTCCAGTCGACGGCCCGTCACACCCCACCGGACGGGCCTGAACCCTGACTCGGCACTGTAACTTCACCGCACCCCCCGCGTCAGGAAGACGTGGTGCGGGCTAGCATCCGGCGCATGAACGACGACGTGCGCAACATCGTGCTCGGGGTGGTGGCCACCGCGATCAGCGGCGGGTTCGGCTGGTTCTCCCGGACCTATCTGTGGCGCCGTACGCTGCGCCGCAAGCAGGCCTTCTTCGGCCTGCCCACCGGCTCCGACTGCCTGTTCGTGGTCAACCGGCAGATGGGCGGCACGGAGGGGTCGGTGCACCGCAACGACGCCTTCGCGCTGCTGGAGATATCCGCCCTGATCAAGGACTGCGGGGCCAATCTCCAGATCGTCTCCCACGATTGCGTCCGCCAAGGCTTCGGCGAGCGCGCCGAGTTCTGCGTGGGCGGGCCGATATCCAACGCGCGGACGGCGGCGCACCTGGCCTCGATGCTGCCCGGGGTCCGGGTCGACCTGTCCAGGGATCCGGGTCCGGACCGCGGGGCGATCCACGTCGGTGAGGAGATGTACCGCTGGGAGAAGGGCCAGATCGACCACGTGCTGCTGGCCCGGCTGACGGCCGGGCCGGGCAGCCGCCCGGTGTTCCTGATCTCCGGGCAGACCGCGATCAGCAATCAGGCGGGCGCGCGCTATCTGGCCCGCCACCACCAGGACTTGGCGCGCCGCTACCGCGGGGACTCCTTCTGCGTGGTGCTCAAGGTCAACAACTCCGACGCCTACGGCCCGGACGTGGTCGACCTGTTGGCGGACGTCACCCGGCAGGCCCGGACACCCGCAGTGGAAGCCGTGTGATCCCGTTGATGAAGTTCGACACCAACCGGCGTGGCGGGCCTGCGAGTTCCGGAGCGGGCATGGCGGCGCGCCACTCCTCGTAGAGCACGCGCAGCTGGAGCCGGGCGAAGTGGGCGCCCAGGCACACGTGCGGTCCGTCGCCGAACGACACGTGCGGGTTGGGCGTCCGGCCGAGGTCGAGGCGCCCGGGGTCGGTGAAGACGCGCTCGTCGTGGTTGGCGGAGGCGTGGAAGACCACCACCTTGTCCCCGGCCCGGACCGGCCGTCCGGCGAGCTCGGTGTCGACGGCGGCGGTGCGCCGGAAGCTGAGCACCGGCGGGTGGACGCGCAGCAGTTCGTCCACCGCGCCGTGCACCGGTACCCGGCCGTCGGCGAGCTGCCGGTACGCGTCCGGGTCGCGGGCCAGCGCGAGCAGACCGCCGGGGGCGGCGGCGCGCACGGTGTCGTTGCCCGCGACGGTGAGCAGGAAGAAGAACATCTCCAGCTCGGCCGGGTCCAGTCCGGCCCCGGCGAGCGCGGTCATCACGTCGTCGCCGGGGTGCGCGCGCTTGTGGGAGGCCAGTTCTCGGGCGTACCCGAACATCTCGCCGAGCAGGGCCGGGGAGCGCGGGTTGACGGGTTTGCCGTCGGGGCCGAGCAGGGGCGCGGGCGCGTCCTCGGGGTCCTGGTAGCCGATGACCCGTACGGTCCACTCCAGCAGCAGGCCCCGGTCGGCGGCCGGGACGCCCAGCAGGTCGGTCAGGTTGAGCAGCGCGTACTCGTCGGTGACCGCGGCGACCAGGTCGGCGGCGCCGTCCTCGGCCCCGTCCCGGGCGGCGGCCAGCAGCGTACGGGCCCGCTCGCGGACCCGGCCGGTGAAGGCGTCGACGCGGGCGGGGGTGAAGGCGCGGGAGACCAGCCGGCGCAGCCGCCCGTGGTCGCCCTCCCCCTCCCCGCGGCGCGGGTCCTGGTTGAGCATGGTGCGCCGCAGGAACGGCAGGTCGGCGGGGTCGGGATCGCGGATCTGGGTGGCGCCGAGCCAGGATGAGTACGTGACGTGGTCGCGCAGGACCCGGACCACGTCGGCGTGCCGGGTGACGGCCAGGAATCCGGGCCCGGCGGGCCAGCCGGCGATCTCGGGTTCCGCCTGCCGGGCCACCGGGTGGTGGTCGCGCAGCAGCCGGTAGCTCTCGTACGGGATCCCGGCGCCGTAGATCCGGGGGTCGAACACGTCGGGCACGTACGGGGCGGTGTCCATGGGGCCACGGTGGCGGGAGGAGCCGTCCCGCCGCAAGGGGCACCTCCTACTGGTCGAGCTCGCAGCGGGCGGGGCCGATGTCGGCGTCCGGGCCGAGCAGCACCACCTTGTAGTTCGGTTCGGTGGAGGCGATCGTGCACACCAGCTGCCGGCGGGCCGTTTCTGAGAGGGTTCCCACCTTGAACGGCAGGCCGACCCCGATGGTGTCGTCCGACAGCATGCTGGTCCCGGCGCCGGCGCCCTGCTTCTTGATGTCGAGAGGGGGCAGCCGGGTCTCCAGCCCCGCGGCCCGCGCCTCTTCGCCGGGGCCGACGAGCAGCTTGATGAGGATCGCGGCCGTCGACTGCGAGGGCTGGTCCCGGTCGGGCACGGGGAACAGCCGGTCGTCGGCGGTCACGAAGTACACCGTCCCCTTGGTGTGGGGGTCGGGATAGACCACCTTCGCGGCGGCCCCGCTCTCGATGACCCCGGTGGACTTGATCCCGCAGCCCGTGAGCACCGCCGCGCCCAGCACCAGGGCGGCGGTGGCGGCCGCGGCCGCCCGTATCCGGGTCATGCGTCGGCCTCCAGGGGCATGTCGAGCGTGAACACCGCTCCCCCGGCGGCGCCGTTCGCGGCGTGCAGGGTACCGCCGTGCAGCCGGACGTTCTCCAGGGTGATGGCGAGGCCGAGGCCGCTGCCCGCGGAGCGCGTACGGGCGGCGTCGGCCTTGAAGAACCGGTCGAAGATGTGCGGCAGCACCTCGGGGGCGATGCCGGGACCGCTGTCGGCGACCTCGATCAGCAGCCGGGGGCCGTCGGGCCGCGGCTGCGTGCGCACGGCGACGCGGACGGGGGCGCCGCCGTGCCGCAGGGCGTTGCCGACGAGGTTGGCGAGGACCACGTCGAAGCGGCGCGGGTCGAGCCGGGCGCGGACCTGCGAGGGCAGGTCGGTGAGCACGCGCTCGTCGTCCCAGTGGCGGCGTTCGAGGGTCTTGCGCACGGCCTCGGCGATGTCCACGTCGTCGAGGTTGAGCTCGGCCGCGCGGGCGTCGAAACGGGAGATCTCCATGAGGTCCTCCACGAGGACGGCCAGCTTGCCGGTCTCGGCGCTGACCAGCCTGAGGGCGGCGGCCGTGTCGGGGTCGAGGCGCTCGGCCTCCTCGTCCAGGACCTCGGTGACGGCGAGCATCCCGGCCAGCGGGGTGCGCAGTTCGTGGGAGACGTCCGAGGCGAAGCGGCGGGCCCGGACCTCGGCGTCCCGCAGCTCGCTCACCGACTGTTCGAGGGCGCCGGCGGTCTCGTTGAAGGTGCGGGCGAGTCCGGCGAGCTCGTCGGAGCCGCGGACCTCGATGCGCGTGTCCAGGCGGCCGCGGCCCATGCTCTGGGCGGCGCGGCGCATGTCCCGTACGGGGCGCAGCACGCTGCGCGCGGCCAGCAGGGCGGGGACGATGGCGATGGCGAGGCCCGGAACGGCGCCGCGCTTGGCGGCTTCGACCATGGCGTCGACCGTGTTCCCCTCGGTGGAGAGGGACATCGTCGCGAAGAGGACCAGGCCGGTGGGTTCCCGGGCCTCGTTGTGGAGGAAGACGGCCGGCATGCCGACGGCGAGGTACGGGGTGCCGTTGGCCCCGGTGACCCGCTGGAAGGCGGCGTGCGGATGGGCCGCGACCTTGCGGCGCAGCTCCTCGGTGACCACGGTGGAGGTGGGCGCGCTGGTGCTGGAGGCCCGCAGGTTGCCGTACTCGCCGAAGACGTTCCAGGGGTTCGGTTTGCCCTTCTTCCCCAGGTCGTTGACGACCCGCTGGAGCTGGGCCTGGTCCAGCGGCAGGTCGAGGGGCAGCGTCTCCACCTGGTCGCGCAGGGTGCTGACCGCGGTGTCCTGGCTCTGTTTGAGGACCGCCGTGCGGGCCTGCTGGTAGGTCAGCGTGGCCGTGGTGACGGCGCTGATGGCGGCGACCAGCAGGAAGGCCGCGATCAGGCGGGTGCGCAGCCCGAGCGGCGCGATGCGCCTCACAGCGGGCCGAAGCGGTAGCCGAAGCCGCGGACGGTCTGGATGTAGCGGGGGCTGCCCGCCGGGTCTTCGACCTTGGTGCGCAGGCGGCGCACGCAGGCGTCCACGAGCCGGGCGTCGGCGTGGTAGCTGTGGTCCCACACGTACTCCAGGAGCTGCTGGCGGGAGAAGACCTGTTCGGGCGAGGCGGACAGGTGCAGCAGGAGCTTGATCTCGCTGGGGGCCAGGGGGACGCGCTCACCGTTCTTGGCGACGCTCAGCCCGGCCCGGTCGATGGCGAGCTCTCCGTGGAACTCGATCTCGGGGCGGCTGCCGGCCGGGGCTCCGAGGCGGCGCAGCACGGCCTTGATGCGGGCCTCGATGACCTCGGTGCGGGCGGGTTTGACGATGTAGTCGTCGGCGCCCGCTTCGAGGCCGACGACTATGTCGAAGTCGTCGCCGCGGGCGGTCAGCATGATGATCGGGAGCTGGCTGGTCTCGCGGATGCGGCGGCAGACCTGTACGCCGTTCATCCCGGGCAGCATGAGGTCGAGCAGGACCAGCTCCGGCATGAAGGTGCCCATCAGCGCGAGGCCCGCCTCGCCGGTTTCGGCGGCGCTGACTTCGTGGCCGCGCCTGCGCAGGCCGAGGCCCACCCCTTCACGGATGGAAGGGTCGTCCTCGATCAGCAGTACGCGTGGCATCAGGTCATTATCCAGGGTGGCTCGAACGTTCTTGCTCCTGCTGACGGCCGAACTTGCGCCGCAGCGGGGCCAGCAGGTCGGTGATCTCCGTGAGGCCGAGCGGTCCGGCGAGGAGGACGACGACGAGCGCGAGCGCCGCGGTTCCCGCGCCGACGGCGGCGAAGTCGCCGAGCCCGTCGGCGGCCCGGGCGGCCGCGTACCCGGCGGCGGCCCCGGGCAGACAGGCGGTCAGCATCCGCAGGTGGGTGCGGACGGCGGTGGCGCGGCGCTGCGTACGGGTCCCGGTACGCGGGCCGAGCCTGCGGGCGAGGGTGTGCGCGGTGACCGCGAGGCCCGCGAACAGGGCGACGGAGTAGGCGCCGGCCATGCCGGTGACCGCCCAGCGCGGGGGCAGCAGCAGGTAGGCGGCGGCGGACAGCCCTGCGTTCAGGGCGGCGATGACCAGGTTCAGGAAGAAGGGGGTCCGGGTGTCCGAGAGCGCGTAGAAGGCGCGCGAGAGGACGTACTGCCCGGAGAAGGCGATCAGGCCGGGGGCGAAGGCGATCAGCATGCCGGCCATGACCTCGGTGTCGGCGTCGCCCGTGCGCCCGTACCCGAAGACGCTGCCCATCACCCAGGGGGCGAGGGCGGCGAACAGCGCGGCGGCGGGGACGACGAGGGCCGCGCTGGAGCGCAGCGCGTACGACACGTCCCGGCGGATCGCGCCGAGCTCGCCGTCGGCCGCGGCCGCGCTCATCCGGGGCATCAGGGCGGTCACGAGGGAGACGGTGATGATGCCCTGCGGGACGATCCACAGCTGGTAGGCGTTGCTGTAGGCGGTGTACCCGGCGCCGCCCGCGAGCCCGGCCTCCACGGCCCGGTGCCCGGTGGCGGTGGAGAGCCTGGTGACGACCCAGTAGCCGATCTGGTTGGTGAAGACGAGCATGACCAGCCAGCCCGCGTTGCGCAGCGGGCGGGCGAGGCCTTGGCCGCGCCAGTCGAAGCGGGGGCGCCAGCGGAAGCGGGCGGCGCGCAGCGAGGGGATCAGGGCGAGGGCCTGGACGACGATGCCGGCGGTGGTGCCGAGGCCCAGCAGGCGGGCCTCGCCGGCGGTCAGGCCGTCGGGGGCGCCGTGGGAGAGGTACAGGAAGAGCCCGAAGACGCCGATGATCACGAAGTTGTTGAGGACCGGGGTCCACATCATCGCGCCGAACCGGCCGCGGGCGTTGAGCACCTGGCCGAGCAGGGTGAACAGCCCGTAGAAGAGGATCTGCGGCAGGCAGTACCGGGCCAGCGCGACGGTGGTGCTCGCCTGGCTGCCGGTGTACGGGGTGTACGCGGCGACGATCAACGGCGCGGCCAGCACGGCGACGGCGGTCAGGACGACGAGCGCCGCGGTGCAGGCGGTCAGCAGCCGGTCGGTGTAGGCGGCCCCGCCGTCCTGGTGCTCTTTCGCGGCCCGGACCAGCTCGGGGACGAAGACCGCGTTGAGCGCGCCGCCGATGAGCAGCATGTACAGGATGTTCGGGACGGTGTTGGAGACGGCGTAGCTGTCGCCGAGCAGGCCGGTGCCGAGCGCGGCGACGACGACGGCGGAACGGACGAATCCGGTGGCGCGGGAGACGATCGAGCCGGCCGCCATGAGCGCGCCGCTGCGCAGCACGGAGGTTTTGCCCGCTGCCGTGCCCGAGGTGCCTGCGGCGCCTGACGTGTCCGTGCCCTCGGCGTCGGCGGATGCCGGGTCGGCGGGCGCCGGGTCCGCCGTCGCTGCGGTGGTCTGCCTGGTGTCCGTGCTGGTCACCGGCGGGCCATGTACGCCTGGAAGGCCTTGTAGAGCGCCGTGTTGGCGTATCCGTCCATGGGGGTCTCCCACTCGCCGAGCGTTTCGACTACCTGCCCGCCGGTGCCGAGCTTCCAGCGCAGCAGCCCGAAAGAACGTTCGTCGGGGTCAAGAGTGGAGGGTACCCCGCGCATGTCGTACTCGTGGGCTCCGAGCTCGTGGGCGTCGCACATCATGTGCCACTGGAGCGCGTTGCTGGGGCGGACGTCGCGGCGGTGGTCGGCGGAGGCGCCGGTCTGGTACCAGACCCGGTTCCCGGCCACGATCATGGTGTGCGCGGCGAGGATCTCGCCCTCGTGGACGCCGAGGTAGAGGCGCATCCGGCCGGGTGCCTCGGCGTTGAGGACCTCGTACTGCTGCTCGTAGTACGCGAGCGAGCGGCCGAGGCGGAAGCCGTCGCGCTCCTCGGTGATGCGCAGCAGCCGGTAGAACTCGGGCAGGTCGGCGGCGGAGCCGATGAAGGTCTGCACGCCGGCCTTCTCGGCCTTGCGGACGTTGCGCCGCCACTCCTGGTTCAGGCCCGACCACAGCTCCTCGACGGAGCGGCCGGCGAGCGGTACGCGAAAGACGTGGCGGGGCTGGGCGTCGCCGTCGTCCTCGCCGCCGCAGCGCTTCCAGCCCCGGGTGCGCAGCCGGTCGGCGAGGGCGGCGCCGACCGGGTCGACCTCGGTGGCGAGTACGTCGGATATCTGCCGGCCCGCTCCGGTGGCGGCCTTGACGGCGGCGGCGTCCCAGCGGCGGTAGGCGGGGGTGGGCCCGATCCGCACGGCGAAGGCGCCGGCCGCGCGCAGGTGGCGCTTGAGGGGGTCCAGCCACCGGTCGATGTGCGGGTCGGACCAGTCGGCGACGGGGCCCTCGGGGAGGTACGCGAAGTATTTCCGGGTGCCGGGGAATTGGCGGTAGAGGATCAGGCCGGCGCCGGCCATTTCCCCGTCGGGGTAGTGCCATCCGACCCTTTCCGAGCGCCAAAGGTCCTTTACCTCGGCCCAGGAGGGGTACTGCAGAAAGCTCGCGTTCCGGTTACGCGAAAGGAAGGCCTGGTATTCCGGTACGGACATCGGACGCACTCTCAGCTCCCGCTCCGGGGACTGGTTTCGCTGGGCGGGGGTCACGAGCAGTGCGCACACGGCGATTCGGCCTTCCTGTACGTCCGGAGGATGGGGGACGCACAGGACTCTCACAGGAGTCCGTGACCGGCGTGCGCGGCGATTGTGACCGGACGATGACCGTTTCGCTGCGGTCGACGTCACAAGAGAAAGTCGGAACTTTTCGCCGGATTGTGCAACCTACAGTCGTGCCGTCCGCATCTCCATTTGCGAACGATCATTACTTGGAGGGGTTTCGTTGAGCCGCACACGCCGTACCGCACGCAGTCGTCGCCACGCCATGCTGGCCGGGACCGCACTCATGGCCGCCGCGCTGACCGCCTGCGGGGGCGGTTCGGGCGGTGACGCGAAGGGCTCCGGCACCGCGGACGCGAAGAAGAAGCCGGACATGGCGATATCCGTGAACCTCACGGGCGATCAGGCCAAGCCCGGCGAGCCGGTGAAGGTGACCCTCGCCGACGGGAAGCTGGCCCTGGTCAAGGTGTCCGACGGGAAGGGCGGTGAGCTGCCCGGCAAGATAGCCGACGACGGCAAGACCTGGACCTCCGAGCGCAACGCCTCGCCGGGCACGGACTACAAGGTCGAGGCGCAGAACACCGAGAGCCAGAACGCGAGCGCCCAGTTCAAGACGGTCGCCGCGGACAAGGTGAACAAGGTCACGATCAACCCGGGCAAGGCCAACCCGGTGGTGGGCATCGCCCAGCCGGTCTCGATCGTCTTCGACAACCCGGTCAAGAACAAGGCCGAGGTCGAGAAGCACCTGAAGGTCACCACCTCGAACAACACCGAGGGCTCCTGGGGCTGGTTCAAGGACTACACCGGCAACGACCGGGTGGACTGGCGGCCGAAGGAGTACTGGAAGTCCGGCACCGACGTGAAGGTCGAGATGAACCTCAACGGGGTGGACTCGGGCCAGGGCGGCGGGATGTTCGTCAAGGACTACAACACCGAGTTCAAGATCGGCAAGGACCGCCGGCTCCAGGTGAACCTCGACACCCACAAGATGACGGTGACCGAGGACGGTCAGGCCGTGAAGACCATCCCGATCTCGGCCGGCACGCCCGGCGGGCAGAAGGCCTCCTGGCTGGGGAAGATGGTGCTGATGTCCAAGGAGGGCACCATCCGGATGGACTCCCAGACGGTGGGCCTGGGTGACTCCTACGACAAGATGGTCGACTACTCGATGCGGGTGACCTGGTCGGGCATGTACATCCACGCCGCCCCGTGGAACAACGGCAACTTCGGCCGGGCCAACACCAGTTCCGGCTGCGTGGGCATGAGCGACGCCAACGCGAAGGACCTGTTCGCCGAGGCCCAGGTCGGCGACCTGGTCGAGGTCGCCGGCGACGGTTCCAAGGGCAAGGCCGACATCGGCAACGGTTACGGCGAGTGGAACCTGTCCTGGGACGAATGGAAGGCCAAGAGCGCCCTGGCCGGCGGCGCCCCGGGCGGCGCGAGCTCCACTCCCCAGAACGGCTGATCCGCGCACTTGACATACGGCCAATCGTTACCGCCGCGTAACTTACCGGCGGGTTACCTCCGGTAAGCCCCTCCCGTTACCGTCGGGTCACTTTGACACCGGCGCACGCGAGGAGCGATCGATGGTCCGCACCGCCCGCACCACCAGCAGCACCGCGGCCGCCGTGGCGGCCGTACTCGCGGCAACCGCCCTGGGCCTGGCCCCCCACCAGGCCCAGGCGGCGCCCGCCCCCGCCGCGGCGGCGGCTTCGTCGGCCCCGTCCGACCTCCGCTTCCACGACATCCCCGGCTCCGGCGGCATCACCCTCAAGGGCAATGTCTTCACCCCGGCCGGCGCGCAGTCCGGCCGGACGTACCCGCTCGTCGTCCTGCCCACCAGCTGGGGCATGCCGCAGATCGAATACGTCGCCCAGGCCAAGAAGCTCGCCGACGACGGCTACGTCGTCGTCAGCTACACCTCCCGCGGCTTCTGGCTCTCCGGCGGCGAGATCGAGGTCGCCGGCCCGCCCGACACCGCCGACGTCTCCGCCGTCATCGACTGGGCCCTGGCCAACACCCCCGCCGACGCGGACCACATCGGTCTGGGCGGGGTCTCCTACGGCGCGGGCATCAGCCTCCTGGCCGCCGCGCACGATCCCCGGATCAAGGCCGTGGTCGCGCTCAGCGGCTGGGCCGACATCATCGAGTCGATCTACTCGGGCCGCACCCAGCACCTCCAGGCCGCGGCCCTGCTCGGCGGCGCCGGATACCTCACCGGCCGGCCGGGCCCCGAACTGGGGCAGATCCTCGGCGACTTCCTCGGCTCCCGGCTGGACCGGGAGCCGCAGATGATCGAGTGGGGCAGGAAGCGCTCGGCCGCGGAGCAGGTCGACGAGATCAACGCCAACGGCGCCGCGATCATGCTGGGCAACGCCTGGGGCGACACCATCTTCCCGCCCAACCAGTACGCGGCCTTCTACGAGAAGCTGACCGGCCCCAAGCGCCTGGAGTTCCGCCCCGGCGACCACGCCACCGCCGAGGGCACCGGCCTGCTCGGACTGCCCAACGACACCTGGACCAACGCCCACCGCTGGTTCGACCGCTACCTCAAGGGCGAGCGCAACGGCGTGGACACCGAGGCCCCGGTGCAGATCAAGTCCCGCAGCAACGAGGGCTACGAGGGCTACGCCGACTGGAAGTCGGTCGGCGCCGGCGGCACCGAGAAGCTCCCGCTCTCCGACAGCGAGCACCTGTTCACAGGCGTCGACTCGGGCGCCGACGGCGGCGTCGTCTTCCTCTCCAGCATCCTCGACCAGCTGGTCAAGGCGCCCCCGACCGCCTCCATCCCGCTCCTCCCCCGCGCCTTCGCCGCCGTGTGGCAGTCCCCGCGCCAGGAGGCCGAACGCCGCATCCGCGGCACCGTGAAGCTGCACACCACCGTCACCCCCACCGCCGCGGACGGCACGTTCGTCGCCTACCTCTACGACGTCGGCCCGCTCGGCATCGGCAAGCTGGTCAGCAACGCCCCGTACACCTTCCACGACAAGCCCCGGGGCCGGGCCTTCGGCGTGGACCTGGAGCTGTTCTCCACCGCCTACGACGTGCCCGAGGGCCACCGGCTCGCCCTCGTGATCGACACCGTCGACCCCCTCTACATCGAGCACAACCCCACCGGCGCGCAGCTGACCTTCTCCTCGCCGCGCACCGATCCCTCGTACGTATCGGTACCTCTGCGCGAGGAGTGATCTGCGACTGCTGCCGGGCGGGGCGGCTCTTCGGAGCTACCGTGGACCGCCCGGCAGCACCGTTCCGGGTTCGGCCTCGGCGACGCCGACCGCTTCGGTCTTCACGCTGCGCCGCTCGAACCGCGCCACCCAGCCGGCGAACCAGGAGAGCAGCATGCACATCCCGATGTAGATCGGGGAGATGATCATGACGACGGGGATGAACGGCAGGTCGTAGTCGAGGTTCGAGGCGATCAGCTTGCCCGCGTGCAGGAACTCCTCGTACGTGATCAGGTATCCGAGCGAGGTGTCCTTCAGGGCCACCACCAGCTGGCTGATGATCGTGGGCAGCATCGCCCTGACCGCCTGCGGGGCGAGCACGAACGTCATCACCTGGGTCTTGCGCATGCCGAGCGCGTACGCCGCCTCGCGCTGCCCCCGGTCGACGGAGTTGATGCCCGTACGGAAGACCTCGGCGAGCACCGAGCCGTTGTACAGGGTCAGCCCCGCCACCAGCGCCGGCAGCGGCTGGACCTTCAGGGCCACGAAGATGAAGAAGATCATCACCAGCACCGGCATGGCCCGGAAGAACTCCACGCACAGCGTGGCCGCCCAGTGCACGGGGCGGTGCACCGAGAGCCGCCCGGTCGCGAGCAGCGCGCCGAGGACCAGTGAGAACACCGAGGCGTACAGGAAGGCCTTCAGGGTGTTCCCGAGCCCCTTGAGCAGCAGTTCCTGAATGCCCTTGTACGTGAAGGGGCTCCACTTGCTGGCGGTGAACTGGTCGGTGTCGAAGAGGAGGTAGAGGATCCAGGCGAGCAGGGCGAGGATCACCACCGTCGAGACGATCCCGTAGAGGAAGTGCCGCCGCCGGGTCCGCGGGCCGGGCAGGTCGTAGAGGGCGGTGGACTCCAGGTCCCCGCGGAGCGCGTGCGCGGTCATCGGGTGATCCCCCAGCGCTTCTCCAGCACGTTGAAGAGCGCGCTGATGGACAAGGTGATGATCAGGTAGCCGACGGCGATCCAGACGAAGGTCCAGATGATGTTGTAGCCCAGCTCGCTGAGGGTCTTGTACGTGCCCAGCAGCTCGGTGACGCTGAAGGCGCCCGCGATCGCCGAGTTCTTGGCGAGGGCGATCAGCGTGGATCCGATCGGCGGGATGACGCTGCGGAAGGCCTGCGGCAGGACCACCGACCCCAGGGTCTGGGTGAAGGTCATGCCCAGGCTGCGGGAGGCCTCGCCCTGGCCCTTGGGCACCGTGTTGATGCCCGAGCGCAGGGCCTCGCAGATGAAGGCGGAGGTGTAGCAGCCCAGCGCGAGGACCGCGAACACCTGGAAGGGCAGCACCAGACCGAAGCGCGGCAGGCCCAGCAGCACGGCGAAGAAGAGCAGGGTGAGCGGGGTGTTGCGGAGCACTGTGACCCAGACCGTGCCGAAGACCCGGAAGGAGCCGACGGGCGCGACGCGGAAGGAGGCCATCACGAAGCCGAGGACCAGGGCGAGGATCGAGGCGTAGACCGTGAGCTGGACGGTTCCGAGGAAGCCCTGCCAGTAGAGCGAGAAGTTCTGCGTGAGGACGTACATGGTGGTGCGCTCTCCCCTCAGCCCGCCGGGTAGCGGTCGATGGCGGGCGGCTTCGGGGCGGGGACGCCGGACAGGCCGAGCGTGGCCTCGTACGCCTTCTTCCAGTTCCCGTTCTCCTCCTGCTGCGCCAGGGCGTCGTCGAGGGCGAAGCGCAGGGCGCTGTCGCTGCGCGGGACGCCGATGCCGTAGGGCTCCTTGGAGAACGGCGTGCCGACGACCTTGAGCTCCTCGGGGACCTTGGCCGCGTAGCCGAGGAGGATGGAGTCGTCGGTGGAGACGGCGTCGACCTGGTAGGTCAGCAGGTTGTCCACGCAGACCGAGTAGGTGTCGTACGCGACGAGGACCGCCTTCGGGTACTCGCGCTGGAGCCGCTGGTAGGGGGTGGAGCCGGCGGCGGAGCAGACCTTCTTGCCGGCGAGGTCCTCGGGCCCCTTGATGTCCTTCTCGTCCTTGCGGACGAGCAGGGACTGGCCGGCCATGAAGTAGGGGCCGGCGAAGCCGACTTGCTTCTTGCGGTTGTCGTTGATCGTGTAGGTGCCGACGTAGTAGTCGATCTGGCCGTTCTGGAGGGCCGTCTCGCGGTTGGCGGAGGCGATCGTCTTGAACTCGATCGTCTTGGGGTCGAAGCCGAGCGAGGCCGCCATCATCTTGGCGATCTCGATGTCGAAACCGGAGTAGCGGGCGCTCGCCGGGTCCTTCTCGCCCAGGTACGGCTGGTCCTCCTTGACCCCGACCACCAGGTGGCCACGCTTCTTGGCGCGCTCCCAGGTACGGGACTGCGGCAGCTGGAAGCCCGTCGCGACCTGGTAGACGGGCAGGTCCTCGGGCTGGGGGCCCTTGACCGGAGGGCTGCCCTCCTTGCCGCAGCCGGCGAGGAGGGCCAGCAGGGCGAGGAGGAGGAGCGGCAGGAGACGGAGGCGGGCGCGCGGGCGCGCGCCGTGAGTGCGCTTCATCGGCCCGCCCCTCAGTGCTTGAGGATCTTGGAGAGGAAGTCCCTGGCCCGCTCGCTCTCCGGGGCGGTGAAGAACTCCTCCGGCGTGCGGTCCTCGACGATCTTTCCGTCGGCCATGAACACGACGCGGTTGGCGGCGGAGCGCGCGAAGCCCATCTCGTGGGTGACCACGACCATGGTCATGCCGTCGGCGGCGAGCTGGCGCATGACCTCCAGCACTTCGTTGATCATCTCCGGGTCGAGGGCGGAGGTGGGCTCGTCGAAGAGCAGCGCCTTGGGGTTCATCGCCAGGGCGCGGGCGATGGCGACGCGCTGCTGCTGGCCGCCGGAGAGCTGGGCGGGGTACTTCGGGGCCTGGTCGGCGAGGCCGACGCGGTCGAGCAGTTCCCGGGAGCGCTTGTCGGCCTCGTCCTTCCCCCGCTTCCTGACCTTCATCTGCGCGAGCGAGACGTTGGCGAGGACGGTCTTGTGCGCGAAGAGGTTGAAGGACTGGAAGACCATGCCCACGTCGGCCCGCAGGGCCGCCAGCTCCTTGCCCTCGTCGGGCAGCGGCTTGCCGTCGAGCCGGATCGTGCCCGACTCGATGGTCTCCAGGCGGTTGATGGTCCGGCACAGGGTGGACTTGCCGGAGCCGGACGGGCCGATGATCACCACCACCTCCCCGCGGCCGACGGTGAGGTTGATGTCCTGGAGGACGTGCAACGCCCCGTAGTGCTTGTTGACGTCCCGCAGCTCGATCAACGGATCGACGGCCATACGCTGCCCTGCCCACCTGTCGGAGTGTCGAGGTCAGCGCAAACTATCCAGCGACGGAAGGGCACTTCCCCTCGACACGCCTAAAGGTGACATAAAGCTCAAACGGGTCAGCCTTCGGAGGCTTCTGCGTACGCCTGGGAGAGCTCCGGGGAGCCGGTCATCGCCCAGGAGACCCCCGACTCCACCACGTTCAGTTCGCGGCCCGAGGCCAGGCGGATCACCGGCTGGCCGTTGGGCCAGACCTGCCAGGCGGAGCCCAGCTTGGTCCGGACGATCACGGTGCCGAGGTAGAAGCCCGCGTCGTTGCCGAGCCAGGGCACCACCTCGGGGTCCCGGCGCCAGCGGGGCATCAGCTGGTCGAGCGCCTCCAACGAGGCCGGGCTCTCGTCGAGTTCCAGCCCGGCCGCCCGCGCGTGGACGCGCAGCATCTCGCACTCCGAGAACAACTCGTTGACGCCCTCGGGGTCGTCCGCGAGGGCGGCGGCCAGCCCCGCACCCCGTTCCGTTTCGTGCCGGTTCAGCCAGTTGTCCAGGAAGGGGATGTTCATACCGACCAGCCTGGCACCAGGATCCCGCGCTGGCCACAGGGCGCGCGGGATCCGTCCGGGAGGGCCGGGCTACGCGTCCAGCGCGAGGTCGACGACCACCGGGGCGTGGTCCGAGGCGCCCTTGCCCTTGCGCTCCTCGCGGTCGACATAGGCATCGGTGACGGCCTTGGTGAAGGGCTCGTTCCCGTAGACCAGGTCGATGCGCATGCCCCGGTTCTTGGGGAAGGCGAGCTGGCGGTAGTCCCAGTACGTGTACGGCCGGTCGTACTTGAGGGGGCGCGGCAGCACGTCGGAGAGCCCGGCGCCCCGCAGCGCCTCCAGGGCGGCGCGCTCGGCCGGGGTCACGTGGGTCAGGCCCTCGAAGACCGCCGGGTCGTACACGTCCTCGTCGGTCGGGGCCACGTTGTAGTCGCCGAGCACCGCGAACGGGCGCGGGCCCGCCGCGTCTTCGGCGACGGCGGCGGTCAGCGCGCGGAACCAGTCCAGCTTGTAGCCGTAGTGGTCGTGCTCGACCTCCCGGCCGTTCGGCACGTACACCGACCACAGGCGGACCCCGCCGCAGGTGGCGGAGATCGCCCGGGGCTCCTCGACCCCCTCGTAGCCGGGGCCGCCGGGCAGGCCCTTGACCACGTCCTCCAGGCCGACCTTGGAGATCAGGGCCACCCCGTTCCACCTGCCGGTGGCGTTGACGGCCGACTCGTAGCCCAGCTCGCGCAGCTGCTCGTGCGGGAACTGCGCCTCGGAGCACTTGGTCTCCTGGACGCACACGACATCGGCGGCGGAGCTCTCCAGCCAGGCCAGCAGACGGGGCAGCCGGGCGGTGATCGAGTTGACGTTGAACGTGGCGATACGCATGCCGTCCAACCTACCGCCCGCCGCCGACAGTCACAGCTGGGCGGCTTCTCCGGCGGCGAGGCGCCCGTGGTCGGTGCCGCCCAGGGCCGCGAGGGCGCCGTCGTAGATCGGCCGCGCGATGTCCGAGAGGTAGGCGTCGTGGATGTCGATGGCCCGGCGCGGCTTGACCTCGCGCAGGTAGTCGATCACCTCGGCGACCTTGTTCCAGGGTGCGTGCACCGGGAGCATCAGGGTGTCCACGGGCACCTCGGGCACCGTCAGCGCGTCTCCGGGGTGGAAGAGCGATCCCTCCACGAGGTAGCCGACATTGGTGACCCGCGGGATGTCCGGGTGGATCACCGCGTGCAGCTCGCCGTGGACCTGGACCTCGAAGCCGGCCGCGCTGAAGGCGTCCCCGTGACCGACGGTGTGGACCCGGCCCGGATAGGCGGGGGCCAGCCGCTCGGCGACGCTGCGCAGGGTCCAGAGCGCGGCCGCCGGGTCGGCGTCGAGCGCGGCGCGCAGCCGGCCCTCGTCGAAGTGGTCGGGGTGCTCGTGCGTGACGAGCAGGACGTCCGCCCCGAGCCCCGCGTCGGGCTCGCTGAAGGCGCCCGGGTCGATGACGAGCACGCGCCCGTCCTTCTCCAGTTGGACACAGGAGTGCAGCCGCTTGGTGAGCTTCATGGCAGCAGGCTAGCCATTTACGGGGTCGCGGTGGACACCACGTAGACCCTCGGCTTGGCCGGGTCGGTGAGATCGACCGTGACGTCCCGGGTGGGGCGCGGGTTCGGCTGCTCCAGGGTGGTGCCGTACCAGGTGTTGTGCGGGCCCCAGCTCCAGCCCGCGATGGCGGCGTCGTGCGGGCTGACGGAGACCTCCCGGGTCAGCCCGGCCCGGCTGGTGCCGAGGTCGGCGAGGAAGGAGTCCAGGTCGGCGGGGGTGACCGCGAACTGCACGTACAGCCGGCTGGTGCGCCAGTTGTTGGTCTCCAGGAACCCGACCCGCCAGGCCTTCGGCGGGATCGGCACCTCGTAGATGCTGCGCTGGACCTTGGAGGGCCAGCCGGGGCGCACCTTGGTCGCGCCGACCTTGGCGGCCTTGTCGCGGCCGCTCTCGCGGCTCTGCTGGGCGGAGACGGCGAGGTAGCCCGCGGGCACGCCGACCAGCAGCAGGATGATGATCGCGGTGATCCAGCGCCGCCGGACGACGTGCTTGCGGTCCTCCGGCGGGAGCGGGGAGCCGCCCTCGTCGGGGGCGGAGGCCTGGTGGGGTACGGAGGGCGGGGTCACCGCGGGTCCCCGTCCTTGGGTTCGGCCGGTGTCGTGTCCGCGGCGCCGGCCGCCGCGGCCCCGCCTGCTCCGGTCTCGCCTGCTCCGGTCTCGGCGGCCCCGGTCTCGGCGGCCTTGAGCTCGGCGGCCTTGAGCTCGGCGGCCTTCGTCTCCGCGGCCTTGAGGTCCGCGGCCTTGCGCTCCGCGGTGGCCGGGGAGTCGATCAGGCCCCACTGCGCGTAGCGCTCGTACCGCTCGACGCGCCGGCGCGTGGCGCGGCGGAAGCGGCGGGCGACGAGCCGGGCCAGGTCGGCGGCGCCGACCATGCCCGCCTCGGGGCCCAGCTGCGCCTTGGCGATCCGGGCCTCGGGGCGGTAGCCGCGGCCGGTGAGGTGGCGCCGGAAGGCGTCCCGGGCGGGCCCGATCAGCAGGTCGTCGGCGGCGCTGACGCCGCCGCCGATGACGAAGCAGGAGGGGTCGAGGGCGGCGGCGAGGTTGGCGATGCCGACGCCGAGCCACTGGCCGATGTCCTGGAGGAGCTCGACGCACATGGCGTCGCCCTCGCGGGCCAGCTCGGTGATGAGCGGCCCGGTGATCTCCGAGACGTTTCCGCCGACCTTGGCGATGATGTTGTACGCGACCGGCGAGTCGGCGGCGGCGAGCTCGCGGGCCTCGCGGACCAGGGCGTTGCCGGAGCTGTACTGCTCCCAGCAGCCGCGGTTGCCGCACGGGCAGCGGTGGCCGCCGGGGACGACCTGCATGTGGCCGAACTCGCCGGCCACCCCGAAGCGGCCGCGCTTGACCTGGCCGCCTTCGAGGATCGCGCCGCCGATGCCGGTGCCGAGCGTGATCATGACGAGGTGGTCCTCGCCGCGGCCGGCGCCGAAGCGCCACTCCGCCCAGGCGGCGGTGTTGGCATCGTTGTCCACCATGACCGGGACCGCGAGCCGGGACTGGAGCGCGTCGCGCAGCGGCTCGTCGCGCCAGGCCAGGTGGGGTGCGAAGAGCACCCGGGAGCGGTCGGCGTCGACCCAGCCGGCCGCGCCGATGCCCACGGCATGGACGTCGTGCCGGTCGGACAGGTCGAGCACCAGCTCGACGATGGTGTCCTCGACGACCTTGGGGCTCTTGGACTTGTCGGGGGTCTCGGTGCGGATCTTCTCCAGGATGACCCCGTCGGCGTCGACGACGCCGGCCATCACCTTCGTGCCGCCGATGTCGATGCCGACGGTCGGGACGCGCGGGGCGGTCAGGTGCGACCGGCGCTCACGGGTCCCGATGGTCCGCAGGACGGTGCCTCGCGCCGACCCCCGGTGGGTGAGCGCAAAGTCCCGGTACGTGCTCATCGAGTCGTGTCGTCCCTCAGGGTGCGGTGGTGCCGGATGCGGTGTCTGCTGCTCCGGACGGGTGGTCCGGTCCCGATTCTGCCACCCGCTCCAGTTCGTGGCTCAGCTCGTCCAGCTCGGAGCCGCCCGCCATCTGCCGGGTGAGCTCGTCCAGGGTGATCGAGTCGCGGGTGTGGCTGCCGGCCATCGTGCCGCGCTTGAGCAGCACGAACCGGTCGCCGACCAGGTAGGCGTGGTGCGGGTTGTGGGTGATCAGGACCACGCCGAGGCCCGCGTCACGGGCCGCGGCCACGTACTTGAGGACCACGCCGGACTGCTTGACGCCGAGGGCGGCGGTGGGCTCGTCGAGGACGAGGACCTTGGCCCCGAAGTAGACGGCGCGGGCGATGGCCACGCACTGCCGCTCGCCGCCCGACAGGGTGCCGATCGGCTGGTCGACGTCGCGCAGGTCGATGCCCATGCGCAGCAGCTCGGCGCGGGTGGTCTTCCGCATGAACTCCACGTCGAGGCGGCGGAGGGGGCCGCGCCCCCTGGTGGGCTCGGAGCCGAGGAAGAAGTTCCGCCAGACGGGCATGAGCGGGACGACGGCCAGGTCCTGGTAGACGGTGGCGATGCCGTGGTCGAGGGCGGCGCGCGGATTGGCGAGCACGGTCTCCTCGCCCTCGATCTCGAAGCTGCCGGCGTCGTGCCGGTGCAGTCCGGCGATGATCTTGATGAGGGTGGACTTGCCCGCGCCGTTGTCGCCGAGGACACAGGTGATCTCGCCGGCGTGCACTTCCAGGGAGACCCCCTGGAGCGCGCGGATGTTGCCGTAGAACTTGCTGACGTCGGTCATCTTCACGAGCGCCGGCGCGGAGGACTTCCCGTACGCGGTCGCGGACTCGGTACCGGTCATCACTTCGCCTCCGCCCGCTTGCGGACCCATGCGTTGAGCAGCGTCGCCAGCAGGAGCATCGCGCCGAGGAAGAACTTGAACCAGTCCGGGTTCCACTGGGCGTACACGATGCCGTTGCTGGTCATGCCGAAGATGAAGGCGCCGACGGCCGAGCCGATCGCGGAGCCGTAGCCGCCGGTCATCAGGCAGCCGCCGATGACGGCCGCGATGATGTACAGGAACTCGTTGCCGACGCCCTCGCCCGACTGGACCACGTCGAACGAGAAGAGGATGTGCTGCCCGGAGATCCAGGCGCACAGGGCGACGCCCATGTACAGGCCGATCCGGGTCTTGACGACGGGGACGCCGGTCGCGCGGGCCGCGTCCGCCCCGCCGCCGACCGCGAAGATCCAGTTGCCGGCGCGGGTGCGCAGCAGGATCCAGGTGGCGACGGCGACCAGGGCCAGCCACCACAGGATGGTGACCTTGAGCGTGACCGAGCCGACGTTCCACTGGGAGGCGAAGAGCGCGCGGGCGGAGGAGAAGCCCTCCATGTCGGCGATGCTCTTCGTGGAGACGGAGCCGCTGATCAGCTTGGTGAAGCCGAGGTTCAGGCCGGTCAGCATCAGGAAGGTGCCGAGCGTGATGATGAAGCTCGGCAGCTTGGTACGGGTCAGCATGAACCCGTTGAAGAAGCCGATGGCCAGGGTGACCAGCAGGGACACCCCGACGCCCACCCACACGTTGGCGGTCATCTGGTAGCTGAACATCGAGCTGAACAGCGCCGAGGTGGTGACCATGACGCCGGCGGAGAGGTCGAACTCGCCGCCGATCATCAGCAGGGCCACCGGTACGGCCATGATCCCGATGGTGGAGGCCGAGTACAGGATCGTGCTGAGGCTGGAGGCCTGCAGGAAGCTCGGCGCCGCGAAGGAGAAGAAGACGAAGACGGCGGCCGCGCCGACGACCGCGCCGAGCTCGGGACGGCCGAGCAGCCTGCGGACCAGGGAGGTGGGGGCGAGCCGTTCGTCGACGGCCGTTGCCGTGCTCATCGGCTGCCCCGCTTGATGAACTCCTCCAGCTTGCCGGCCTCGTCGGCCGTGACGATCTGCGGTCCGGTGAGCACCGGGCGGCCGCCGCCGAGCACGTCCGCGTTGTAGCGGTACAGCCAGAGCAGGTCGATGGCCTCGTAGCCCTGGAGGTAGGGCTGCTGGTCCACGGCGAAGCCGAGGGCGCCGGACTTGAGGTCGCGGGCGACGGACTCGTTGAGGTCGAAGGTGTCGACCTCGGCCTTGCTGCCCGCCGCGTCCTTCGCCTTGACCGCCGTCGGGGCGAAGGGGGCGCCGAGGGTGACGATCGCGTCGACGGACGGATCGGCCTGCAGCTTCGCCTGGATGGCCGCCTGGACGGAGGGCATGTTGGTGCCCTCGACGTACAGGTTCTCCATCGTTCCGCCGAACGTCTTCTTGGCCCCGGCGCAGCGCTGCTCGTGGCCCACGTTGCCCTGCTCGTGCAGGACGCAGACGGCCTTCTTCTTCCCGCGCTTGGTCAGCTCGCTGCCGACCGCCTCGCCGGCGATCTGCTCGTCCTGGCCGATGTGGGTGAGGGCGCCGTACTCGGCCGACTGCGCGGATCCCGAGTTGACGGTGATCACGGGGATGCCGGCCTTGACCGCCTTGCCGATGACGTCCTTGAGCGCCTCGGGCTTGGCCAGGCTCACCACGATCCCGTCGACCTTCTGGTCGATGGCGTTCTGCACGAACTGGGCCTGCTGCTGTGCCTGGTCGTCGTGGGCGTAGACGAAGTTGATGTTGTCCTTCGCCGCGGCCTCCTTGGCACCCTTCTGGACGATGTCCCAGAAGGTGTCGCCGTCGCCCGCGTGCGTGACCATCGCGAAGGTCCAGCGCGGGGTGGACACCGCGGGCCGGCCCGCCTGGGCCGCCTTGGCCCGGTCCTCGGCGCGCTTGCCGCCCGTGCTGCTGCAGCCCACGAGGGAGGCTCCCAGTACCGCCGCGAGCACGGCGCCCACGACGCGTACCCCTGTCCGAACCCTAGCCACGTCTGCGTGCCCTTCCCTCGTCCTGTGTCTGCCGCCGCCGTCTGCGGGCCGCTGCCGCCAAAGCGGTCATTACGGTTCCAGCCGCTCAGTATCCGCCACAGTGGACCATGTGCCGCCATCGGGGCCTTCGCGCCCATCTCCGCCATACGGGTACTGTCCTGCGGATTGACAGCCTCCGGTGACAGGGTCACGTTGATTGCATGCGCATCGGGGTGATCGGAACGGGCCGGATCGGCTCCTTCCACGCGGCGGCACTCGCCCGCCACCGCGACGCGGGCTCGCTGCTGCTCGCCGACGCCGATCCCGCACGGGCCGCGCGCCTCGCCGACCGGCTCGGGGCGACCGCGGCACCCTCCGTGGAACAGGTCTTCACCTGGGGCGTGGACGCCGTGGTCGTGGCCTGTGCCACCGACGGGCACGCCGAGCTGGTCCTGCGGGCCGTCCGCGGCGGGCTGCCGGTCTTCTGCGAGAAACCCCTGGCCACCGATCTGACCCGGACGCTGGCCGTGCTGCGCGAGGTGACCGCCGCCGGTGGAGTGCTCCAGCTGGGCTTCATGCGCCGCTTCGACGCGGGCTGCCGCACCGCGCGGGAACTGGTGCGCTCCGGGGCCCTGGGCCGGCTGCACACCGTACGGATGATGACCGCCGATCCGGCCCCGCCGCCCGCCGCGTACCTGGCGACCTCCGGGGGCCTGTACCGGGACTGTCTGGTGCACGATTTCGACATGGTCCGCTGGGTGACCGGTCACGAGGTGAGCGAGGTCTACGCGACCGGATCCGACGCGGGTCCGCCCGTCTTCCGGGAGCTCGGCGACGTGGACACCGCCGTGGCCGTCCTGACCCTGGACGACGGGACCCTGGCCACCTGTACGGGCACCCGGTGCAACGGCGCCGGCTACGACGTGCGGATGGAGCTGGCCGGGGAGCTCGACCAGGTCTCCTCCGGGCTGGACGACCGTACGCCGATCGCCTCGACCGAACCGCACGGCCCGCCCCCGGCGAGCAAGCCCTGGACGGGCTTCCTGGAGCGCTTCGGCCCCGCGTACGAGGCGGAGCTGGCCGCCTTCGTCCGGCTGGTGCGCGGCGAGGGACCCAACCCGTGCGACGGCCGGGAGGCGCTGGCCGCGCTGCGGATCGCGGAGGCCTGCGAGGTGTCGCGGCGGGAGCGGCGCCCGGTCCGCATGACGGAACTCCCGGACCTGTAGGGGCGCCGGGGGCGGCGGGGGTGGTACGCGACCGGACACGGGCGGCGCTACCAGCGCACCGGCAGCCGGGTCACGCCCCGGATCAGGCTCCCCCCGATGTGGTCCGGCGGACCCCCGGCCGGGTCCTCGGCCAGGTCCGGGAAGCGTTCCAGCAGCCCGCGGAGCGCGATGCGGCCCTCCATGCGGGCGAGCGGGGCGCCGATGCAGAAGTGCAGTCCGTGCCCGAAGGCGAGGTGTCCCTGCGGGGCCCGCCGGATGTCGAACGTGTCGGGGGCTCCGTAGCGCTCGGGGTCGCGGTCGGCTCCGGCCAGCGAGACGAGGACGGTGGCGCCTGCGGGGATGACGGTGCCGCCGAGCTCCATGTCCTCGCGGGCGTAGCGGTAGGTGGCGTTCTGCACGGGGCCGTCGTAGCGCAGCATCTCCTCGACCGCGCCGTCGAGCAGGCCGTCGCAGTCGGCGCGCAGGGCGGCCAGTTGGTCCGGGTGGGCCAGCAGGGCGCGCGTGCCGTTGGAGATGAGGTTGACGGTGGTCTCGTGGCCGGCGACCAGCAGCAGGAAGGCCATCCCGATGAGTTCTTCGCAGGAGAGTGCGTCGCCGTCTTCGTCGCGGGTCCGGATCAGTGCGCTCAGCAGGTCCTCGCCCGGGTCCTTCGCCTTGGCGCCGACGAGTTCGCCGAGGTACTCGCCGAGCTTTTGGTGCGCGGTGGTGCTCGGGGTGGCGGAGGTGGGGGCGACGACCTCTTTGGACCAGTAGCCGAAGCGTTCGCGGTCCAGGTCGGGGACGCCCAGGAGTTCGGCGATGACGGTCATCGGGAGCGGGAAGGCGAGGGCCTTGACGAGGTCCGCGCTGCGCTGCGGGCGGGCGGCCATCGCGTCGAGCAGCTCGTCGGTGATCTGCCGGACGCGGGGCCGCATGGCCTGCACGCGGCGGGAGGTGAACTCGCGGGCGACCAGGCGGCGCAGCCGGGTGTGGTGCGGCGGATCCGCCTCCAGCATGTTGCGGTTGGCCTGGGTGACGACGATGCCCGGCAGGATCGCACCGCTGCTCCAGTCCTTCGCCAGACCGGGGTGGCCGAGGGCCCGGCGGGCCTCGTCGTAGCCGACGACCAGGAAGGCGGGCGCGTACTCGGCGGTGACCTCCACGCGGTGCACCGGCCCCCTCGCGCGCAACCGGGCGTAGAAGGAGTAGGGGTCGCTGTGGAAGTCCGCGTCGTTCGCGCTGATGTCCGGTAACGGCATGCGGTCACACTAATGTGACCGCTCAGTACGGGACCCGGCGATTTCCGGTCACTCGTCCGCGCTCTCCGGCCGCCCGCGGCAGACCCGGCCGGCGGCCGCGTCGGCCCTCCGGGAGCCGCCCCTCCCGGTTCAGCCGAAGGTGGCGAAGGCGGCACGGCCCGTCGGGCGGTACGTGAGGATGGCGGCGCCGTTCGGCGTCGTGCGCGAGGCGACCAGCTCGTAGGCCGTGGGCAGTCCGCCGGTCGGGAACAGCCGCCGCCCGGCGCCCAGGAAGACGGGGTACACCTCCAGGTTCAGCTCGTCCACGAGGTCCCGGGCGAGCAGCCACTGGGCCAACTGCCCGCTGCCGTGCACCTGGAGCTCCCGGTGCCCCTCCAGCCCGTCCTTGATCCGGACGATCTCGCTCTGGAGCTGCTCCCCGTCGATGACGGTGGTCCCCGCCCAGGAGGGGTTCCTGAGCGTGGTCGAGGCCACGTACTTCGGCAGGCCGTTGAGCCGGCTCGCGATCGGGTCGGTGGGCTCGGTCCGCTTCGGCCAGTAGCCGGCGAAGATGTCGTACGTCCGGCGTCCGAGCAGGAAGGCCCCGGCCCGGTCGAACAGCTCGGTGGTGAACGCGCCCACCCCCTCGTCGTGGAACGGGGTCAGCCAGCCGCCGTACGCGAACCCGCCGGACGGGTCCTCCTCCGGACCGCCGGGGGCCTGCATCACGCCGTCGAGGGTCACGAAGGTGGTCAGGGTCAGCTTGCCCATGGCTCTGCGCTCCTTGCGTCCGGTGTCTCGCGCACGGGGTCCGCCCGTACGGTTTCCCCCTGTACGGCTTCAGACTCCCGGCCTCCCCCGCACTCATCGGCGCGGCGCGCACGAACGCGAGGTCCGATTCCCGCCAGCGCCCGCGCCCCTCCCCCTATTTCATTGAAGCCGCAACGACTTTTCGGGCAATGAGAACGAGGGAGAAGACCATGGGCAGCAACGGCGCGGTTGTGGCGGCACTGGTGACCGGTGGCAGCCGGGGCATCGGGGCGGCCACCGCCCTGCGGCTGGCGCGGGACGGGGCCGACGTGGCGCTCACGTACGTCAACGGCGAGCGGGACGCGGCCGAGGTCGTCGCCGGGATCGAGGCGCTCGGCCGGCGCGCCGTGGCCGTACGGGCCGACGTGGGCGACCCGGCGCAGGCGGTCGCCGCAGTGGAGGAGACCGTACGCGGGCTCGGGCGGATCACCGCACTCGTGAACAACGCGGGGATCGGCGTGCTCGGACCCCTGGACGCCCTGACCCTGGCCGATGTGGACCGGGTGCTGGCGGTCAACGTGCGCGGGGTGTTCCTCACCACCCAGGCCGCGGCCGCCCGGATGGACTCCGGCGGCCGGATCGTCACCATCGGCAGCTGCATGGCCGCCCGGGTCCCGGGCCCCGGAGGAACCCTGTACGCGATGAGCAAGGCCGCGCTGATCGGCCTGAACAAGGCGCTGGCACGGGAGCTCGGCGAGCGCGGCATCACCGCGAACCTCGTGCACCCGGGCCCGGTGGACACCGACATGAACCCGGCCGACGGACCGTACGCCGCCGCGCAGAGCGCACTGACGGCCCTCGGGCGCTTCGGCACGGCGCCGGAGGTGGCGGGCCTGGTGTCCTTCCTCGCGGGTCCGGACGCCGCCTACGTGACGGGCGCCGAGTTCGCGGTGGACGGCGGGCACGCGGCCTGACGCGCGGCCGGGCACGGGGCGCGGCGCGCAGGGGGACGCGGCGATGGGGCGCAGGAGGACGCGCCGATGGGGCGCGCCGCGGCCGCGGTGCGCCCCATCGGGCCGTGCGGGCCCCGGGGGTGTCGGCCCCCGGGGCAGTCAGGGGGACGGCGTCAGCCGCCCAGCTCCTGGTTGCGGGCGGTCAGCGCGGCCGCGCCGGCCTCCGTCAGCGAGCCGTACAGGCGCAGGCGGGAGAAGCCGCCGTCCGGGAAGATGTCGATCCGCACGTGGGTGCCGACCGCCGGGGTGTCCAGTACGAAGCGGTGGTTGGTGTCGGGCTGCAGGCGAGTCCGCGGCAGGAACTCCGTCCACTCGCCCTCCTCGCCCGTCTTGACGGACAGCGAGGCCCAACCGGCCGAGTTGCCCTTGAGGTAGGCGGTGTCGATCTCGACGGCGCGGATCTCGGAGTCGGCCACCAGCTGGTAGCGGATCCAGTCGTTGCCGTCGTCGCGGCGGCGGGCGGTCTCCCAGCCGTCGTCCATCTTGCGGGAACGGCCCGGGTTGATGGTGTTGGCCGGCGGGGAGTAGAAGCGGTTGGAGGCGTCCTGGACGGAGCCGCCGTTCTCCAGCGCGACCACGTCGAAGGAGCCGAGGGCCGCGAGCCACTTCGGGTCGGGCAGGACCTCGCCGTAGACGCGCAGGCGGGCGATGCCGCCGTCGGGGTGCTGGTTGACGCGCAGGTGCGTGAAGCGCTGCTCGACGGTGACCTCGAAGCCGTTGGCCGCGTGGCCGCCGACCGGGGTGCGCGCGACGATGGTCGTCCACTTCACCGCGTCGCCCTGGAGCTCCTCCGGGGTCGGCGCGAGGGCACCCTCCCAGTTGGTGGCCTCGACGGAGACGGCCTGCGGCATGTTGCCGCGGAAGTGCGCGGTGTCGACGACGATGCCGCGGATGACGCCGGGGGCGCCCAGGCGTACGAGGGCCCAGTCGTGGTCCTCGGGCGTCGGCCAGGGCTGGGTGGCCGAGACGCCGCGGCGGCGGCGGGTCTCCCAGCCGTCCATGACCTTGCCCTTGTGGCCGAAGTCCTCCGGGTCGAAGTGCGCGGCCTCGGAGATCAGCAGGTTCTCGCGCTGGGCGAAGAACTCGTCGTTGGCGGCGATGACACCGGCGCCCAGCTCACGGGCGGCGAGGTTCGCGTACTGGGTGAACGGGAAGTCCGCGGTGCGGTAGTCCGCGTACGGGTCGCCGCCTCCGTACGGGTTCGCGTTGCCGGTGAAGGATTCAATCGCCACTGGTCAGTTCTGCCTTTCGAGGAGGAGGCCCGTGGGCTCGGTCGGGGTGCCGTGGTCGGCGATCCGCGTGCCGCGCAGCCAGGTGGACTTCACGACGCCGTGCAGGGTCTTGCCCGCGTACGCCGTCACCTGGTTGCGGTGGTGCAGTTCGGCCGGGACCACCGTGAACGTTTCTTCGGGGGCCAGGACGGCGAAGTCGGCGTCGCGGCCGGCCTCGATGGCCCCCTTCTGGGCGAGGCCCGCGAGCTTCGCCGGGGCCGCCGACATCCAGCGGACCACGTCCTCCAGCGTCCGGCCGCGGCGGCGCGCCTCGGTCCAGATCGCCGGCAGGCCCAGCTGGAGGGAGGAGATGCCGCCCCACGCGGTGGAGAAGTCGCTCGTCTTGAGGTCCGCCGTGGACGGGGAGTGGTCGGAGACGATGCAGTCGATGGTGCCGTCGGCGAGCGCGTCCCACAGGAGGTCCTGGTTGGCGGCCTCGCGGATGGGCGGGCAGCACTTGAACTCGCTCGCGCCGTCGGGAACTTCCTCGGCGGTGAGGGTGAGGTAGTGCGGGCAGGACTCGACGGTGATGCGGACGCCTTCGGCCTTGGCGGCGGCGATCAGCGGCAGCGCGTCGGAGGAGGACAGGTGCAGTACGTGGACCCGCGCGTTCAGCCGCTTCGCCTGGGCGATCAGGTTGCCGATCGCGGTGTTCTCGGCGTCGCGCGGCCGGGAGGCCAGGAAGTCGGCGTACTTGGGGCCCGGGACGACCGGGGCGGAGTCCAGGTGGTGCGGGTCCTCGGCGTGCACGATCATCAGGCCGCCGAAGCCGGTGATCTCGGCGAGGGAGGTGGCCAGCTGCTCCTGGTCGAGCTCGGGGAACTCGTCCACGCCGGAGGGCGACAGGAAGCACTTGAAACCGTAGACCCCGGCGTCGTGCAGCGGCGCCAGGTCCTTGACGTTGTCCGGCAGGGCGCCGCCCCAGAAGCCGACGTCCACGTGCGCCTTGGCGCGGGCGACCTCCTGCTTGACGCGGAGGTTGTCGACCGTGGTGGTCGGCGGCAGGGAGTTCAGCGGCATGTCGAGGAGCGTGGTGACGCCTCCGGCCGCGGCGGCGCGGGTGGCCGTCCAGAAGCCCTCCCACTCGGTGCGCCCCGGGTCGTTCACGTGCACGTGGGTGTCGACCAGGCCGGGGAGCAGGACGTCGTCGCCGAAGTCCTCCAGCCGGGCGCCGGCCGGCACCGCGGCGTCGTGCGGCAGTACGGCGACGATCTTCCCGGCGGCGACGGCGACCGAAGCGGCGCGCGTCCCCCCGGGGGTGATGACGCGAGTCGAGCGCAGTACCAGTTCCACGTCGTCGGACACGCCGGAACCTCCCCATCTACTTCCACAGAGCGAAATTCAACGTTCTGTTGACGGAGTCTCGCCGCCGATCCGGGGCCAGTCAAGAGCCGCCGGACAGAGCACTGACACACCGGTGCCGCAATTGGATGTTTCCACAGGATGGAATTAAGATTTCACTATCCAGAATGTAGCTACCACCACCGGGGGCGGACGGGTAACTTCCCGAGGAGGTCCGCGACCCGGACAAACCCCATCTGACCGGCGGGGACGGCTTCGACCCGGCTCTAGGGCCGACGCCGACCGACCGGTAGGCTGCTTCCTTGCCTGCCAGCACCGAAAGGACCGCGCCGTGCCGACGTCCAGCGCCAGCACCACCGACGCTTCCGCGAAGCCCACCGCCGCCAGCGGTGGCGTTCAGTCCCTTGAGCGCGCCTTCGATCTGCTTGAACGCATGGCCGATGCCGGGGGCGAGGTCGGCCTCAGCGAGCTCTCCACCGCCAGCGGTCTGCCGCTGCCCACCATCCACCGCCTCATGCGCACCCTCGTGGCGTGCGGCTACGTACGGCAGCAGCCCAACCGACGGTACTCCCTCGGCCCCCGCCTGATCCGCCTCGGCGAGTCCGCGTCGCGCCTGCTGGGGACCTGGGCGCGCCCCTACCTCGCCCGTCTGGTCGAGGAGACCGGCGAGACGGCCAACATGGCCCTGCTCGACGGGGACGAGATCGTCTACGTCGCCCAGGTGCCCTCCAAGCACTCCATGCGCATGTTCACCGAGGTCGGCCGCCGGGTGCTGCCGCACTCCACCGGCGTGGGCAAGGCGCTGCTCGCGTACACGCCCGCCGACGAGGTACGGGCACTGCTGGCGCGCACCGGGATGCCGGCCGCGACCGAGAAGACCATCACCACTCCGGAGGGCTTCCTGGAGGCCCTGGAGCACGTGCGCAAGGCGGGCTACGCGGTCGACGACAACGAGCAGGAGATAGGGGTCCGCTGCCTGGCCGTGTCGGTGCCGAACTCGCCGACCGCCGCCGCGATCTCCATCTCGGGACCGGCGGGGCGGGTGACCGAGGCCGTGGCCGAGTCCTTCGTGCCGATCCTGCAGAACGTCGCGGCCGAGCTGTCGGTGGCGCTGCAGAGCCAGAACCCCGCGTAGGTTCCGGCCCCGCGCCCGGACGTACGAAGGCCCCGGCCCCGCTGACGCGCGGGGCCGGGGCCTTTGCCGTACGTACGGGCGCTCAGGCGGCCGGGACCGTCTTCGGCCCGGACTCCTCCCGGGCCGGCTCCGTCAGGCGGCCGTCGGTCATGGTGGCCGTCCGGTCCATCCGCTCCAGGTGGGCGTGGTCGTGGGTGACCAGCACGGTCGCCGTGGAGCGCTCGCGGGTCAGGGTGACCAGCAGGTCGAGGACGGCCGCCCCCCGCTCGTGGTCCAGGGCGCTGGTGGGCTCGTCGACCAGGAGCACGGCCGGCTCGTTCATCAGGGCGCGGGCGATGTTGACGCGCTGGCGCTGGCCGCCGGAGAGCTGGTGGGGCCGCTTGCCGGCCTTGTCGGCCAGCCCGACGGCGTCCAGCAGCTCCAGCGCCCGGCGGCGCAGCGTCCGCGCGGGGCGGCCCGACAGGTGGGCCATCACCTGGAGCTGCTCGGCGGCGGTGAGCGAGGCCGGCAGGTTCGGCTGCTGGAAGACGATGCCGATCCTCTCCCGGCGCAGGGCCGACTTCTCGGCCGCGCTCAGCCGTGCGGTGTCCTGGCCGGCCACGACCACCTGCCCGGAGTCCGGGGTGACCAGGGTGGCGGCGACGGCCAGCAGGCTGGACTTGCCGGAACCGGAGGGCCCGATCACCGCGGTCAGCGTGCCAGCGGGCACTTCCAGGCGGACCCGGTCGAGGGCGGTGAGCCGGCTCTCGCCGTCCGGGTAGGTGAGCGTGACGTCGTGCACGAGCAGGGTCATCGGGCACTCCCGAGGGCGGTCAGGGGGTCGACGGCGGTGATCCGCCGGATGGACAGGGCCGCGCCGAGCGCGCCGAGCGCGATCATGATCGCGGCGGGCGCCAGCACGGTCGCGGTGTCGAGGACGAAGGGCACGTCGCCCCCGCTGATCAGCGCGCCGAACCCGGCGGCGATCGCCGTACCGAGCCCGGTGCCGATCGCGAGCATGACCACGGCCTGCCCGAGGGCGTCCTTCAGGAGGTACGGGGTGGAGGCTCCCAGAGCCTTCAGCACGGCGATGTCGCCGCTGCGCTGGATCGTCCAGACGGTGAAGAAGGCCCCTATGACCAGGGCCGAGATGGCGAAGAGGAAGCCGCGCATGAGCTGGAGCGAGCCGTTCTCGGCCTGGTAGGACCCTATGGCGCCGAGCGCCTCGTCGATCGTGCGGACCTTCGTGCCGGCCGCCCGGTCGCCGGCGGCGAGGTCCGCCGACCCGGCGGTGTCGAGCGCGATCACGGTGGCGAGGGCGCCGACGGAGGTGCCGGGGTTGCCGATGCGCTGCCAGTCGTCGATGTCCATCCAGACGACCGGGGTGTGGCTGTAGGCGGCGGTGCCGGAGACGGCGGCCACGGTCAGCTCCAGCGGGCCGATCCTCAGCTCGTCGCCGGCGGCCGGCCCGCCGAGCTCCTTCGCCGCCTTCTCGGTGAGGACCACCCGCCCCCGGGCGAGGCCGGTGCCGCGCGGCGGGAGGGGGCCGGCCGGGTCGACGCCGAAGACGGAGACCGCGGCGGTGCGGGCGCCGGCCGACGCGTTGGTGGTGCGGATTCCGAGGGGCTCGGCCGACTTCACGCCGGGCTGCTCACGCCAGGCCCGCCAGGCCTTCTCCGGCACCTGGGAGCCGGTGAAGGACACCTGCCGGTCCCCGGCGGGCGCGGCGAAGGCGAGGTGGCCGGCGGGCAGCCCGGTGACGGCCGAGGTGTTCTCCCGGGCCAGGCCGGCGGTGAGCCCGGACAGCAGGCCGACCAGCAGCGTGATCAGCAGTACGACGGAGCCCATGAGGGCGAAACGGCCCTTGGCGAACCGTAGATCTCTCCATGCGACGAACATGGTCCCCACCCTGGTCCCCGGCGTGGGTCCGGGGCATCGCGCCGCGGTGGCGATCCTGGTATCGAAGGACGCATCCGGACATCAAACTTTCGATTGACCGGCGGCCGCGGGCCCGCCTTTACGCTGGTCGGGCCATGGCTGATCCGCAATCCCCCGCTCCCCGCCCCCTCACGCCCGTGACGCGCGTGCTGCGCCTGTGCCTGCACGCGCTGCTGTTCGGGCTGCTCGCGCTGGCCGCCGGGCGGGCCGTCACCGATTCCGCGCCGCGCGCCGGCTGGGTGGTCGCCGCCTGCGCGGTGCTGGCCGCCGTGTACGGGGCGGGGGTGCTGGCCCCCGCGGTCCACCGCTCGCCCCGGGCCGCGGCGGTGTGGCTGGCCGCGCTGGGCGCGGCCTGGGCGGCGCTGCTGGTGGTCTCCCCCGACGGACTGTGGATCGCGTTCCCGCTGTACTTCCTGGAGCTGCACCTGCTGCGGCTGCGCTGGGGGATCGCGGCCGTAGCGGTGACCGCGTGCGCGGCGATCGGAGGCTTTCTGGCGCACGCGCAGAGCGGCGCGCTCTCGCCGGGGGCGTTCCTCGGGCCGCTGCTCGGCGGGGCCGTGGCGGTGGCGACCGTACTGGGCTACCAGGCGCTGTACCGCGAGAGCGAACGCCGCCGCGAGCTGATCGAGGAACTCATCGCCACCCGCGCCGAACTGGCCGCGGCCGAGCGCGACGCCGGGATCCTGGCGGAGCGGGAACGCCTGGCCCGCGAGATCCACGACACCCTGGCCCAGGGCCTCTCCTCGATCCAGCTCCTGCTGCGCGCGGCGGAACGAACACTTCCGCAGGACGCCCCGGCCCTGGACCACATCGGCCGGGCCCGGGAGGCGGCGCAGGAGAACCTCGCCGAGGCGCGTCGTTTCGTACGGGCCCTCACCCCGCCCGACCTGGAGCACGGTTCGCTCGCCGCCGCGCTGGAGCGGCTGTGCGCGGCCGCGCCCGGGCCGCGCGTGCGGTTCTGCCTGAGCGGCGCGCCCCGGGTCCTGCCCACCCCGTACGAGGTGGCCCTCCTGCGCATCGCGCAGTCGGCGCTGGCCAACGTGGTGCGCCACGCCCGCGCGGGCCGCGCCGAGATCACCCTGACCTTCATGGAGGCCTCGGTGACCCTGGACGTCGTGGACGACGGAACCGGCTTCGACCCCTCCTCGGCCCCCTCCGGCGAGGGCGGGTTCGGGCTGCCGGCCATGCGCTCGCGGGCCGAGACCCTCGGCGGCCTGTTCACGGTCGAGTCCTCCCCCGGCCAGGGCACCGCCGTGGCCGTCACCCTGCCACTGCCCCTGGGGGCCTCCTGATGACGATCCGCCTGCTGCTGGCCGACGACCACCCGGTGGTCCGCGCCGGGCTGCGCGCGGTCCTGGACACCGAGCCGGACTTCGCGGTGGTCGCGGAGGCCGCCACCGCCGAGCGGGCGGTGGAACTGGCCGCTTCCGAGCCGGTGGACGTGGTCCTGATGGACCTCCAGTTCGGTACGGGCATGCACGGCTCGGCGGCGACGGCGGCGATCACGGCCCGGGCCGGGGCGCCCCGGGTCCTGGTCCTGACCACGTACGACACGGACGCGGACATCCTGGCGGCGGTCGAGGCGGGCGCATCGGGCTACCTGCTCAAGGACGCCCCGCCGGAGGAGCTGGCGGCGGCGGTCCGCACGGCGGCGGCGGGCCAGTCGGCACTGGCCCCGGCGGTGGCCCTGCGCCTGATGGACCGCATGCGCACCCCGGCCGAGGCGCTGACGAAGCGGGAGCTGGAGGTGCTCCAGTTGGTCGCGGACGGCCTGTCGAACCAGCAGGTCTCGAAGAAGCTCTTCCTGAGCCAGGCCACGGTCAAATCCCACCTGGTCCACATCTACGCGAAGCTGGGCGTCGACTCCCGCACCTCGGCGGTGGCCACGGCCACCTCCCGCCGCCTGATCCGCACGCCGTAGCCCCTGGGCCCGGGCGCCCGGCGTACTACGCCACCCAGTGCGGCCGGTCCACCGCCGGCGCCAGCGGGACCCCGTCGTGGAAGGCGGCCGCGAGGCGGCGTACGGCCTCGTCCAGGCGGTCCTCCGGCAGCGTGTACGGAATCCGCAGCCGGTGCTCGAAGGTCCCGGGGTCGACCCCGAACCGCGCCCCGCGCCCGATGTGCACGCCGCAGGCCCCGGCCCGCTCGGCCAGCGCCGAGCTCACCGGCTCCCCCAGGTCCACCCACAGCGACAGCCCGCCCGGCCCCCGCACCCAGGACCACTGCGGAACGTGCCGCTCCAGCGCGGCGACCAGCGCATCCCGCTGCCCCCGCAGCTGCGCGAGCCGCGCCGGCAGCGTCCGCTCCAGCCCCTCCAGCAGCGGCTGCGCCACCAGCTGGTCCAGAACCGACCCCGTCATGTCCGCGGCCACCTTCACCGCCGCCAACTCCGTGATCATCTTCGCGGGGGCGCGCACCCACCCCACGCGCAGCCCGCCCCAGTGCGTCTTGCTGAGCGAGCCGATCGTCACCACGTGCTCGGCCCCG
This sequence comes from Streptomyces sp. NPDC051582, assembly GCF_040681715.1. Classification (NCBI taxonomy): domain Bacteria; kingdom Bacillati; phylum Actinomycetota; class Actinomycetes; order Kitasatosporales; family Streptomycetaceae; genus Streptomyces; species Streptomyces sp. NPDC051582. The sequence continues at coordinate 101,104 of NZ_JBFAZJ010000023.1, forward strand.
CCCCGCGGCGCCAGTGAGGCCAGCGGCGCCGGCGCGGGAACGTCCAGGGCGATGTCGGCGATGGTCTCGTCGACCACCAGCCACGTCCCGGTCCGCCGCGTGGCGGCGAGCAGCCGCAGCCGCTGCTCCGGCGGCATCAGCAGGCCGGTCGGGTTGTGGAAGTCCGGGATCACGTACGCCAGCCTCGGCACGGTCTGGCGCAGCGTGGACTCGGCGATCTCCATGTCCCAGCCCGTGTCGGACACCGCGATCGAGCCGGTGCGCAGCCGCGCGTGCCGCAGGGCGTCGAGGGCGTTCGCGTACGTGGGGTTCTCGGTCACCACCCGGTCCCCGGGCCCGCACAGCAGGCTCACGACCAGCGAGAACGCCTGCTGCGCCCCGGCCGTGACCAGGATCTGCTCGGGGCGGGTCGCAAGGCCCCGCCGGGTGAACCGCTCGGCGACGGCGCCGCGCAGGTCGGGCAGGCCGAAGGGGCGGTACCCGGGGCTGCGGGCGAGCCCGGGCAGTCGGGACGCGGCCCAGGCGAGGGCCTCGGTGAGGCTGTCCTCGGGGGCGCCGAGGGCGGCGATGGCCAGGTCGATCCCGGGATCGCCGTCGGTGAGGTAGCCGCCGGTGCCGGCCGGCAGGTGTGCGCCGACCGGGCCGTGGCCCTCGGGCAGCTCGGTCCAGGTGCCGGAGCCGCGCCGGCTGCGGACGTAGCCGCTCTCGCGCAGCAGGTCGTACGCCCCGGTGACGGTGGCCCGGCTGGCGCCGAGCGCCTCGGCGAGCTCGCGCTCGGCGGGCAGCCGTACGTGCAGGGCGATCCGGCCGTCGAGGATCAGCGTCCGCACGGCGTCGGCGAGGGAGCGGTAGCCGGGGCGGGCCAGCACCCCGGGGGGCAGCAGCGCGGCGAGCTGGCGACTGCCGATGGTCCTGTCCGCCGTCTGGACGACTCGCCCGTTTGCCATGCCAACCTCCCCTGATTGGCTCTGCCGACCAGACCAATCGAGGACCAGACTCGCGGTATTGGCCCCCGATTGGCAAGGAGACGGCAATGCGCACCCCGCTGACCGACCGTGACGAGCGCGCCCTGGCGGCCGCCGCCGAGAACCGGATCTCCGAGCCGCTGCGCCTCGGGCCCGCCCTGGCCGCCGTACGACGCCTGCTGGAGCGCCGCCCGCGCACCGCACGGCAGGAGCGAGAATCACTGACATGTCTCCCATCACGCACTCGACCCCGAGCCCGGTGATCGCGGGCCTGCTCCTCGCCGCCGGCGGCGGCCGCCGCCTGGGGGGCCGCCCCAAGGCCCTGCTCCCGTACCGCGGCCGCCCGCTGGTCGAGAACGCCGTACGGGTGCTGCGCGAGGCGGGCTGCGGCCCGCTGCACGTGGTGCTCGGCGCCTCCGCGGCCGAGGTCCGCGAGCGTGCGGACCTGAGCGGCTGCGTGATCGTGGACAACCCCGACTGGGCGCAGGGCATGGGCTCGTCCCTGCGCGTCGGCCTCGCCTCGCTCGCCGGTACGGGCGCCGGCGCGGCCCTCGTCTCACTGGTGGACCAGCCGGGCATCGGGCCCGCGGCCGTGGCCCGGGTCCGGGAGGCGTACCGCTCCCCCGCGAGCCTGGTGGCGGCGGCGTACGGCGGGGAGCGCGGGCATCCGGTGCTCTTCGGCGCGGACCGCTGGGCGGACATCGCGGCGACGGCGACCGGGGACAAGGGCGCGCGGGTGCATCTGACGGATCACGCGGACGAGCTCACGCTGGTGGAGTGCGGGGACATCGCCGAGGCCTTCGACATCGACACCCCGCCCGACCTGGCACGACTCGCTTGAGCGGCGGATGGGCGAGAGTTGAGCGGGTAGTGACGACGGTGGCACTGAGGGCCACCGGGCGCCCGATTGTGTCGACTCGGAGAATCTCGACATCAACAAACCATTGAACTTCCACCATAAGGAAATTACTATCCACTGGTCAGAAGCGCCCTGAACCCCCAGACGGCGCCCGCGACCGTATCCCGGAACTCTCCACACCCGGCGGCACTGCGTGCCGCCCTGCGCGAGCATTCCCCCGCGGCCGCCAGGCACCGCCGCTGAAGGAGTGACAGATATGTCCGCACCAGCGCCGTCATCGCTGGCCATCGTCGACGCCGAGCCCCTGCCCCGGCAGGACGAAGTCCTGACCGAGGCGGCCCTCGCGTTCGTGGCCGAGCTCCACCGGCGGTTCACGCCCCGCCGCGACGAGCTGCTCGCGCGCCGCGCCGAGCGCCGCGCCGAAATCGCCCGCACCTCCCACCTCGACTTCCTCCCGGACACCGCACAGGTCCGCGAGGGCGACTGGAAGGTCGCGCCGGCGCCGGCCGCGCTGAACGACCGCCGTGTGGAGATCACCGGTCCGACCGACCGCAAGATGACCGTCAACGCCCTGAACTCGGGCGCCAGGGTCTGGCTCGCCGACTTCGAGGACGCCTCCGCCCCCACCTGGGAGAACGTCGTCCTCGGCCAGCTCAACCTGATCGACGCCTACGAGCGCCGCATCGACTTCACGGACCCGCGCACGGGCAAGTCGTACGCCCTCAAGCCGGCCGAGCAGCTCGCGACCGTCGTCATGCGCCCGCGCGGCTGGCACCTGGAGGAGCGCCACCTCCAGGCGGAGGGCCGCCCGGTCCCCGGTGCGCTGGTCGACTTCGGCCTGTACTTCTTCCACAACGCCAAGCGGCTCATCGAGCTCGGCAAGGGCCCGTACTTCTACCTGCCGAAGACGGAGTCGCACCTGGAGGCGCGCCTCTGGAACGAGATCTTCGTCTTCTCGCAGGACTACGTCGGCATCCCGCAGGGAACGGTCCGCGCGACCGTCCTGATCGAGACCATCACGGCCGCGTACGAGATGGAGGAGATCCTCTACGAGCTGCGCGACCACGCAGCGGGCCTGAACGCGGGCCGCTGGGACTACCTGTTCTCGATCGTGAAGAACTTCCGTGACGGCGGGGAGAAGTTCGTCCTCCCGGACCGCAACGCGGTGACGATGACGGCCCCGTTCATGCGGGCGTACACCGAACTCCTGGTCCGCACCTGCCACAAGCGCGGGGCCCACGCCATCGGCGGCATGGCGGCCTTCATCCCGTCCCGCAAGGACGCCGAGGCCAACCGGGTCGCGTTCGAGAAGGTCAAGGCCGACAAGGACCGCGAGGCGGGCGACGGCTTCGACGGCTCGTGGGTCGCCCACCCCGACCTGGTCCCGATCGCGATGGCCTCCTTCGACGCGGTCCTCGGCGAGAAGCCGAACCAGAAGGACCGGCTGCGCGAGGACGTCTCGGTGGCGCCCGGCGAGCTCATCGCGATCGACTCGCTGGACGCCAAGCCCACGTACGAAGGCCTGCGCAACGCCGTCCAGGTCGGCATCCGCTACATCGAGGCCTGGCTGCGCGGCCTGGGCGCGGTCGGCATCTTCGGCCTGATGGAGGACGCGGCCACCGCCGAGATCTCCCGCTCGCAGATCTGGCAGTGGATCAACGCCGGCGTCGTGTTCGAGCACGACGGCAAGCCCGTGACGGCCACCGCCGACCTCACCCGCGAGATCGCCACCGCGGAACTGGCCGCGATCCGCGCCGAGATCGGCGAGGAGGCCTTCGCGGCCGGAAAGTGGCAGCAGGCCCACGACCTCCTCCTCCAGGTCTCCCTGGACGCGGACTACGCGGACTTCCTCACCCTCCCGGCCTACGACCAGCTCGTCGGCTGACCCGAGTCCGACCGACGCGCACAGCGGCCGGACTCCCCACCCTCCGCCCCCGGGCCCCAGGCCCGGGGGCGGAGGTGTTTTCGGGTGCGGGCGACCACGGACCTTTGCGCAGCGCGGGCCGGCGCCGCCGGCCGAACCGGGCCGCGGAAGCGGAATGTTGGGACACCGAACGACCGGTCGGTCGTTACGTCATCGTAATCTGCGGCTACCTAGCGGTAACAACGTGCTGCATGTCACCTTTCCGATGCCACCGGCCGGCGGTACCCCCACTTCCCCAGCCATGCACCGGAGTTCTCTTCGGCATTGCCATGGCCGACCGCAGGAGTTCCGCCGTGATCGGATTCCGCACCGCCAGCAAGGACCGGGCCCGCAGTCGAGCGCGACGACTCGCCGGGGCCGGGATGGTTCTGCCGCTCGCCGTCGGCGCGCTGGTCGCCGGCTCCGCCGGGACCTCCGCGGCCAGTCCCGGGACCGGGCCCACCGCCGTGGTGTCCATGGGCGACAGCTACATCTCCGGCGAGGCCGGGCGCTGGAAGGGCAACAGCCTGACCAACAGCGGGAACCGGACCGGCACGGACCGCGCATGGGTCTCCGGGAACACCTACGACCCCGCCAAGGTGTACGGCGCCACCGCCGGGGGGTGCCACCGCTCCGACTCCGCCGAGGTCAAGAGCGCCGGGGCCATCGCCGACGTGGCCGTGAACCTGGCCTGCTCCGGGGCCGTTTCCGAGAACGTCTTCCGCGCCTCCAACGGCGGCGTCCCCTTCAAGGGCGAGGCCCCGCAGGCCGATCAGCTCGCCGCCGTGGCCCGCACCAACGACGTCAAGGTCATCGCCCTGTCCATCGGCGGCAACGACCTGGGCTTCGCCGACATCATCAAGGACTGCGCCCTCGACTTCGTCCTGTGGGGCTCGTACTGCTACGACGACCAGCAGTACGGCGTCGACGAGAAGATGGACGGGGTGATGGCGAACGTCGGCAAGTCGGTGGACGAGATCCGCGCCGTGATGCGGACCGCCGGGTACACCGATTCCTCGTACCGGATCGTGCTCCAGTCCTACCCGTCGCCGATCCCCCGCGGCGCCGAGAACCGGTACACGCAGAGCGACTGGAGCCGGCTCAACACCGGCGGCTGCCCGTTCTGGAACCGGGACTCGGACTGGGCGCGCGATTCCCTCGTGCCGCAGATCGCCGGGCGCCTCAAGGCGGTCGCCGCCGCCAAGGGCGTGCAGTTCCTGGACCTGCGGGACATGATGCAGGGCCGCGAGGTGTGCGCGAAGGCCAGCAAGCTGGTGAGCAGTTCGGCGCCCGCGTCGGCGAAGACGAGCGAGTGGGCGCGCTGGATCGACAGCAGCGAGACGCAGGGCCTGGTCCAGGAGTCCATGCACCCGAACTACTTCGGCCAGCTGGCGGTCGGGCGCTGCCTGAACCTCGCCGTGGCCCAGCCCGCCAACTCCGCCTCCAGCTGCAAGAACACCGCCGGAGCGGACCACACGGGCATGTTCTTGACGTCCGCCCCCTGAGCCGTACGTTCCGGGTCCGGGGCGCCCGCGGAGAGTTCCGCGGGCGCCCCCTCCCGTCCGTACGGCCGCTCCGCACGGCGGCCCGGGGCCGCCCTCAGCCGCGTACGGCGGCCAGCGCCTCGTCGTACAGGGCCGCCAGGTCGGCACTGCCGCCGCTGCGCACCCAGGCCTCGGTGGCCGCGTCCACGCAGGCGAAGACCGTGGCCGTCACGGCCGCGGCGCGCACCTGCGGGACCGGGCCCTTCCCGGTGGGCATCCTGGCCGTGACGGCGGGCTGGACCAGCTCCTGCCAGCGCAGCCGCTTCTGCGTGTAACGGGCGCGAAGCGGCGGGGTGTCGAAGATCAGCGTCGTGATCTCCAGCAGCTGCCCCGGGTCGCCGTGCGCCTCCATGAGCACCTCGAAACCGGCGCGCAGCGCCTGCCACGGAGTGGCCTCGGCGGGCTGGGCCTCCACCGTCGCGCGCAGCAGCTCGCCGAGCTCCTCCTGCTCGCCGCAGACGATGTCCTCCTTGGTGCCGAAGTACCGGAACAGCGATCGCTGGGAGATGCCCGCTTCCTTGGCGATCTGCGCGATGGTCGTGGCCTCGTACCCCTGCTCGGCGAAGAGCCTCATGGCCGTGTCGAAGATGCTCGCCACCACGGCCTGCCGGGAGCGGTCCCACAGGCTCGGCTGCGTTGCGGTTGTCCCCATCGGGCCAGCATATAGGCGGACCGCCAGCCTGACCTTTGCTGTCCGCTTGGCAGTGACTGCCACACGGACATACAGTGATGACAGATGTCGTCATCCATGGGCAGGAGCCACTGTGAACGCGGTCGACTACCGAGGCAGGACCACCCTGATCACCGGCGCGAGCTCGGGCCTGGGCGCCGAGTTCGCGCGGCAGCTCGCGGCGCGAGGATCCGACCTGGTGCTCGTCGCCCGCCGGGAGGAGCGCCTGAAGGCCCTCGCCGCAGAGCTGTCGGCGGCGCACGGCGTCACGGCCGAGCCGATCGTCATGGACCTGGCCGTCGACGGGTGCGGTGAGCTGCTCGCCGCCGAGGTCGAGCGGCGCGGGATCACGGTCTCCAGCCTCGTCAACAACGCCGGCTTCGGCACGCACGGCCCCTTCCACGAGGAGGATCCGCGGCGGGTCCGCCAGGAGGTGGCCCTCGACGTGACGGCCGTCGTCGACATCAGCCGGGCGTTCATCGGCCCGCTGCGCAGCCGGGGCGAGGGCGTACTGGTCAACCTCGCCAGCGCGGCCGCCTACCAGCCCGTCCCGAACATGGCCGTCTACGGCGCGTCCAAGGCCTTCGTGCTCAGCTTCACCGAGGCCCTCTGGCAGGAGTCCCGGGGCACCGGGCTGCGCGTCATGGCGCTGTCGCCCGGCGCGACGAAGACGGAGTTCTTCGACGTGGTCGGCACGGAGGACGCCGCCAGCGGCACCAAGATGCAGACCTCCGAGGAGGTCGTGCGGACCGCGCTGAAGGCGCTGGACCGGCGGAACCCGCCGCCGAGCGTGGTCTCCGGGGCGCTGAACAAGATCATGACCCTCAGCGGGCGGTTCGCGAGCCGCCGCACGGTCGTACGGATCGTGGACCGGATGACCGCGCCCCGGACCCCCTCGCGGACCGAGGCCGCGGCGTAGGGACCGCCGCCCGCCCGAAACCGGATGATCGCAGCGGCTCGGGCTGGCATGATCCCGCTCATGCCCGCCCGAACCGCACGGCCCAGCCTGTACGTCTCCGTCGACGTCGAGGCCGACGGCCCGATCCCCGGCCCGTACTCGATGATCAGCTTCGGGGCCGCCGTCGCGGGGCGGCAGGACGGCGCCTCGTATACGGCCGCCGACCCCGAACTGCACACCTTCTACCGGGAACTGCGGCCGATCAGCGACCAGTACGTGCCCGGGGCGCTCGCCGTCAGCGGGCTCGACCGGGACCGGCTGCTGCGCGAGGGCGCCGAACCGGCGGCGGCCATGGCGGAGTTCCGCGCGTGGGTGCGGGAGGTGTCCGCCGAGGCCGGGGCGCAGCCCGTGATGTGCGGCTACCCGGCCTCCTTCGACTGGACTTTCCTGTACTGGTACTTGATGAGCTTCGGCGGCGAGAGCCCCTTCGGGCACTCCGGCTGCCTCGACATGAAGACCCTGTACGCGGCGAAGGCGCGCGTCCCGCTGCGCGCGGCGGTCAAGGGCCGGATGCCCCGCGAACTGCTCTCCGCCCGCCGCCACACCCACCACGCCCTCGACGACGCGATCGAGCAGGCGGAACTGATGAGCAACCTCATGCTCTGGACCCCTCCGGCCGCCGCCGGCCCGGCCGGCTGACGGGAAACGGCCGGTGCGCACGCCACACCCGCAGTGGGTGGCGTGCGCACCGGCCGTCGGCGGCCCGCGGGGACCGGGTCAGTGCACCGGGACCGGTTCCGGGGCGGCGGCCCCGGCGCGCTGGGCGCCGAAGTGGTTGAAGGCCAGGTTCAGCGCGATGGCCACCACGCAGCCCGTGCTGATGCCCGAGTCCAGGACGACCAGCAGGTCCTTCGGGAACGCGTGGTAGAACTCCGGCGCCGCGATCGGGATCAGGCCGATGCCCACCGAGGCGGCGACGATCAGGGCGTTCTCGCCCTTCTCCATGGCCGCGCCCGCCAGGGTTTGGATGCCGCTGGCCGCGACCGAGCCGAAGAGGACGATGCCGGCGCCGCCGAGCACCGGCAGCGGGACCACTCCGATGACGGAGGCCGCCATCGGGCACAGGCCCAGCAGGATCAGGATGCCGCCGCCCGCTGCGACGACGAACCGGCTGCGCACCTTGGTCATCGCCACGAGCCCGATGTTCTGAGCGAAGGCACTGCACATGAAGCCGTTGAACAGCGGGCTGAGCGCGCTGCCGAGCGTATCGGCGCGCAGTCCGCCCTCGATGGTCCTCGCGTCCGCCGGGCGGCCGACGATCTTGCCGAGCGCCAGGATATCGGCGGTGGACTCGGTCATGCACACCAGCATCACGATGCACATCGAGATGATGGCGGCGACCTGGAACTGCGGGGCGCCGAAGTGGAACGGGGTCGGGAACCCCACCAGCGAGGCGTTCTTGACGGCGTCGAAGCTGGTCATCCCGAGCGGGAGCGCGATGAGCGTGCCGGCCACCAGACCGAGCAGGATCGAGATCTGCTGGAGGAAGCCGCGCAGGAACTTGCGCATCAGCAGGACGATGACGAGGGTGACGGCCGCCATGCCGATGTTCTTCATCGAGCCGTAGTCGGTGGCGGTCCGGTTGCCGCCCTGCGACCAGTTGAAGGCCACCGGCAGCAGGGACACGCCGATCAGGGTGATGACCGTGCCGGTGACGACCGGCGGGAAGAAGCGGACGAGCTTCCCGAAGTACGGGGCGGCGAGGAATCCGACGACCCCGGCGACGATGATCGCGCCGAAGATGACGGGGATGGCGTCCGCGCCCTCGCCCTTGCCTATGGCGATCATCGGGGTCACTCCGGCGAACGAAACGCCGTTGACGAAGGGGAGCTTGGCGCCGATCTTCCAGAAACCGAGGGTCTGGAGGAGGGTGGCGAGGCCGGCGGTGAAGAGCGAGGCGCCCATCAGGAACGCCGTCTCGGTGGCGGAGAGTCCGACGGCGGGGCCGACGATCATGGGCGGGGCCACGACACCCGCGTACATGGCGGCCACGTGCTGGAGGCCGCTCGTGAACATCTTCAGAGGAGGCAGGGTCTCGTCGACCGGGTGCTTCTCCTCCGGTACTGCGACTGCATCTTTGCGAAACCTGGGCGTGTGGGCCACGGCTTCCTCCGGTCGGGTAACACGTCGGCAGGGACGTGGGTGTCTTGGAGGTGGTGCGAACGCTGTGCGAGTCGAGCCGGTATGGAGTTGTGGGTGGTGCCGGGAGTGTGGGGGGTACTTCTTGCTCAGGAGGTGCAGAAACGATTCGCCCAAACCGTTCCGGCCAAGCAGTGGCACGAGTCACCGCCCCCGGGAACGCCCTCGGAAAAACCTCGGGCGCTTCCCGGGAACGGCTGCCGCGGACCCCGCTCGGGTCCGCGGCGACCGGCCGGGGGCCGTCCCCCCCGGCCGGACTCTGGGGGTCCCCCCGGCAGAGCCAGGGGGAAGATCAGCCCTGCGCGGTGATGCGCGCCAGGCGCTGGGCCTCTTCGCGGGTGGACACCGCGATGGCGTCCTCGTCGGCGAAGAGGAGTCGGTTGTTCTCGACGATCTGCTTGCCGTTGACGAACGAAGCCGTCACCGGGGCGGCCGCACCGAAGACCAGCGCGGTCACCGGGTCGGCGATGGAGGAGTGCAGGAAGGTGCTGATGTTCCACAGCACCAGGTCGGCGCACTTGCCGGCCTCCAGCGAGCCGATGTTGCCGGCGCGGCCGAGGACCTGTGCACCGCCGTACGTGCCGAGGCGCAGGGCCTGGCGGGCGTTGAGCGCGGCCTCGCGGTGGACCGGGTTCAGCCGGTTGATCAGCAGCGCGTTGCGCAGCTCGGTGTGCAGCTCACCGGACTCGTTGGAGGCGGTGCCGTCCACGCCGAGGCCGACCGGTACGCCGGCGGCCAGCATGTCCGGGACGCGGGCGATGCCTGCGGCCAGACGGGCGTTGGAGGACGGGCAGTGCGCGACACCGGTCTTGGTACGGGCGAACGCGGCGATGTCGGAGTCGTTCATGTGGACGCTGTGCGCCATCCACACGTCTTCGCCGAGCCAGCCGGTCGACTCGAAGTAGTCGGTCGGGCCCATGCCGAAGAGCTCGTGGCAGAACTTCTCCTCCTCGACGGTCTCGCTGCCGTGCGTGTGCATGCGCACACCGAGGCGGCGGGCCAGCTCGGCGCCCTGCTTCAGCAGCTCGGTGGAGACCGAGAAGGGGGAGCAGGGGGCGACGGCGACCTGGGTCATCGCGTCGAAGGAGGCGTCGTGGTACTTCTTCACGGTCGCCTCGGTGTCGGCGAGCGCGCCTTCCAGGGTCTCGACCGCGTGGTCCGGCGGCAGGCCGCCGTCCTTCTCGCTGCGGTCCATGGAGCCGCGGGCGAGGGTGAAGCGGACGCCCATCTCGGACGCGGCGCGGATGATCGCGCCGGAGAGGTCGCCGGACCCCTTGGGGTACACGTAGTGGTGGTCCATGGCGGTGGTGACACCACCGCGGGCCATCGCGGCGAGGGAGCCCTGGGCGGCCGAGTAGGCCATCTGCTCGTCGATGCGCGCCCACGTCGGGTACAGCGCGACGAGCCAGTTGAAGAGGTTGTGGTCAGTGGCCAGGCCACGCGTGATCCACTGGTAGAAGTGGTGGTGCGTGTTGACCAGACCGGGAGTCACGAGGTGCCCGGTGCCGTCGATGCGGCGGACGACGTTGTCGAGGTTCTCGGGGGCCCTGCCCGCGCCGATGGACTCGATCTTGTTGCCGGCGATGACGATGTGACCCGAGGCGTACTCGGTGTCGTTCGCGTCGACGGTTGCGATCGCACAGTTCTCGATGACGATGCGCTCTACTGCGCCGTCCTGGGCTGCCGATGCTGCCATGGGACTTCCTCGTGCTTTCAGTGGCGGTGCGGGCACGGCAAAACCCAGGGGATTTGAGTGCCGGAGCCGGGGGTCTGACAGCTGACAGTACTGTCGCCCCGTTGGTTGCGTCCGGGTGCCGATTCAGGAAGTGGGGGGCGTGTCGCGCGCCGTCCCGGGGCCACTGCGGAGCCCCGGGACGCGACGCGTACCGCGCTTAGAGGTTGGTCATGTCCACGGGGATGCGGGCGTCCACGCCGTCCCGCAGGATCGTGGCCTCGATCAGACCGTACGGACGGTCCGCGGCGAAGTAGACCTCGTTGTCGTTCTTGAGGCCGAAGGGCTCCAGGTCGACCAGGAAGTGGTGCTTGTTCGGGAGCGAGAAGCGGACCTCGTCGATTTCCGAACGGTGGTTGATGATGCGCGAGCCCATCTGGTACAGGGTCTGCTGCAGCGAGAGGGAGTACGTCTCGGCGAAGGCCTGGAGCATGTGCTTCTTGGTCTCGGCGTAGGACTTCTCCCAGTTGGGCATCCGCTGCTCGTCGTCGGTCCAGTTGAAGCGCCAGCGACCCGACACCTGGGTGGCCAGGATGCGGTCGTACGCCTCCTGCAGGGTCGTGTACTTGTCCTTCACGTAACCCCAGAACTCCGAGTTGGTGGAGTTCATGACGATCAGGTCCTTGAGGCCGGAGATGACCTCCCAGTTCTGGCCGTCGTACGTGATCTGGGTGACGCGGGTCTCCATGCCCTTGCGGACGAAGGAGTGGTTCACCTCGTCGGAGCCGATGAACTTGGAGTTGGCGTCCGAGGTGGCGATCCGGTCCCAGGCGTACTCCTCGATCCGGATGCGCGCACGCTGGATCGGCTCCTGGCTGCCCACGAACCAGCGCGCCAGGTGGATGCCGAACTGCTCGGCGGACTCGATGCCGTACTCCTTGGCGAACGCGTACACCGTGTTCTTGGTGGTGTCCGTCGGAAGGACGTTGGCGTTCGAACCCGAGTAGTGGACGTCGTCCATGTCGCCGGAGAGGGCGACCGAGACGTTCAGGTCCTTGATGTGGTGGGTGTCGCCGTCCCGCGTGATCTTGACGACGCGGTTCTCTGCTTTGCCGTACTGGTTCTGGCCCAGAATCGTGGCCATGCTAGCTCCCTCGGTAAACGGAGTAGCCGAACGGGTTGAGCAGCAGCGGTACGTGGTAGTGCTCGCCCGGGTTCACCGCGAAGGTGATCGTTACCTCGGGGAAGAACGCACCGCTGTCCCTTACGCGGGGGGCGTCCTGCTGCGCCTCGGCTTGCTTCTTTGAGAAGTACGTCTCGGTCTCGAAGTCGAGACGCACGTGGGTGGTGCCTTCCGGCAGCGCCGGCAGGTCCTTGCATCGCCCGTCCGCATCGGTGGCGGAGCCGCCCAGGGCCGCCCACTCGCCGCCGAGACCCGTCCGGGCCGACAGGGAGATGGCGACACCCTCGGCGGGGCGTCCGATGCTGGTGTCCAGGATGTGCGTGGACACCGACGCGGTGGTCTCGGTGCTCATGCTCACGCTCCTTCTTCTGCGAGTTCGACGAGGCGGGTCAGACGGATCCGGTTGATCTTCACCAGCTCGCCGCGGGCGATCTCCCGCTCGGCCTCCGGCGAATTGTCGATCCGGACCCTGACCGCGTCCCGCATGAACTCACCGGTCGCACCGGTGGCGCAGATGAGGAAGACGTGGCCGAACTTCTCCTGGTACGCCAGGTTCAGTTCGAGGAGCTCGGTCTTGAGCTCCTCCGAGGCGCCGGCCATGCCGCGCTGCTCGCGGGCGGAGGTCGGGTCTCCCGGCTTCGGCCGGCCGATCGGCGCGTGGCCTGCCATCGCCTCGGCCAGGTCCTCGGCGGTGAGCTCCGCCATGGCGGACTCGTTGGCCGAAAACAGGGCTTCGGAGCCGGCGAAGGGGCGCTGGGCGAGCAGCTTGCTCCCCCATGCCGAACTGGCGCACACCTCGTGCAGCTCGGCCGCGGCCGCACTGTCGTCCAAGGCGTTGAACCGGGTGAGACCCGGGGTCGGACTCGAAGTCACGGTAGGCCTCCGTGGCCTGTTGTTGCTTGACGGGCTGCGCATAGCTAACGCCCTCGACAACACGGCGTCAACACTTTGTTGAAACTTCCCGTACACAAAAGCCGCCGCCCGGATGAATTGGGCGGCGGCTCGTCACTATGGGTCAGGCGGATTTCACCCTTGGTTGCCTTTGTTGGCGTTTTCCCTGTTCAGGTAGTTGTAGACCGTGAAACGGCTTACGCCCAGGGCGCCCGCGACCGTCTCCACACCGTGCCGCACGGAGAAGGCGCCGCGCGCCTCCAGTATCCGTACGACGTCCTGCTTGGCCTTCCGGTCGAGCTGTGACAACGGTACGCCGTGGCGGCGTTCCAGCGCGGCCAGGATCCGCTCCAGCGAGTCGGACAGCTGGGGCAGCCGTACGGCCAGCAGGTCCTCGCCCTCCCAGCTGAGCACGACGTCGTCGGGCTGCGCCAGGGCCGGATCCATCAGCTCGCCGCCCATCGCGTCGACCAGGGGCTTGACCGCGGTGACGAACGGGTGGTCGCGGGGCTCGGTCATGGGGTGTCCTCCCCGATCACGTTGACCTGGAGCGAGACGCGGGTGGCCCCGGACTCCAGCGAGTCGCGCAGCAGCGCGGCCACCGCGGTCAGCACCGCGTCGGCGTCGCCCTCGGCGGTATTGCCGAACGGCCCCACGTCGACGGCGTCCAGCTGGGCCTTCTGGATGACCTCGCGAGCGGCCACGGCATGGGCGGGCGCCTCTTCGAGATCGAAGGGCTCGGTCGTGAACTCCACTCTCAATCGCACGCTGGTCAAGCTACCTCCCGGTCATGATTTTTCGGCAGTCCGGGCTTGACATCCACGCAGAAGCCCATGCAGTCTTCCATCAAGCAGAAACTAACTTCCGCAATACGGAAGGAGCGCACACCCCTCATGGGATACACGGACCAGCGCTTCGATGTGAACCTTTCGATCCTCTTCACGGAACTCCCGCTCCTGGAGCGTCCCGCGGCAGCCGCCGCGGCGGGCTTCACCGCGGTCGAGCTGTGGTGGCCCTGGATCGAGACCCCCACCCCCGCTCAGGCGGAGCTCGACGCCCTCAAGAAGGCTCTTGAGGACGCCGGCACTCAGCTGGTGGGCCTGAACTTCTACGCCGGCCGGCTGCCGGGCCCGGACCGCGGCGCGGTATCGGTACCCGGTGAGGAGTCGGACCGCTTCAACGCCAACATCAACGTGGCCGCGGACTTCGCCGCCTCGGTGGGCTGCAAGGCGCTGAACGCCCTGTACGGCAACCGCGTCGAAGGCGTGGACCCGGCCGTTCAGGACGAGCTCGCCCTGAAGAACCTGGTCGTGGCGGCTCAGGCCGCGGACCGCGTCGGCGCGATCCTGCTGATCGAGACCCTCAACAAGCCCGAGTCGCCGCTCTACCCCCTGGTGAGCGCCCCGGCCGGCATCGAGGTGGTGGACAAGGTGAACGAGGCCACCGGCCTCGGGAACGCCAAGTTCCTGCTCGACCTGTACCACCTGGCGATGAACGATGAGGACCTCTCCGAGGTCATCGAAAAGTACGCCGCCAAGACCGGCCACGTCCAGATCGCGGACAAGCCCGGACGCGGTGCCCCCGGCACCGGCGAGCTGCCCCTGGAGGAGCTGCTCGACCAGCTGAAGAAGGCCGGGTACGAGGGCTACGTAGGCCTGGAGTACAAGGCCGCCGACGCCGCCGCCTCCTTCGCGTGGCTGCCGGCCGGGGCCCGCGCCGCCCGGTAGGCGGACAAAGTCCGGGCGATCAGCCAGGCACCCCTCGCACTTTTCGTACGAAGCATTAAGAGAAGGACCCTCATCATGAGCACGCTCCCCAACATCGCCTGGATCGGCCTCGGCATCATGGGCTCCCCCATGGCCGAGAACCTCCTGAAGGCCGGCTACCCGGTCACCGGCTTCACCCTGGAGCAGGACAAGCTGGAGCGCCTGGCCGCCGCGGGCGGCAGCGCCGTCGGCTCGATCGCCGAGGCCGTCAAGGACGCCGACGTCATCATCACGATGGTGCCCGCCTCCCCGCAGGTCGAGGCCATCTCGTACGGCGAGAACGGCATCCTGGAGAACGCGAAGTCCGGCGCGCTGATCATCGACATGTCGTCGATCACCCCGCAGACCTCGATCGACCTCGCCAAGAACGCCGCCGAGAAGGGCATCCGCGTCATCGACGCCCCGGTGTCCGGCGGCGAGGCCGGCGCCATCGAGGCCGTCCTGTCGATCATGGTGGGTGGCGAGAAGGCCGACTTCGACGCGGCCCTGCCGATCCTCGAAACCCTCGGCAAGACCATCGTGCTCTGCGGTCCGCACGGCTCCGGCCAGACGGTGAAGGCCGCCAACCAGCTCATCGTCGCGGTCAACATCCAGGCGTGCGCCGAGGCCGTGGTCTTCCTGGAGAAGTCCGGCGTGGACCTGAACGCCGCCCTGGACGTCCTCAACGGCGGTCTGGCCGGCTCCACGGTGCTGACCCGCAAGAAGGACAACTTCCTGAACCGCGACTTCAAGCCCGGCTTCCGGATCGACCTGCACCACAAGGACATGGGCATCGTCACCGACGCCGCCCGCAACGTCGGTGCGGCCCTCCCCGTCGGCGCGGTCGTCGCCCAGCTGGTCGCCTCGCTGCGCGCCCAGGGCGACGGCGGCCTGGACCACTCCGCCCTGCTCCGCGCGGTCGAGCGCCTCTCCGGCGCCCAGATCTGAGCGCCTCCCCTCTCGCAGGGGCCCTGAGTTTCCGGATGGTGCCGGTGCTGACACCTGTCCTGTCGCGCCCAAGCGCCGGCACCGTCCGGATCACCTCTCTCCATCTTTGTTCAACAAACTGTTGACGCTGCGTTCGGCCTGAAATTAGGCTGTTCCGCATGACGGAAGACGCTTTCCGTCAGCAGGTTTCCCGTACGGAAGGTCACCATGTCGAAGCGCACGCTGACGACCGAGTCCGGCGCCCCGGTCGCCGACAACCAGAACTCCGCCACCGCCGGCGTCGGTGGCCCGCTCCTGATCCAGGACCAGCAGCTCCTGGAGAAGCTGGCCCGCTTCAACCGGGAGCGCATCCCGGAGCGCGTGGTGCACGCCCGCGGCTCGGCCGCGTACGGCCACTTCGAGGTGACCGACGACGTCACCGCGTACACCAGCGCCGCGTTCCTGAACACGGTCGGCAAGAAGACCGAGACCTTCCTGCGCTTCTCCACCGTCGCCGACTCGCTCGGCGGCGCGGACGCGGTCCGCGACCCGCGCGGCTTCGCGCTGAAGTTCTACACCGAAGAGGGCAACTACGACCTCGTCGGCAACAACACCCCGGTGTTCTTCATCAAGGACCCGATCAAGTTCCCCGACTTCATCCACTCCCAGAAGCGCGACCCCTTCACGGGCAAGCAGGAGCCGGACAACGTCTGGGACTTCTGGGCGCACGCCCCCGAGGCGACGCACCAGATCACCTGGCTCATGGGTGACCGCGGCATCCCGGCCTCGTACCGTCACATGAACGGCTACGGCTCGCACACCTACCAGTGGACGAACGCGCAGGGCGAGGCCTTCTTCGTCAAGTACCACTTCAAGACGAACCAGGGCATACGCTGCCTGTCGGGCGAGCAGGCCGCCGAGCTCGTCGGCAAGGACGCCAACTCGCACCAGACCGACCTGCTCCAGGCGATCGAGCGCGGCGTGAACCCGAGCTGGACCCTCTACGTCCAGATCATGCCGGCCGCCGAGGCCGCGGACTACCGCTTCAACCCGTTCGACCTCACCAAGGTGTGGCCGCACAGCGACTACCCGCTGCACCGCGTGGGCCGCCTGGTCCTCGACCGCAACCCGGACAACGTCTTCGCCGAGGTCGAGCAGTCCGCCTTCTCCCCGAACAACTTCGTCCCGGGCATCACCGCCTCGCCGGACAAGATGCTCCAGGGCCGACTGTTCGCGTACGCCGACGCCCAGCGCTACCGCCTCGGTGTGAACCACACCGTGCTGCCGGTCAACGCCCCGAAGGCGGCGAAGGCCGACAACTACGGCCGCGACGGCGTCATGGCGCTGCGCAACGGCTCGCGCCACGACAAGAACTACGAGCCCAACTCGTACCAGGGCCCGGCCGAGACCGGTCTGGCGCTGGGCGCCCCGAAGGCCGTCTCCGGCTACACGGGCACCCACGAGGCCCCGGCCCACACCAAGGACGACGACTTCTTCCAGGCCGGTGAGCTCTACCGCCTGATGTCGGATGCCGAGAAGCAGCGCCTGGTGGCGAACATCGCCGGCGGCCTGTCTCAGGTCACCCTGGAGGACGTCATCGAGAAGAACCTGGCTCACTTCCACGCCGCGGACGCCGACTACGGCCGCCGCGTCGAGGAGGCCGTCCGCGCCCTGCGCGACGCCTGAGCCGCTGAGCTGCACCGGGGACCTGGCGGGAGGTCAGGTCCCGGGTGCCGAGCCCGAGCCGCGGACCCGGATGAGGGGTGGTACGCGGTGAGGGCAGGACGAGGACCGCGACGGGCGTGTGAGCCAGTGCGGTGGTAATGGGGGCCGAGGCCCGTCTCTTGACCTGAGGGAGACGACGCCGGAGCTCTCGTCACCGCCCGTCGCGGTCCCAGCCAATCCCCTTCAGTACGGGGGGCCGTACGGGGGCTGCGCACGGAGTCCCCCGCACGGAGTCCCCCGCACGCAGGTCGCCACATACTCCGCCCGGCGGCGCGAACGTCCTGTCGCGCCAGCCTCGCACCGTCGGGCGGTCACACTCAAAGCGCCGAGTCACGGACGGTCCCGTGACTCGGCGCTTTGTCATGCCCGGCGGTCGTCGATCTCCACCGACAGGCACGGCCACGTGGTCGCGAGGACGGCCGGATCGACGAGTGCCGGTGCCGGTGCCGGTGCGCCGCCCGCGCCCGCCGCGCGTACGGGCTCCGGCCCGGAGGGGCTGAAGTGGACCGTCGTACCGGTCGTACCGTCATCGGCGATCGGTGTCAGGCCGGTGGTGGGAACGCCGTGTTCGTAGCGCTGGACCCAGGCCCCGCCCGCCCTGCGGTTGGTGTGGACGAGCCAGTCGCTCAGGGCCGCCACGACGGACATGCCGCGGCGCGGGTGGCCGTCGGGGAGGACCTGCGCGCCCGGGTGGTCGAAGAACCGGAGGTCCTTCGTCGCCATGACCGGCTTCTTCACCGGCCGGCCCCGATCGTCGAAGCGGGTGTCCGTACCCCGGCCCTCGTCCGCCACGGACACCGAGCCGTCGGGGTGGAGCGTGACCGTGCAGCGCCCCGCGCCGGAGCACTCGGCCTCGTCGGCCGCGTAGGCGAGGACTTCGAGGAGCAGGTGGCGAAGGCCGCCGGGGGCGAACACGGCCCGGTCGCGGCGGATGGCGGCGAGGTGGTCGGCGTCCACGGACCGGGTCCAGTCGTGCGTCGTGTTGCGCCAAGAGGCCGTTGATCTGTCCATCGGAGCAGTATGCCGACCCGGTGCCGATCGGCGGCCCGGCACCGGCACAGGACGCACGAGAGCGGCCCCCGCCCCTCCGCGAGGAGGAACGGGGGCCGCTCGTACGCTGCGAACTGCGAACCGACGTCAGGCGGACAGCGGGCGGATCGCGGTCGGGGCGTGACCCGGCTCGGTCGCCAGCTCCTCGAACTCGGTGACGTCGCTCATGTCGACCGTCTTGCTCATCGAGATGTTGGTGACGCGCTCCAGGATGGCCTCGACGACGACCGGGACGCTGTACTCGGCGGCCAGCTTCTTGGCCTCCTCGAAGGCGGCGCCCAGCTCGTTCGGGTCGGTGACGCGGATCGCCTTGCAGCCCAGGCCCTCGACGACCTTGACGTGGTCGACGCCGTAGACGCCCAGTTCCGGCGCGTTGATGTTCTCGAACTCCAGGTTGACCTCGAAGTTGATGCCGAGGCCGCCCTGCGCCTGACGGATCAGGCCCAGGTAGGCGTTGTTCACGAGGACGTGGACGTACGGGATCTTGTGCTGCGCGCCGACCGCCAGCTCCTCCAGCATGAACTGGAAGTCGTAGTCGCCGGAGAGGGCGACGACGGGGGTCTGCGGGTCGGCGGTGGCGACACCCAGCGCGGCCGGGATGGTCCAGCCGAGCGGGCCGGCCTGGCCGCAGTTGATCCAGTGGCGCGGCTTGTAGACGTGCAGCATCTGCGCGCCGGCGATCTGGGAGAGGCCGATGGTGGTGACGTAGCGCGTCTCCGGGCCGAAGGCCTTGTTCATCTCCTCGTAGACCCGCTGCGGCTTCATCGGGACGTTGTCGAAGTGCGTACGGCGCTGCAGCGAGCCCTTGCGCTCCAGGTGCGAGGCGACCCAGGCGCTGTAGTCGGGCAGCTTGCCCTCGGCCTTGAGCTCCTTGGCGACCTCGATGAACAGCTCCAGCGCGGCCTTGGCGTCGGAGGCGATGCCGAAGTCCGGGGCGAAGATCTTGCCGATCTGGGTGGGCTCGATGTCGACGTGGACGAACTTGCGGTCGCCCAGGTACGCGTCGAGGTTGTAGCCGGTGTGGCGGTTGGCCCAGCGGTTGCCGATGCCGAGGACGAAGTCCGACTCCAGGAACGTCGCGTTGCCGTAGCGGTGCGAGGTCTGGACGCCGACCATGCCGGCGGCGAGCTCGTGGTCGTCCGGGATGACGCCCCAGCCCATGAGGGTGGAGATGACCGGGACGCCGGTCAGCTCGGCGAACTCGACCAGCAGGTCGCAGGCGTCGGCGTTGATGATGCCGCCGCCGGCGACGATCAGCGGGCGCTCGGAGTCCAGCAGGAACCGGATCGCCTTCTCGGCCTGGGCACGGGTCGCACGCGGCTTGTAGACCGGCAGCGGCTCGTAGGTCTCCGGGTCGAACTCGATCTCGGTCAGCTGGACGTCGATCGGCAGGTCGATGAGGACCGGGCCCGGACGGCCGGAGCGCATGAGGTGGAAGGCCTGCTGGAAGACGCCGGGGACCTGCGCGGCCTCCAGGACGGTGGTCGCGGCCTTGGTGACCGGCTTGGCGATCGAGGCGATGTCGACGGCCTGGAAGTCCTCCTTGTGGAGCTTCGCGACCGGAGCCTGACCGGTGATGCACAGGATCGGGATGGAGTCCGCGATGGCCGAGTACAGGCCGGTGATCATGTCGGTGCCGGCGGGGCCGGAGGTGCCGATGCAGACGCCGATGTTGCCCGGGTTGGTGCGGGTGTAGCCCTCCGCCATGTGGGAGGCGCCCTCGACGTGGCGGGCGAGGGTGTGGCTGATCCCGCCGACGTTCTTGAGCTCGCGGTAGAACGGGTTGATCGCGGCGCCGGGCACGCCGAACGCTTGCGACACGCCCTCGCGCTTGAGGATCTCCACTGCAGCGGCGGCGGCTGTCATACGAGGCATCGAGTTCTCCTGCGGGTCAGGCGGTGAGGCGGTCAGGCGGTCAGGCTGCTTCCGGATTCCGGACTTCCAGCGGGTTTCCGCAATCCGGAAGTTTTGTTCTGCTATACGGAACAAGCTAAGCGGCGAGTCACGGCACGTCAAGCAGCTGCGGGACCCCGGAACGCACCAAAAGCCGCGTGTCGCGCAAGCGACTTGTACGAACGACCGGGACGCGGCGGAATATCAGCGGAAAATCGAGGGCACGCCCGCCCCGTCGGTGGCGGGTGGTGGAGCATGGATCCACGCAGAGCGACGGAGGGCAGTACTCATGGCGGATGCGGTACCGGTGCGCTGCCCGGCGTGCCTGCGCGAGAACGACTACGCCGCCCCGGTCTTCCCGTGCGCGTGCGGGAGTCCGGTCGTCCCGCCGCTGGACATGGCGGCGCCGCCCGCGCCGCTGACGCACCGCACCTGGTCCGACACGTGGGTGGCGGTGCGCTGCGCGCCCTGCGGGCGGGTGAGCGAGTGGCCGCACCCGGAGCTGGGGTGCGCGTCGTGCGGGACGGTGGCGCGGATTGCGGTGCACCCGGTGGATCCCGGGGCGCCCGGGGCGCCCGCGCCGGGTGGCGGCGTACGGAAGGGGCCGCGTCCGCGTCCGGACGTACGGGGAGCACAGGGAGAAGGGGGAGATGGGGGAGACCTGCGGGGGCCTGTACGGCCCGGTCCGGGGGGCTCCGGCGGCCCCGGCGGAGCCGGCTCGGCGGCTGCCGGGCGGCGGCCCGCGTTCCGCCCGGTGACCATCCGTACCGCCCGGGACGCGGTGGCCACGGCCACGCTGTACCTGCGGTGGCTCGGCTTCCAGGACGTCCGCCGACCGGACGGGCGGCCGATCCCCTCGGCGGCCGTGGACCTGCGGGCCCCGGGGCTGGTGGCCCAGGTGGACCCGACCACGGCGCCGGCCGGGCTGCGGGCCGTGGAGTGCGTCTGGCTGAACGGGCTGACGGCCTCCGCGACCAGCGTCTACTTCTCGCTGGCCGGGTACACGCAGGACGCCCGTTCCCGTGCGGACGATCTCGGGATACCGCTGTTCGTCATGGACCTCACGGGCATGCCGCAGCCGGTCAACGACGCGGCGGACGTACTGCTGGACTCGGGGGCGTAGGGCGGTTCGCGGGGCCCGGTCGGCCCCGGCCCACCGCCTCGGTCGGCCCGCGGGGCAGGACGTAGGCTCGGAGCACATGGCGGAACACGTATCCGTATCTGTGCCGAGGAGAGCCCGATGAGCCTGTACGACATCCCGCTGACCACCCTGTCCGACGAGCCCACCAGCCTGGCGGCCCACAAGGGCAAGGCGATCCTGCTGGTGAACACCGCCTCGCAGTGCGGTCTCACCCCGCAGTACTCGGGACTGGCCCGCCTGCAGTTCACGTACGAGGCGAAGGGCTTCACCGTCATCGGCGTGCCCTGCAACCAGTTCGGCGGCCAGGAGCCCGGCACCGCCGACGACATCGCGACCTTCTGCGCGGCCGGCTTCGGCGTGACCTTCCCGATGCTGGAGAAGACCGAGGTCAACGGCGAGAACCGGCACCCGCTCTACCAGGAGCTGGTGAAGACCGCGTACGCCGACGGCGAGGCGGGCGAGGACATCCAGTGGAACTTCGAGAAGTTCCTGATCTCCCCGGCCGGCGAGGTCGTGGCCCGCTTCCGGCCGGGCGTCGAGCCGGAGGCCCCCGAGGTCATCGCCGCGATCGAGGCGCAGCTGCCGGCGTAGCGGATCACACGGGTCGGGGGCGGGGCCGCCTGGTGGCGGCCCCGCCCCCGCTGCTTTCGTAGCGCGCCCCGGCCCTCAGCCGAGGTCGGCCTCGTCGTACTCCGCCCCCGAGCCGGCGGCGGTCAGCTCCCGCAGCTCCACGCGGCGGATCTTGCCGGACACGGTCTTGGGCAGCTCCGCGAACTCGATGCGGCGGATCCTCTTGTACGGGGAGAGCACGGCGCGGGAGTGCGCGAACAGCGCCCGCGCGGTCTCCGGGCCGGGCTCCCAGCCGGCGGCGAGCGCGATGTACGCCTTCGGCACGGCGAGGCGCAGCGGGTCGGGGGCCGGCACCACGGCGGCCTCGGCCACGGCCTCGTGTTCGAGCAGCGCGCTCTCCAGCTCGAACGGGCTGATCTTGTAGTCGGAGGCCTTGAAGACGTCGTCCGAGCGTCCGACGTAGGTGAGGTACCCGGCGTCGTCGCGCGAGGCGATGTCCCCGGTGCGGTAGAGCCCGTCCGCCATGGCCTCGGCGGTGCGCCCGGGGTCGTCGCGGTAGCCGGTCATCACCCCGGCGGGGCGGGTGCGCAGATCCACGCAGAGCTCTCCCTCGTCCGGGGACTCCTTGCCGGTGACGGGGTCGAGCAGCACGATCTCGTACCCGGGCGCCGGACGCCCCATCGAGCCGGGCTTGACGGGGACGCCGGGGAAGTTGCCGATCTGGAGCGTGGTCTCGGTCTGGCCGAACCCGTCGCGGATGGTGACGCCCCAGGCCTCGCGGACCTTCTCGATGACCTCGGGGTTGAGCGGCTCGCCCGCGGCGACGGCTTCGCGGGGCGGGGTGCGCAGCTTGGTGAGGTCGGACTGGATCAGCATCCGCCACACCGTGGGCGGGGCGCAGAAGGTGCTCACGCCGTGCCGGTCCATCTCCGCCATCAGGCGCTCGGCGTCGAAGCGGGCGTAGTTGTGGACGAAGACGGTGGCGCCGGCGTTCCACGGGGCGAAGAGGTTGGACCAGGCGTGCTTGGCCCAGCCGGGCGAGGCGATGTTGAGGTGCACGTCGCCGGGGCGCAGGCCGAGCCAGTACATGGTGGAGAGGTGCCCGATGGGGTACGAGGCGTGCGTGTGCTCGACCAGCTTGGGGCGGGCGGTGGTGCCTGAGGTGAAGTACAGCATCAGCGGGTCGGTGGCCAGGGTCTCGCCGTCCGGGCTGAAGTGGGGGTCGGTGGCGTACATGTCCTCCAGCCGCCGCCATCCGGTGGGTACGTCCGCTCCGGCGGCGATGCGGGTGTAGGTTCCGGGGACCTCGTCGAACTTGCCGGTGTCCTCGGCGCGCACGATGACGTGGCGTACGTTGCCGCGCTCGATGCGGTCGCGCAGGTCCGCCGCGCCGAGCAGGGGGGTGGCGGGGATGACGACGGCGCGGAGCTTCATCGCGCCGAGCATGACCTCCCACAGCTCGCGCTGGTTGCCGAGCATGACCAGGACCCGGTCGCCGGCCGCGACGCCCTGGTCGCGCAGCCAGTTGGCGGCGGAGGCGGACCGCACGGACAGCTCCGCGAAGGAGACGGACCGGCTGGTGCCGTCCTCCTCCACGATGCGCAGGGCGTCGGCGCCGTTGCCGTCGGCGATGCGGTCGAACCAGTCCAGGGCCCAGTTGAAGCGCTCGGGGCGGGGCCAGGTGAATCCGGCGTGGGCGGCTTCGTAGTCCCCGCGGCGTTCGAGCAGGAAATCGCGTGCGGCCAGGAACGCGGCGGTGGCGCCGGTGTTGTGCGTCATGGAAGGCATCGTGCCGTGCCGCCCGTACGCCCCACCAGAGCGGCGTCAGCCGTGGATTGACCCGAAGCGCACGGAGGGACGCCGGCCGGTCCCCCCGGTCTCGCCCATCTCGGTGATCATGCGCTCCCCTTCGGCGACGATCTCCTCCTTCTGCCCCTTCGAGACCCTCCCGAACAGCTCGACGGCGATCGACGCCTCCTCCCCCTTGTCCTCCCACCGCCACAGCCCGGCGACGAAGCCGTCCACGAGGAGGGTGCGGTGGGCCTGGTTCCCCGTCCAGGTGCGCCCCTTGAGCTCGGCCGGGACCACGCGGGTGCGGTCGGCGTGGGAGAGCAGCAGGTTGTCGAACTCCGGGAGGAAGCGGGGCGGGGCCGGGGTGCCGGCGTCGGGGCGGGGCGCGTCGGGCAGGTCGAACAGCTCGACGCCGTTCTCGTCGCGGAAGGCCGCCAGCCGGGGTCGCAGCCGCTCGAAGACCTCGCGCAGCCGGGTGAGTCCGGCCCAGGTCTGCATGTCCTTGACGGAGGCGGGTCCGAAGGCGCCGAGGTAACGCAGGACGGCGTCGTCGACGGCGTGCGGCGGCGGCCCTTCGCCCGGCGGCCGTCCGAGCCACTGCTCCAGGGTGGTGAGCCGTACCTGCCCGCTGCGCCCCCAGACCCCGCGCGGCGTGACCTGGACGAGCGGCAGCCGGCAGCGCGCGGCGACGGACAGGGACTGCGGGTCGGCGCCCGGCCAGTAGGCGAGCAGCTCCTCGCGGATCTCGCCCATCGTGCGGGGTTCGGCCTCGACGAAGGTACGGGCGAGCTCGCCGAGCCGCTCCAGGTCCACTCCGGCGAGGCCCTTGCGGAAGGCGCCCACCTCCCGGTCGCGGGCGGGCTGGACCAGTGGGCGCAGGGTCAGCGCGTCGTGAGCGGTATGGGTGTGGATGGTGGACCGCATGGTGACCATCCGGACCACCTTGCGGGACTCCATCAGCTGCGCGAGCGCGTCGGGGCGGAACCCTTCGAGCCGGGCGTGCAGCTGGAAGTACGGCGGTTTCACGTTCTGCGCCTGGAGCCCGAGCAGGTGCGCGACGGCTTCCTCGGCGCTGAGCGCGGCGCGGCTCAGGAGCAGTTGGCGCGCGAGCGTGGCACGGTTCAGTGAACGGGTGTCGAGTACGGAGCCCATGCAGGCAAGCTACCCGCACTCGCGGACGGATTCAGTCCGCAATGGGCGGGGCAGAAGCAGCCACAGACTTGCCCATACCCTCCCGAACCCTCCTACCCCTTCCGATATCCTTCCCGTTGCCGACCGTAAAGATGTCCGACTGGGGGAGCTGACCTGCGATGCCGGAGCGCCCGGACCACCGACACCGCCGCCCCGCGCCCTCCGGGAAGCGGACCGGCTGGCGCCGCCCCGCGCCCCCGCCCGCCGCGCCCCCCGCCTCCCGGCCGGCCGACCCGCGGCCCGCACCGGCCTCGGCCGCTCCCCCGGACCACCGCAGCGTGATCGACTCCGCCGTCTACCGCGACGGCCGGCGCATCGCCTCCCCCGCGACCCTCGCGGAGACGTTCCGCCGGCTGCGTGAGGAGCCCGACGGCATGGCCTGGATCGGCCTGCACCGCCCGACCGAACCGGAGCTCCACTCACTGGCCGCCGAGTTCAACCTCCACGAGCTCGCGGTCGAGGACGCCCTGGAGGCCCACCAGCGCCCCAAGCTGGAGCGCTACGGCGACACCCTCTTCGTCGTCCTGCGCGCGGCGCGCTACCTCGACGCTTCGGAGGAGGTCGAATTCGGCGAGCTGCACGTCTTCCTCGGCCCGGACTTCCTGATCACGGTCCGCCACGGCGCCGCCCCCGACCTCTCCGCGGTCCGCCGCCGCATGGAGGAGACCCCGGAACTCCTCGACCTCGGCCCCGAGGCGGCGCTGTACGCGATCCTCGACGCGGTGGTCGACGGCTACGCCCCCGTCGTCGCGGGCGTCCAGAACGACATGGACGAGATCGAGACGGAGGTCTTCCGCGGCGACCCGGAGGTCTCGCGCCGCATCTACGAACTCTCCCGCGAGATGGTCGAGTTCCAACGCGCCACCCGCCCCCTGGTCGGCATGCTCCACGCCCTGATGGCGGGCTTCGCGAAGTACGGCACGGAAGAGGAGCTCCAGCGCTACCTCCGCGACGTGGCCGACCACGTGACCCACACCAGCGAACGCGTGGACGGCTTCCGCCAGGCCCTGACCGAAATCCTGACGGTCAACGCCACCCTGGTCTCCCAACAACAGAACGCCGAAATGCGAGCCCTGGCCGAAGCCGGCTTCGAACAGAACGAGGAGATCAAGAAGATCTCCTCCTGGGCCGCCATCCTCTTTGCACCCACACTCGTGGGAACCATCTATGGCATGAACTTCGAGGACATGCCGGAACTGAAATGGGCAGGCGGCTACCCCTTCGCGATCCTGCTGATGGCAGTGGTCTGCGTGAGCCTGTACGTCATCTTCAAGAAGCGCGACTGGCTGTAGACCGCACACCAGCGCCGTTGATCAACTTAGCTCTTGCGAACGCAAAGAATTGGCCCGCAGGACCCCCGGGGAGAATCTGGGGAGAATCCGCAGCCCACCCATGTCGGGCGCTCCCCGGACCTTGGGGCCAGCTCTCCCGCACCGCCGACCACCTTCGACGGCACGCGATTGCGGAGGGTAACGACAACGGGTGGCACAGCAGATGCTGTGCCACCCGTTGTTGCGACCAGGCCTGTCCTGTCTCCCCCGACGACTACAAGCCGGCAGTCCTCCAACGACCCTGCCCGTGGGGCGTCGATGTCCGACCCCCTGTCTAGCCTGTCTCCGTGAAGCCCACCGATGACCGACAGTTCCCCGCCGCGCTCGCCACCGCGATGACCGTTCGATTCGACTACGCCGATGGGAAGACCGGGGTCGACTTCGAACCCTTCCCGGCCTTCCTGTCCGCTGCCGAGACCACCGACTGGTTTCAGGCGTGGACGGGGAACAGCGAACTGGACGGCAACGACTTCCGGGTGTTCGGGCAGGACGGCACGGGCGGGTACGCGGCGATCTGGCTCATCCGCCCGAACCGCCCTCTGGCCGACCAGCCCATCGTCTTCCTCGGCTCGGAGGGCGAGACCGGCGTCGTAGCACGCGACCTGGGCGACTTCCTGTGGCTACTGGCCGACGGCTTCGGCCCCTGGGAAGCCGCCACCTCCTACGAGCCCGACTGGCAGGCCCACCCCAATCCGGAGCTGGCAGCCATCGCCCAAGGATTCGCACCGCACCAGCACCGGTCGGCGGCAGCCGCGATCAAGCTGGCGACCCAAGAGTTCCCCGACTTCGACGACACCATCATGGACCTCTGCCGCTGAACCCAGCGCGGTCGATTGCGGACATTCGCCCGCGCCCCGGACCGCCCTCGCCGCATTCGAGCGCCTCTGTAGCCTCTGGCCATGAGTCATGAGGAAGACGAGGACGAACTGATCCTGGAGGCCCGCGCGATGCTGGCCGTCGGACGGAACGCCGAAGAGGTCTTCGTCGCACTGGCCGCGCGCAGCTGCGGCTGGGGGGCCTCCGCCTTGGTCATGTGTCTGGCCCTCGGAGTCCCCCGGACTGACGCCGAAGCCCGAATCCGCGAGGCTCGACCCCTCTTCGAGGAGTTCGCGGTGGGCGAGGACGACCTCGTCGCCTCGGTTATGGCCTTCGTGGACGTGTTCGTCGTGGACGGGGTGCTGGACGCTCACCAGGAGCGGATCCGCGACCTTTTGGGGACTGCAGCCGGCGCCCGCGGCGGCTTCCCCGGCAGCCTCCTCGCGTGGTTCCGTAGCGGGGAACTCACGAACCTCTTCGTGTACTTCGCGAAAACGCGGTTCCGGGACGGGCGGGGCTCGCCCCCCGACTTCTGGGCGGCCATGGTGGCGGCCGGGGAACTACTGGTGACCGAGGACGGCCCCGACCGGGCTGAGGTGACAGCGGGGCTGGAGCACTGCCGGGCACCGGCAAGCTCCATAGGTGCGGGACGTCAGGTGCGGCCCTGAGAGAGGACGAGGCCCTCGGATACGTACTCGGGCACCGTGCCGAGCAGTGCGGGCCCTACGTCTGGGGGGCCAGGGCACGGCGAAGTGACGTGACCTGGTGGGGCCACTTCGATCGGTCCGAACAGCACCTCCGCGTCCGCCGTGCTTCCGTCGCATCAGGGAACGGGGCGGATCACACTGCGGCCGTGTCCGGTTCGTCTGCGGCCGATGGGTGCACGGGCCTACCGGGGTTGAACGGTGTGAACCAGGCGCCGAACGCCATGGGTGCAGTGCCGAGGGCCGATCCCACCGCGCCCTCGTCGATCCCGTCCATCGAACCGTCGTACAGCCACTCGTGGTCCATGTCCTCGTAGACGTTGTCGGCGAAGGCTTCTAGAGCGTTCGAGACTCCGTCGTCGAGCAACCCGAACAACTCCAGCGTGACGGTCGTCTGGCTCAAGAGCAGCCTCAGGGCAAGTTCCTCTGCGACGCAACTCAACCGGTCGAAACTGCCGTTGGTGAAGCGGGTGGTCATGGCGATCACGGTCACCAGGAAGCGGCGGGCGAATCGGGTGTCGTACTGGAGGACGTACCTCTCGGGCAGGTCCTCCAGGTGCCACAGAGGGCCGTCGCAATCCCCTACGTTGCTTCCCTCCTGCTCCAGCGTGTGCACGTCCTCGAACAGCTCGTCGATCAAGACGTCGGTGGCGTAGATCAGTGCGCCGGCGGCCAGCATGGCGTCCTCGGGCGCGACTGCGAAGCCGTAGTCGTCGCCGTCCTCCTCCCCGGGGTCGTCCCGCACACCGAACATCACTGGTGGAAAGGAACGCAGCTCGTCCGCCAGCACGAGCATCCGGGCGCGCACTTCCTCGGCCTTCGCTTGCGCGTCGCACTCGCCTCCTTCGGCTGCTGCGGGCGGCTCAGCATGACGGGCTTTGCGGGCCGCGGGGTCGTCCGGCGGGCCGTCCGGGCCGTCGGCGGCGGCGAGGCTCTCCTGGGTGAGCTCAGGGTGCAGTTCGACTTCGCACCGCTCGACCGTCCAATCCGCGAGCAGCTCGGAGCGCCGAAGCACTTCGCTCACGACGTCCCGGACGGCGTCCTCCGCGAATTCCAGCGCCTCTGCGTCGACGAACACCTTGAGCAGTGCCCCGCCCGGATACACGCCCACGATCGTGTCGAGGAGTTCGACCTCCATGCCGTCCGGCCCGTCGATGCCGTCGACCGAGGCGAAGCCGCTCTCGATCAGCGCGACGGCCCCGGCACGCTGCAGCGGGTCCATCTCCGGAGTTCCCTCCGAGATGCAGATGTCTACGGTCACTACGTACGTCACGTGTCCGAGCCTGGCAGACGGAACGGAGCCGAGGGAGAGAATCGAAGTGGTTCGTCAAGCCGTCGCCCCACGAAGGCGACTGCCACCTCTAAGGACTCTGGCACCATACGGGGGCGTGTATGGTCATACTGCTTCATGGCAAGCATGAGTACCTCTTGAACGGACGGCGCCACGAGCGTGTCTTTTCGGTTGGTCGGGCGACGGCTCACGACAAAGCCAAGCAGGCGTGCGCACTGGTCGGTACACCACCGCGAACACGCCGACGGATCCCTGTGCCAGGGCGCCGCTGGATTCCCCGCCCGCCCCCCGCCTTTCGCGTGATGCCGTGACGTCCTCTTCAGGCAGTGACAACCTCTCCATGGGAACAGAGTGGATCTCTCCTACCAGGCGTGGCAGCGGGTGCTCGCGGACGAGTTCTTCGGACCGCAGCACGCGGGTCACCCGACCCTGCTCTATATCGACGGCGATGTGGAACAGGAGCTCATGCGCCGCGGCGGTATCGAAGTGCCGCTGGCCGAGTCGGTCGGCCTGGCCATACGGGCGGCAGGACCCGACCCCTACGCCGAGATCGAGAACCACCGGTGGCGTGTGCGCCGCCAGGACCGCGACGGCGTTCCCGCCTTCCTGCCTCTTCTGGCCTGTTCCGTCCTGGCCGCCACGAGAATGGTGCACGACCAGCACCACCGGGCCAGCGCGTACCACGCCCGCTTCTCCGAGTTGCTGACCGGTGACACCGGTCTGCTGCGCAGCTCTAACTACGAGCCGGTTTCCCGGATGTGGCAGGTCCTCGCTTCCTGGCAGCACAGCCAGGGCGGTGCCCGGGGCCTGTGCACGATCCCCTCTCCGCGCGACCTTCCGCCCAACCGCGGCAGGATCGGCTTCGCGCTGTCCCAGGCGCTGCTCAGTGGCAGGGACCGTAGCCAGCTGCCTGACATCTTCACCGCGTTGCGCAACTACAACGGGGATATCTGGCCGCTGCCCGGTGACGCCCTGCTGGGCGCCCTGGAGATCCGTCACTGGGAGCAGCGGTTCTCCTCCGGTTTCCGCCGGGCGGCCGAAGAAGAGGAGTTCCGTCCGCTCATCGCACGGCTGCTCGGCAACTACGCCGCGACGTGGGACGGATCGGCGGAACTCGTTCCAACCGGGCTGCCCCGTGCCGAACTCCTGGTACAGCTCGACGCCGGACGGCTCAGCTGGGTGGCGCGGAGTTCCAGCGCCGATGCCGCCCGTATGGTCCTGCCGGACGACGTCGTGCTCAACCGCCTCGGTGATACCGCCTACTACTCCGTCGGCGGATTGACCGCTCCCGGTGCCAGCGGCCTGAAGGAGGGCGTACGGATCCGTGGGCAGGACCTCATACTCAGCCGCCCGCCCGTTTCGGTGCTCGTGCTCGCACGCAATGACGTGCTGGGCGTCTGGGCCAGCGCGGACGGCTTCATCCCGGGTGAGCAGCACGTGGTGCTCGCTGCGCCCGAAGCCCGCTCGGACGTGCAGCGCCTGCTCGACCGTGCTGCGTCGGCGGGCCGCCGTCAGGAAGGGTCCCAGCTCGCGTGGATGCCGGAGGGCTGGTCCCTGCACCGCCCGGTGCTCTTCGACGATGCCCTGACACTGCGCAAGGCCCTGCACGAGGTCCAGGGCACGGTGGGATCACTGCACCCCAGCCCCCAGTTCAAGCTGCGGTTGGAGGGCGGGCTGCGCCTCGCCCCCGGTCTGGACCCGCAGCTCTTCCTCACGGGGGCCGAACCCTCCGTGGTCATGCCCGACGCCACGGAGGGGGATCTGCTGCTGGACGGCTCGGAGCGCCCTGAGTTCCGGGAGCCCTCCGCACTCGGCCTTCCTGTCCCGCTGGCCGGGCTGGGGCTGATGCCGGGCCAGCACACGATCAGTGCCGAACTCTCCGAAGTCAGCTTCACCACGGCCGAGTCGGCGCCGATTCCCCCGGCCGCGCCCCAAGTGTGCGGCTTCGCGGTCGCGGCGGACGGAGTGGCCGCGGCCTACCCGGCCGTGCTGGCCGGGGCCGCCCCGGCCGTAGTGGGCGCGGACATCACGGCTCAGGACGGTTCCGCCCTACACCGCACAGTGCTATGCCGGCGCGGCTCCGACCAGCGCCTGTTCGCGGCGTCCGACGGCCGGCTGTGGAACATCAGCTGCCCAGAGCCCCCCGCCTGGTGGGCCGAGCGGCTGCCAGGCGTCGCCGACCCGCTCTTCTTCGAGGTGAACCTCTTCGATGTGGACGGCTGGCTGTTGGAACGCCGTGCCGGGCGGTGGCGTGCACAGCCGGTCAGCCCTGGGCTGCCGCAGCCCGGCTCTTCCGCCCGGGCCCGTATCTGGGCCTCGGCCGTACTGACCGCGCAGGAGGCATCGGCGGATCCGCTCTGGACCGCCTACGTACGGGCGGCGAAGGAGCTGGAACGTTGAACACCACGGGGGTCGGCGGCGTACTGCTGCGATGGGCAGCTGAGCGCGGCGGCGGAAGGGCGGCCGAGCTGCGTCAGGGCATCCGCGGAACGGCCCAGTCGTACGGGCTCAGGCTGACAGAATACGCCCACTGGGACTGGCTGCGTACGGCCTCCGCCATGGGCTTCCTCGATCTCGACCTGCGGGTGGACCAGTGGTCCGCCGCCCCGCTGGTCCTCACTCGCCTGCCACACGCGGACGGGCTAGCTCTCATCACGGGTGCACGCTCGGCAGCGGCCAGCGGCCAGCTGCAGCGCGCCGCGGAGGACTGGCTCGAACTCCTCACGGTCCCCGACAAATCGCGCGACGGTGCGGTACCGCTGCCCGACACCCTGCTGGTCCAGTACGACGACCCGGAGCTCCTTCCGGAGACCGCCCAGCGACTCGGCGCCCGCTTCGTCCCCTGTGCGGCGCGGCAGCTCACGGATCTCCTGCCCCGCACCGCAGTCGGCCCGGAGGCCGCGCCGCCGGGCGGCTCCGGGATGAACTCCCTGGAGCAGTACGACATCGGCAAACGGCGCTTCGAACCGGTCGCCGCAGCGCGTGAGGACGGCCTGTACCGCTGGCGGGGTGCCGATAACGCACGCTTGGTGCGGGCCCGCCGGAACGGCGTCTTCTATAGGACGGAGCGGGAGACCGGCGTATATCTGGAGCTCGCCCGCCACCGCGAGAACGCGGTGCGCTGGCGCGCGGAACCGGCTGCTGGCCGGTCCGCCTGCGGATGTCTCTTCGTCGACCGGGGCGCCCCGATGCCGCCGCTGCACCAGAGGGCGGCCGTGCTGTGCACCGGGCTTCCGCCGCAGACCGGAGCCCATGGGGAGACCCTGGCCTACGACAACGTTCCGCGCGTCCTGGCCGAGGCGATCGCCGCCTCGCTGCTGCAGAACCTCGAAGTCCTGCCGCAGCCCGCGGCCGCCGCCACTGGGAGGGCCAAGTGAACGCCGAAGACCGGGACTCCGCAGCCGCAGGCGCAGTCGGCCCCCATGACATCATCGGGACCTTCAACGACCTGCGCCGGGCACTCTTCCGCTACTACGACACGCCCTTCGGTGTGGACGACGCCTCCGTCATGGCGGAGAGGCGAATGCTCCTGGACCGCGACAACGGCACCTGGCGCGAACCCCTGATCGAACTGCGGCCCCAGTACGCGTCCAGCGGGATGAGCGTCGAGGAGTCGTTCGCCGCGGCCGGCACGCACCCGGACGCGGCAGCCTTCTCGCAGTTCGCCCTGCCCGACGGGGTGGACAGCCTGTACCGGCACCAGCACGATGCCCTGGTCGCGGCCTGCCGGGACGGCAAGGACTTCGTCGTTACCGCCGGCACCGGATCCGGCAAGACCGAGGCGTTCCTGCTCCCGGTCCTCGCTGATCTGGTGGCCGAGTCGGCGACGTGGACCGGCACCCGGTCCGAACCGAGCATGTGGTGGCAGGGCGACGGGGGCTACGAACACAGCCGGACCCGGGAGGACGGGCATCCCGCCGCGATGCGGGCCCTGGTCCTGTACCCGACCAACGCCCTGGCGGACGACCAGCTCGTGCGCCTGCGCCGGGCGCTGGACGGTGACGGGTCCCGCAAGTGGCTGGATGACCACCGCAAGGGCCACCGTTTCTACTTCGGCCGCTACACGGGGGCCACACCGGTAGCGGGCAGCAGCGAATCCAAGCCGGGACTGGCCAGGCTGCGCGAATACCTGCGTATTGTGCACCAGCGCCAGGAACGCGCCGACGCGCGGGTCCAGGCCTTCATCCCGCGCCTCGGCGGGGCCGAGATGCACAGCCGCTGGGACATGCAGGCGGCCGCACCGGACATCATGGTCACCAACTACTCCATGCTGAACATCATGCTGCTGCGCCCTCAGGAGAAGGCGCTGTTCAACGCCACCCGCAGATGGCTGGAGAGCACGCCCGGGGCCCGCTTCACGCTGATCCTCGACGAGCTCCACATGTACCGCGGCACCGCCGGGACCGAGGTGGCGTACCTGCTGCGCAACTTGCGTCACCGGCTCGGTCTGGACCACGCTCCGGAGAAGTTCCGCGTCCTGGCCGCTTCCGCATCGCTGGAGGACGGCCGCGACGACGCCTTCCTCGAGGAGTTCTTCGCGCTCCCCCGCTCCCGTCGCGTGATCATCCCGGGTACGGCGCTGCTTCCCAAGCGCGGCAGCACCGATCTGAGCCCGCACGCGTCCGTGCTCGCCGCTGCCGCTGGGCAGGAGCTGTCCCGCGATCAGGCCCGTGGCCTTGCCGATGCCACCGGGCTCGGCGCGGCGATCCCGCACACCCTGTCCCCGGGCGGGGTGCCCCGGGCGCTGTCCACCTCCGCGCTGGCCCGGCAGCTGTTCCCCGGGAGCGCCACACCCGAACAGGGGGAGGCCGCGCTGCACGGCGCCCTGCGCGTCCTGGGCACGGCCGAGGACCCAGACCTGCCGAAGCTCCGCGCGCACCTCTTCTTCCGCAACATCGGCGGGATCTGGGCCTGCTCGGACCCGCAGTGCCCGGAGGTACCGGCGGACGCTGGCCCCGAGCGCCGGGTCGGCCGTCTCTTCGCCGAGCCTTCATCCCGTTGCGGATGCGGGGCGCGGGTGCTGGAACTCCTGTACTGCCAGACCTGCGGCGACCTGATGCTGGGCGGCTACGCCAGCCCGGACGACACCCGGGGCCGGAAGTTCACCGGCGCGCTGCACACCGACTTCCCCGAGCTCGACCTGTTGCCGGACGAGGTCAGCGGCGTGCCCACGGCGGCGAACTACATCGTCTACTGGCCCCGGACGAAGGGGCTGGGACTGGACGACCCCGGCTGGACCGCGGCCCTGTCCAACGGCGGGCCCAGCGTGAGCTTCGAGTTCCGCCGCAGCGAGTACCAGTCGGCCACCGGGCGCCTGAACAACAAGGACGTGAACCACACGGGCTGGTCCTTCCACATCTCCGTCCCCGAGGACAAGGAGACCCGGCAGCCGGTCCTCGATCCGGCACGGCTGCGGCCGTTCCCCACCCGCTGCCCTGCCTGCGGTGACGACTGGGAAATCAGGCGGGACCGGGACGGGCGCCACATCCCCCTGGAATCGTCGGCGAGGCTGCGCAGCGCCCCGGTCCGCCGTATGCGGACCGGTTTCGACAAGATCAACCAGGTGCTGGCTACGGAGGTCCTGGGCCACCTGCCGCCCGGGCAGCGCAAGGCGATCGCCTTCTCCGACAGCCGCGACGACGCCTCGGAGCTCGCCAGCGGCCTGGCCCTGAGGCACTACCAGGACCTTTTGCGCCTGCTCAGCGCCAAGGCGGTCCGGGAGCAGGGCGATCCTTACGCCGACCTCCAGCTGGTGAAGTCCTACTACGCACACGAGACAGTGGACAAGGAAGAGGCACGGGGGGCCATGATCCGGCTGCGCGAGCGCGGGCCGGCTGATTTCGGCAAGCTGAAGGCCATCCTCACCGACGACCTCGATGCCGAACCGGACCTGCTGCCGGAACTCGAAAGCCGTTTCGCCGCGCTGCCGTCCCTCGACACCCTCTCCGGAGATCTGGAGGGCCTGCTGCTCCGGTACGGGACGAACCCGGGCGGCCCTTCCGCCTCCCTCCAGCAGACCTCCACCGGGCAGAACTGGACCGCGCTCTACAACTGGAAGCGGGACCGCGAGTCCGTCGCCGTGACCCAGGCCCATCAGGAGCTGCTGGAGAAGGTGCGCGAGCGGCTGCGGACCGAGTTCCTCTCCAGCCTGTTCTCCAGTGCGGGCCGCGACTTCGAGTCCCTCGGCCTGGGCTGGCTCTGTCTCCAGGACGACCGGTCGCCTGTCGAGGTACCGACCGGGAGCAATGAGGCGGTTGCACGCGCGAGCCTGCGCATCCTCGGCCAGATGCGCCGCTTCCACCGGGTGAGGGCCGCGCTGCAGAACCCTCCGGCCCCGCTGAAGCGCTTCTGGAAGCAGGTGGCTGAACGCGAGGGCACGGATCTGGAGAGCGTCAAGGACCGCGTGCTCGGCGTCTGGAAGGACGCCGTCGTGGAGTACCTGGTCAACCCCGAGAAGGTGGCCCTCCGCACGGGTGGCGGCAGGGTGTGGACCTGCACCAGCTGCCGGCGCCCGCACCTGCACCCCGGCGTGGGCCTGTGCACGAAGTGCTGCACTCCGCTGCCAGCCGGTCAGGAGTTCACCGGAGCCCTCGAGGACGACTACTACGCGTGGAAGGCGGCCCACGGCACGGGCGACTTCGCCCTGCGCACGGCCGAACTCACCGGACAGACCGACCGGCTGGAGGCCCAGCGCCGCCAGAGCGTGTTCCAGGATGTCTTCCTCGGCGAGGACGACGTCCCCGCCGCTGACGGACTCGAACTGCTCTCCGTGACCACGACCATGGAGGCCGGTGTGGACGTCGGCCCCCTCAACACCGTCCTCATGGCGAACATGCCCCCCACCCGCTTCAACTACCAGCAGCGCGTGGGCCGGGCCGGCCGGCGTACGACCCCGGTGGCGATCGCGCTCACGGTCTGCCGCGGGCGCAGCCACGACGAGCACTACTTCGCCCGTCCCGAGGCCATCACCAACGACCCGACCCCGCCGCCCTACCTGGCGCTGGGCATGCCGTCCGTCTTCCGGCGCGTGCTCCTGGGTGAGGTCCTGCGCCAGGCCTTCGAAGCGGTCCCGCAGTCCAGCACCCGGGACGCACCCCCGCTGACCAGTAACGTGCACGGCCAGTTCGGCCTGTCCGCGGACTGGCCTGCGCATCAGGAGATGGTCAGACGCTGGATCCTGGACCACCCGGACCGGATCCAGGCGGCGGCTGCCGCGCTCCAGTCACACACTCCCGAGCCGGTAGCCTCCGCCGACCCGGTCGCCTGCATCGCCGAACTCCTCGAAGAGATCGAAGACGTGGCTGCCAGAAGCGTGGGGCACGCCGAGCTGAGCCAGCGGCTGGCCGAGGCCGGGCTCCTGCCGATGTTCGGTTTCCCTACACGCGCCCGGCTGCTGTTCCGGAGCGTGCCCAAAAAGACCTTCCCCTGGCCGCCGGCTGACTCGGTCAACCGCGACCTGGCAGTGGCCCTCAGCAAGTTCGCGCCCGGCAGCGAAACACCGCAGGACGGGCGGCTGCTGCGGTCCGACGGCGTGGTCGCTCTGTCTCCCGGCGCCCGCAGCGTGTACGCCGCCGAGGAGCCGTTCGGTCCGGAGCAGCTCGTGGCCATGTGCCGCATCTGCGCTCACGTCGATCCGGCTCCCGAAGCCGCGGACAAGGTAGGGGACTGCCCGGCCTGCGGAGCGGAGGGCAAAAACTACCGCCTCGTCCCCTTCCGCGAACCGGCGGGCTTCTCCGCCTCGGGGACTCCCCGGGACTACGACGGCACACGCGACTGGGGAGGCGGCACGACCAGCACCCGCACGGCTGCCGACCTGGAGAGAACCGCACCCCGTGTGGTGCGGACGTCCGACGACTGGCTCGTCGCCCACAGCGGCAGCGGGTACCGGTACATCGTCAACACCAACGGCGGCAAGCTCTTCCGCTTCCGCAAGGGGAAAGCTCCCTGGAAGGGCTACTGGCACCTGGAGAGCCAGTCGGCGGACGCGGACCTGGAGACCGCCCTCGGTGCGACCCAGCACACCGACATGTTCTTCGTCGGCGCGAAGGCCGCAGTGGACGAGGACCGGGGGCTGCGCTTCGACATCTCCAGGTCCGGACAGCCCAGCGGTTTCGCCGACGCCTACCACGGGCGACGGGCGGCCTGGTACTCGCTGGCGGCGCTGCTCCGCCGCGCCGCCGCACCCCACCTCGACGTCCAGCCCGAGGAACTGCTCAGCGGCATCCACGGCTCGGACGCCCCGGTCGCGGCGCCCGTGATGGCGTACCTGGCCGACAGTCTCGACAACGGGGCCGGCTTCAGCACCCACCTCGGGTCGGCCGCACACATCGACGGGTTCCTCGGAGCCGTGGACACCTATCTGAGCCAGCTCGGGGCGGACCGGCGGCACACCGAGAACTGCAGCAGTTCCTGCTACGCCTGCCTGCGCGACTACTCGAACATGCGGCTGCACCCGCTCCTCGACTGGCGCCTCTCACGTGACCTCCTGGACGCGCTGCGCGGACGGGAACTGCAGCTCGACCTAGGCCTGCACGCGGAGCTCCTAAGCGGGTGGGCGAAGGAGGACGCGGCCGTACGGCCGGTCGAAACGCCCAGCGGCTTGGTCTGCCTGCACACGTCCGATTTCAGTGGGGAGCCGGTCGCCGTCGCCGTGAAGCACCCGCTGGAGGCCGCGGCGGAGGAGGTCCAGGCGAAGCGGCTCCAGCAGCTGAGCCGAGACGTGCTGTCCGCGGGGCTCGCCGAGAGGATCGCATTCGTCGACGCGTACTGCCTCGACCGGACCCCCGCCGCAGTGATCGACCAGGTCCGCCGGTTCGCGGAGGACTTCTGATGGGCACCGGGATCAGCCTCAGCCACGGTCCGGATCCGTCTGAGGCCCTGGAGGCCCTGAGGCAGCGCGAGCTCGCGCGCCGCATCGCGCTGCAGGCCGCGCGTGCCCGCGGGGAGCGTCCGGCCGTCATGCGCTCCTCCCCCGCCCGGGCAGCGGAGGGTGCTGCCCAGTCCCCTGCCGCGGGAACGGACGGGGGCGCCCCTGTCCAGGTGCCAGCCGCGGACCTGCTGGTCCCCACAGGGTTCGCCGGCCAGGAGGCCTGGGACCGGGCCCTCATGCTCGCCCGCCGGGTCCTCCCGGCGCCCGCACCCGGGTCGCCGGAACTACGCGAGATGCCGGCGCTCC
The DNA here is from genome assembly GCF_040681715.1 of Streptomyces sp. NPDC051582. Classification (NCBI taxonomy): domain Bacteria; kingdom Bacillati; phylum Actinomycetota; class Actinomycetes; order Kitasatosporales; family Streptomycetaceae; genus Streptomyces; species Streptomyces sp. NPDC051582. The sequence continues at coordinate 139,238 of NZ_JBFAZJ010000023.1, forward strand.
GGCTGGCGTCGGAGGTGCTTGAGGCTGCCGCACGGCTGGAGCCGTTCGAGGCGGTGACGCTGCTCGTCGAGGCCGCGGACCACGGTTTGCCCGTCGCGGATCCCGTAGCCACAGCGCGGGCCAGGGCCCTGCTGAAGGATGATCCGCTGGCCTTGCCCGGGGAGCCGGATACGTCTTGGCAGGTCTACCAGGACGAACGGCGCGTGCAGGAATTCCAGCTCCCGGCCGGCCGCCAGAAGCCGCTCCTGTCGGTGCTGCCGATCCCGGTGCTCGACGACTTCATCGACGAAGAGTGGATCACCGCCGCCCCGGAGCCGGACGGCTCACCACGGGCGGCCTACCTTCGTGCCCGTCTCGTTCCCGAGGCGCTCAGCGACGCGGAGCTGAGCCTGCTCAACTGGCGCCTGGAGCGGCAGCGGCGGGAGGCTAGGCCCGGCAGTGAGCCCGGACCTGACTGGCCGGACTCCTGGTGCCTGCTGCTGAGACTGCAGCAGGGTGACGCCCAGGCCGTCGACGAGGACTGGCCGGTACTTCCGCGTGCCGTCCGCGGGCTGCTCAACGAGCTGCGGACCGTACGCGAGACCGGCCGGGTCTCCCGTCATCTCGCCGAAGACCAGGCCCTGTGGCCCCTGCTCGAGCGCCTCGCGCCCGAAGCACGCAGTGAGTCCAAGGAGTTCTACGGCTGGCTCGCCGTCCGGAGGCTGCTCCGCGCCCTTCGCCACCTGCACCGGGCGGAGATCCGTGGAGACCAGGAACTCGCCGAGGCGCAGCGGCAGGCGGCCTGGGACCTCACCGGGCACCTCGCATTCGCTTCCCAGGCCGTTCGCTGGGAGGCTCAGAACGCCCGCGCCTACCTGAGTGCAAGGGCGGACCCTGCCGAAGCCGCCCGGTGTCTTGCCCACGACGCGGAGTCGCACCCTCCGAGGCAGCAGGAGCTCGGTGACACGGCCATCAGCCGGCTCCTGGGCAACCGCTCCTTCCTCGAAAGACACCGGCCCTCCGACCGTGACCGGCTGGTGAATCCCTACCTCATCCTGGGTGTTGAGGACGGTTCGACGGAGTGGAAGCGTTCGTGGCGCGCGCTGCGCCGCGAACTCGATGAGTCCGGGTGCGTCCGGATCAACCAGGCCAAGGACGCAATTGAATCCGCCCAGCGCGAAGACAGAGACGCCGAGCGGCTCGTGATACCGCTCGCTCCGCACCGCTGGGCCGCTCCCACCGCGGTGAGCCACAGGCTCGGTCTGCCAGCCGAACCAGTGGAACGCGCGACCGAGCCCCCGTCGGAATCTGACCGGGAGTGGGCGCGAGCGGCCGCGGCCCGCGAAATAATCACCCTGGCGACCAGCCGCCTCCCCCAGGCTGCCGAGCATCCCGTAGCCCCTTGCGATCCAGAGAGCAGTGCACTGTGAACGAGCACTCCGTCCATCCGGAAGGCAGCGGCAAGAAGGCGCGGCGCACCGGCCACCGCGCAGACGGGAGCACCGGCGCACCGAAGCGGCGCAACTCCACCGATGGGCAGATCCGTTCCAGCGGATCCCAGAGGTCCCAGTGGACCGCGGACAGCAGGACACCGCAGATCGCTCCCGGAACGCTGGACGCGGCCAGCCTCCTGGGAGCCGTGACAGACGCCTTGCGTCCGGTACTGGAGCAGCGTCTCTCCGACATGGCTGACAGCCTGGCGGCCGTTCTCGGGGATACACAAGGCCCCGACGCGGCCAACGCGTTGCGTGCGGAGCTGCTCAAGCGTGTTCTCCCGCAGTTCACCGAGGCGGTGCGCGGGGCAGTCGTGGAGAGCATCCGGACCCGGCAGATGCACCTGGCCCAGCTCGCGGTCATCGACCGGACCGCCCACCAGGCAGAGAGCCTGAGGGCTCTGTGTGTCCGGATCGACGGCGAGATCAGCCGGGCCGGACTGGTTCGCGTGACGGAACCGGGAGACCTCTCCCTGTTCAACCTGGTCGACGCCGACGCCCTACGCCAGGGAGCCGACGAACCTCCCGTCTACTCCGTCGTCGCCCCCGCCTATACCGACCGTGAATCGGGCAAGCCAGTGGAACGGGGCTGGCTCAGCGTCGCCTATGAACCCCCGGCCCCGCTCGCGGCCGCCTGCACCCCGGCCCCGGGCCAGAAGCGACGGCAGCACAAGGAACGGGCCGTGAAGGAGAGCCCGTCGCCGGAGCAGCCGTCCGCACAGGTGTCCGTGCAGCCGTCCTCCGGGCGGGCCCCGTACGCCGACGGCACCCCGCCCGACCAGCAGCCTGAGTCCGCACCGGATCCGCGTACCGAAGCAGTACACCTTGACGCTGAGCCCGGGCCCAGCCCCAACCCGAAGGGAGGCTCCGGCCCGGCTGGTGCCATCGAGGCGCCCGCACCGCACGCGGACCCTCCCACAGGCCCCGAAGACTCCCCCGAGCCTGCCGCACCGCCTCGGAAGTCATGGCGGGCGGCCTTGCACGCGTCAGCCAGCAAGCACATGGGAGGGAGCTACCGATGAGCTTCGGCATCGATTTCGGTACGAGCAATTCTGTCGTGGCCCGGTGGAACGGTCACACCGCCGAGGTGGTCCCGATCGACGGCGGCAACCTCCCGGCGCTATGGCGGCAGCCGGAGTTCGACCAGATCTTCCCCTCCGTCGTGTCGGTGCGCGACCTCCAGCGGACGCTCTGCTTCGGGTGGGCCGCCAAGACTGCCACTAACGAACCGCTCGACGCGGTAAAGCGCATGCTGGGCACAAGGTCCGGGGCAGACCGGCCGGACGGATCTGACGAACTGGAGGTGCTCCCCCAATTGGAGGAGCACCACGTGTGGATCGGCGGCGAGGCCTTCCACAGCACGGCCGCGGCCGCCTCGCTGTTCAGTCGCATGCGCGAGGGCGCCGCCGAGCAGCTCCTCGAGCTCACCGAGGCAGTGGTCACGGTGCCGGCGAACGCGACCGGAGGGGCGCGCTACCGAACCCGCGCTGCCGCCGCGCTGAGCGGGATCAAGGTCAAAGCGCTGCTCAATGAGCCGACGGCCGCAGCGATCTCGTACGCCCACGATGTTCCGGTCCCCGGCCGGTTCCTTGTGTTCGACTGGGGCGGAGGGACCATCGACGTCACCGTCCTCGAGTACGCCGACGGTCTCTTCGAAGAGCAGACGTCACGCGGCATCACGGCGCTCGGAGGCCTGGAGTTCGACAGCGAACTCGCCAAGCTCGTGCTGCGCAAGATGGGCAAGGCCCCGGAGTCGCTGACCAAGGCGGAGCGCCGACACTGGCGGAGGCACGTCGAGCTGACCAAGATCGCCCTGTCCCACGTACCGCCGGACGGCCAGATCCTCTTCGAGCCCGGGCCGGGCTCCGGCAGGGCGGCGCGGGCCGTCCCCGTCACGGCGGAGGAGTACGCACAGGCCGTCGCACCTTTGATCGGCCAGGCCATGCAGCCGGTGGAACAGGCCCTGAAGGACCTGAACATCAGCCCTGAGGACATCGACTCCGTCCTTCTGATCGGCGGCACCTCACAGATCCCTCAGGTCCGCCACGCCCTCGGGGCGGTCATGGGTCATGACCGCATCGTCGACCCAGGGCTGTGCCGCCCCATGACCGCGGTGGCCCGCGGCGCAGCCATCTACGCGGCCTCGCTGGACGGCACCCTCGGCGACCAGGACGGCGGCGGTGACTTCTCGCTGGTCACCAGCTACGACCTGGGCACCGCCGTGAGCGCGGGAAAGCAGCGCGGTTTCCGTCAGATCATCCGCCGCAACGCCACTCTCCCCGCCGAGGGTACGTCCACCTTCCAGCCCGACAAGCCGGGTGCCTCCTCCGTGCGCGTCTCCGTCATCGAAGGCGAGTACGGGCACGCCGCCGACAGTGACCGGGCGTTCCCGCTGGCCACCATCGAGGTGCCCCTGCCCATGGCGGAACACGACCCGACACGCAACCGGATCGAGGTCCGGTTTCGCTACAACGAAAGCGGGATCCTGCGTTTCACTGCCACTCACGCGGCCACCGGCAAGGTGCTGGCAGAACGCGAGATCGACTCCTTCGGCCCGGACGGCACACCGCTCCAAGACGGTCTCCAGGAGCAACTCACACGCCTGCTCGCCCATACAGTGCGGCCCTTCGCCGAGCCCCCGCAGCCTGCTGTGAGCAAGGCCCGGGAGACGGCTGCGCCTTCCGTCGCCCCGGTCCCCGAGCCGGCCGTGGTGGCAGACCCCGCGGTGAGCGTGAACGGTACGGCGCAGCACCTCGCGACCGGCGCCCCCTAGGCCTGGTCCGCTCCAGCGGAGCGGTTCAGGCCCGTCAGGAACGGGCTCGGGGCGCCGCTCCAGCTCACGGACAGTCCTTCGCGCGCCCGGGTGCAGGCCACGAACAGCAAACAGCGCTCGGCGAGCATGTCGGCCGCGTGCTGCACTGGGTCGGCGGCTGCCGGGGTCACCGCTGTCAGTAGCGGCAAGGCGCTCTGGGCCGCCCCCAGGATCGCCACGCAGCGGAACTCCAGGCCCTTCATGGCGTGCATCGTCGCGATCCGCACGCCCGGGGCATCGGGACCGGGGGCGTCCTTTAGCAGCAGCGCCTCGACCCCCGCTGCCCGGAGCCGACTCTGCGCTTTGGCTCCGAGCTGGTGGAAGCGGGTGCACACCGCGATCTCCTCGGCGGATACGTCCATGGCGAGCCACTGGCGCACGCATTCGACGAGCCCGGTGAGTTCAGCCTCTTCGGACAGGTGGCCGAGGACGCCGGGGCGGGCTCCGTGCAGGAGCGACACGTACCCGGCCAGTCCGCCGTCCGTACCGTCCCCCGAAAGGTCCTCAACGGTCTGGCCAGACAGCACTCCCCCGGACCACCACAGGATCTCCTCCGTATTGCGGTAGTTGACGCGCAGCCGGAAGCTGCGCCCCACCACGGCGATGCCGAGCGCGGCGAAGGACACCCGGGAGTCGTAGATCCGCTGGTGGGGATCGCCCGTCAGGAAGACGTCGTCCGGCCCTTCGGGCACCGCGGCCCGCAGCAGACGCCATTGGGCCGGGTGGAGGTCCTGTGCCTCGTCCACGACAAGGTGCCGGTAGAGACCGGGCCCCTGGCTCCGTTCCCGCAGGACGCGGGCTGCCTCGGCACACAAGAGCAGATGTGTGCTGCGCCCCTCCGCGTCGAGCTGCTGGACGAAGTCCGATACCGCCCGCCACACAAGAGGCCGCCTGACCGGGGGCAGCGAGCTGCCCCTGCCGCGCCGGTCAGCGGCGACGTACTCCGCTTCGGTTCGGATGTCCTGAGCAAGGATGACGTGCCGGTATTCCTGCATCAGGAACTCACCGGTCCACGGCAGGCCCAGATGCTTGGCGATCCCCCGCCAGCGCGCCCGCTCGTCGTGGTCGTCGATCGCTGACGGCACACGCCCCGCATGCTCTCGCAGCACCTTGACAGCAAGGGAGTTGACCGTTCCTACCTGCACCTGGGCAAGCGCGGCAGGGTCGTCCAGCAGCACAGCGAGGTTCTCACGCAGGATGCTGGCCAGGGCAGTGGTGTAGGTGGTGAGCAGAACAGGCGGACTGCTGGCCTGCTCCACGGAGGCGAGCAGGTGCTTGACCCGGTGCAGCGCAACGACGGTCTTGCCCGTGCCGGGGCCGCCGGTGACCTGGACGGGGCCGCTGTAGGACTCGCGGTAGGCGATCCGGCGCTGGCTGGGGTGCAGGAAGACACGCCACGCGGCGAACGGCTCCGTCAGCATGCGCTCAAGGTCGTCAGGCCGGGACACGACGACGATCCGGCTCGTGGTGTTGGCGATGGCCGCCGAGACGTTGCGGGGGTCCAGCGGGGCGTCGTCCGCTGGCCGGCGCTGCGAGACTATGAGGGTCCAGACCTCCTCCGGAGTTGCTTCTTCGGCCAGGTACAGCAGGACTTCACACTGATCCTCAGGAAAGACCGGGATGAATGCCTCAAGCTGCGCCCTGTCCGTCAGCGAGCGCACGGCAGGCAGCAGCGCGTCGTCGATGCCCAGGTGGCGCAGAACGGTATCGGAGTGCTCGTCGAACAGCCGGCGCGGGGCCTGCTCTGCCACCTGCTCCAGGAGCGGAACGATTTGCTCGATCGCCTCGACGTTGCGCACCTCCAGCCCCCGGGTGGCCGAGTTCACACTGAACAGACGCTTCGCGGCCCACCCGTAGGCCCTGTCGTGCTGCACCACGTTCACCAGCAGAAAGGTGCTCCCGCCGTCATCAGGTGCGAGCACGACGCCCCGCCAGTAGGCGGTGATGCGGATGGTCCGCATCCGGGGGTCCCTGGCGTTCTCCACGGACTCCAGATGCAGTCCCTTGTCCGCGTGCAGCTCGGCAGCGGTGAGCTTCTGGAACTTGGCCATAGCCTTCCGCACGCCGGCCCGTACGGGCTTCTCCAGTTGCTCATACTCCTCCCAGAAGGAGGCAGAGAGAGCGAGTTGGGGCACTGCACCGTCCTCCGATCGGCCGGGATCCTGGAGGTGATCACCCTACCGACAGCCGAATGGGTTCGCGTGACCGAGTCGGCGACCGGGCACTGGAGCACGGCATCGCCGCCGCGGCCGCAACCGTATTCAAGGACCGTGCGGCCAGGGGCTAACTCGTGTCGATCAAGGCCTGCCTGGCTGATGCGGGGACGCTTCCGCGACTGATCGCCGTATGCCTGCTGCTCTAAGCCTGCTAGTGACCTGGTTCGGAGATCCTGTCGCAGTAGCGGCAGATGCGGTCGAGGATCTGGTCGGCGGTCTTGGTCCACTTGAAGGGCCGGGCATCGT